>NZ_CP079203.1:0-340000 GCF_019297835.1 Sphingomonas sanguinis | reverse complement strand
AGAATGCCGATCTGGCCCTCTACCGCGCCAAGGAGAGCGGCCGCGGCCAAGTCCTACTGTATGAGCCGGTCATGGACGAGAAGATCGAACGCCGCCGCCAGCTCGCCGCCGCGATGAGTGGCGCGCTGGAGCGGGGCGAGTTTCATCTGTTGTTCCAGCCGATCTTCAGGCTGGCGACAGGCGCAATAACATCGTGCGAAGCGCTGCTGCGGTGGAACAGTCCGCAATTCGGCCCCGTATCCCCCGCCGAGTTCATCCCGATCGCCGAGGAAAATGGTCTGATCGTACCCATCGGTGCCTGGGTGCTGGATCAGGCGTGCCGCGCGGCGAGCAGCTGGCCGTCGCAAGTGACGGTCGCGGTCAATCTGTCGCCGGTGCAATTGCGAACCGACGACCTCACCGTCACGGTCGAGCGCGCGCTGAAGGACAGCGGCCTGCCCGCAAAACGTCTGACGTTGGAGGTGACGGAGACGGTGCTGCTCGACGATGTCGAACGGTCGCTTGCGGCGCTGACCGCGCTGAACGAGATCGATGTGTGCACGACGCTGGACGATTTCGGGACCGGCTATTCCTCGCTGAGCTATCTGACCCAATTTCCGTTCCAGACGCTCAAGATCGATCGATCCTTCGTCATGGACCTGGAGCATAACAGCGCCTCGATCGCGATCGTCCAGACCATCGTCGAGCTCGCCGCCAAGCTGGGCATGAGGACGGTCGCGGAGGGGGTCGAAACCCCTGCCCAGCTCGAACAGCTGCGGCGGACGCGCTGCGATTCCGTGCAGGGCTATCTGCTGGCCCGGCCGATGCCCGCCGAGGAGGTGGCCGCGCTCTTCGCCCATACCGCAGCCCGCGAGGAAAGCCTCGGGCAGGCTGGTCCCCTGCCCGAGGCCGGTTGATTACGCCTGCATCTTGTCGCGCAGACGGCTTTGCGCCGCGACCAACCGTTCCATCCGCTTGAGATCGCCCTCCGTCAGGCGCAGTGCGGCGTCCGCCCAAAGATCGACCACACCCTCCAGTTCCTCCAGCGGCAGCGGATTGACCGCGCGTGACGCCTCATAGATGGCGCAATGCGCGCTGTGCCGCCGATCGTTCTGGCGAATATAGTCGGCGACCATCTGCCGCCCCCCGCCCCGCTCGGCCAGACCGTGGACGAGGCCCATCTCGTACAGTTCCTCGGCGCTATAGGTCCGACCGCTCAGGATCATCTGCTCGGCCCGCGCCGCGCCCAGCCGCCGCGACAGGAAGCAATGCGCCCCCATGCCGGGGAACAGACCGAACATCGTCTCGGGGAGCCCGAAGCTGGTGCCCCGCTCGGCAATGACGACGTGGAAGGACAAGAGCGCCTCGAACCCGCCGCCCAGCGCATCGCCCTCGACCAGACCGATGGTGACGATCGGCCGCTCCAGGCCACGCATGTTGCGGTAGAGGATATGGACGCAGCGATGCCCGTAATGGGCGAGCGCATCATGGTTGCGGTCCCGGATCGCCTGCGCGAACAGGTCCAGGTCGCCGCCCAGCGAGAAGACGCCGGGAAAGCGCGAGCCGAGCACCAGATAACGGATCGGCAGCTCGCCCGTATCGACCGCCTGGACGATACCGTCCTGCCAGCGTTCGAAGTCCCGCAACAGGTCGGGGTTGAAGCTGGGCCGGGTGCGCGGCCGCATGTCGGTCCAGAGAGTCTGCGTCCGGCCGTCATAGCGCGAGACGAGCTGATCGAAGCTCAGGGCGTGGGCGGCTTGGGACAGGGACGTGGCGCGATCGTCGCGAAGGTCTTTCACCAGGTTGGGGTCATAAGCGGTCATCGGTGATACTCTCAACATGCAGCACCATGCTGCCTGTCGAAGATAGCCCCGACGCCGGGCACGCCCTTTGCCGAAACTGGCACAAAGCCCCCATTTCGGCTTTATACTAAGTTAGTTAGTGGGCCATCGGCTTCTCTCTACCGTGCAAGGGGATCATGCGATGCTGTCCTCGACCACGCGTATTCCGCGCGCGTCGAGCTTCGCCAGCCGCGCGGGCAAAGCCTTGCTGATCGCCAGCAGTTTTGGTCGAGGTGCCTTCTTCCACTCGCGGCATTCCGGCAGGGTCCGTCCACATGCGACGCACCAGCCGGTGCGGCCGTCGAAACGGCATATGCTGATGCACGGGCTTTTCATCGCGATGCCTTTATCGTTCGGGACGCCCGAACGAAATGCCTGAGGCGTCGGCCCACGGAAATTTCGGTAATAGGCCTGCCTATACGACATGGTCCCCGGTGAAGGCGTCACCGGGGACCATGCTATTCATCATCCATGGCATGCGAATGGACGATCGCAGGCCATGGCATCGGTCATCAGAAATTGGTGGTGACCGAGAACTGGATATAACGGCCGTAGATATCGTAGAAATTGACGGGCGAGTTCTGCCACCCGTTGATCGAATATTGGCCGTAACCGCCTCGTGCCGGGATGATCGGCGGATCCTTGTCGAGCAGGTTGTTGATGGTAACACCCAGCGTCATCCGCTTGGCGATGTTCACGTTCGCCGCCAGATCGAAATAGCTGTAGGCAGGGATATGCGCGAACGTCTTCTGGACCTTGGTCGGATCGCGTAGCGTGCCGCTTGTGGTGCCAGAGATGTAACGCCAGTTCAGCGAGACTTGGAACACGCCCTCCGCCCCGGTGAAGGTGCCGCGCAGATTGTGGCGCCACTTCGGAATGGGATTGCCCACGCCGTCTCCGAAATAGCCGACATTGCCCGACTGGTTGGAAACCGACGCCGCGCTGTTGACGATGCCGCCGTTGAAGTCGGTGGCAAAGGTGCCCGAAGCGACCGGCAGGTCGTAATGCGCCTGGAAGTCGTAACCGGTCGTGCCGGTCTGGTTGGGCACATTGAGCACCAGCGAACTGACGAAGCCGGAATTCGGACTGTTGATGTTGCCGAACAGCCTGCCATCGCCGTTGCGCACGAATTGCTGGCAGGAGATGCGGTTCAGCTCGGTCGGATCGGTGGCATAGCCGATGCAGTTGCCGACGATGCTGTCCTGATCCAGACCGACGATCTGATTGGTATAGCGGATCTCGTAATGATCCACCGAGAAGCTGAACCGTGGCAGGAAGCGGGGCGTCAGCACCAGACCATAGGTCAGGGTATTGGCAGTCTGCGGGCCCAGCTTGGGATCCACGGCGCCGAAGCGATAGATACAGCCTTCCTGCGGGCAGTTCAGATAGGCACTGCCATAGGTCGACGCCTGGAAGCCGGGCTGCAACTGGCACGCCTGAAGGCTGGCGAGCGGCGCGGCGCCGTTCTCGCCGGGGCCGCACGGGTCGCGGAAGTTGATGTTGCGGCCGAAGTTGATGTTCTGCGTCGCCTCGAAGACATTGGGTGCGCGCGAGGCGAAATTGCGCGCCACGCGGAACCGGATATCCCGCACCGGCGCCCAGGTGCCTTCCAGCTTCCAGGTGCTGAAGAAGGTCCGCGACGAGGTATCGTAGTTCGACGCGCGATAGCCGCCGCTGACGCCGAGCAGATTGGTCCAGGGCTTGTCCTGCACCAGCGGGACCTGGATTTCGGCCGCCAGTTCCTTGGCCGTCTGCGTCCCCCGCGCCGACGAGGAGGGGTTGGGGGTGTTCTGGATGATGCTGTTATAGTCGGCGCTGGTGAAATTGTTCGCGATGTCATGCCGGATTTCAGCCCCGAAGCTGACCTGCACGCCATCGGCCGCCAGCGGTGAGCGAATGCCATAATGGCCTAGATCGCCGCTGATATTGGCCTGACCGTCCAGGAAATAACTGACGTTCCGGGTGGGTCCGTTCGGTGCGTATTGGAAGATATAGTTATAGGACGCCAGATCGCTGTTGCCGCCCTGGAAGATGTCGAGCGGGACGCAGTTGGGATCGGTCCCGTTGACCTTCGACACGCAGGTCGGCACGCCGTTCACGTTGACGACGTTCAGCGCCTTTGCGATGTTGTCGAGCGAAGGGTCCCAGTTGCGGTTGATCGAACTCTTGATCAGCGCCTTGGCCCAGACGCCGCCGACATCGTAATGCCAGGCTCCCCCAAAATCGCCACGCACCCCCAGGGTCGCCCGGTGGTAGAATTGCTGATAGTCGATGGTCTGGGTCGCAAGCTTCGCGAAGCGATAGCCGAAATCGATCGGCACCGTCGCCGAGGTGCCGGCCGCCGCGCCGCACAGAATCTGGGCCTGCTGCGCCGACATCAGCGGGTTGTTGCAGTTGAGCTGATAGCCGTTGTCCGTCGCGAAGATGGGCGCGGTCGCTGGGCTGTACGTACCCTGGCTGGTGTTCTTCGTGTACATATAGCTACCGTACAGCTCGGCCCAGTCGGTCATCTTGAACGACAGGAAACCGCCCGCATTGTAGCGCTCGTTGCCGCGCAGCATCTGATAGCTGCTGTCCATCCGGTTCTGCCGGTCGGTCGTCGCATCCTGCGTGTTGCGGTAGGGACTGAAGTTACGGCTGCCGTCGCGGGCGTTGGTGAACAGCGCGCCGTCGCTCAGCCTCTGGATGACGCCGTTGACCGAATAGAGCGTGCTGTCGCAGTTCAGCGGCTGGTCGATCCCCGCCTGGATCAGGTGACAGGCCTGGGTCGAACGCGAGGTATAGGGCAGGTTGTCGGTATGGCGATAGCTGGCATAGCCGGAGAGCGACAGTCGGTCGTCGAGCAGGCTGGTCCCCGCCGTCACGTTGATGGTCGCCCGACCGCCGTCATTGGTCATGCCCAGCGGCACCGCGAAGCCGCGCGACTGGGCGGTGTCGGTCACGACATTGCGGCGGTTGAGGTGGTTGAAGAAGCCGTAATTGGCGTCGACCTGCAGCCCCTTGAAATTCTTCTTCAGGACGAAATTCACCACGCCGGTCAGCGCGTCCGGGCCATAGACGGCCGCAGCGCCGCCGGTCAGAACGTCGATCCGCTGGATCAGCGCAGGCGGGATCGAATTGACGTCGGTCGCCACCTGGCCACCGAGACGCTGACCATCCACCAGCACCAGCGCCGCGCCGCCCGATCCACCGATGTTGCGCAGCCTGACCTTGGCGGTGCCGTTGCCCTCGTCATCCGCCTGGGGCGCGTAGGGAACGATCTGCGGCAATCGGTTCAGCACGTCCTCGACGTTCACCGCGCCGCTCAGCTTGATTTCCTGGGCGGAAATCGCCTGGATTGGCGCGGCCGAGGCGAGGTTCGGATTGACGATGCGAGAGCCGGTGACGACGACGTCGTTCGATCCGGTTTCCGACGCCTTGCCCTGATCGCCGCCATCCAAACGCGCATTCTGTTGCTCGGCGCGCTTCTGGCTCTCGCTCTTGGCCTTGTCGGTGTCGGCGCCAGACGTGATTTGCCCGATCTGCGCGGCCACCGGCATTGCCCATATCGCGGCAACGCAGCTGGTGGCGAGTAGAATTCCAATGCTTCTCATATAGTTACTCCCCCTTATATGGTAATATCTCTTACCATTCCCCGGGGCGGGCTAGCGCCTTTTGCCGCTTCCCCCGCCGCCAAACCTTTTGGATCATGTTTTTTTAGGTTTCGCAATGGTACGATACCACTTGTCACACTTCGTGGGCAGATCGATGATACGCCTTTTCAATGTTCATGATAGATCAACAACTTAGCCGATGGTTTTTGGCAAGTATTGATAGCGTTATCATTCATTATTCTTTGAAGCATATCGAGCATGAGACAACACAATGCTCGGAAGTCATCGGACTGGCCATGTCTTAAGCCGGACAGTATGGCCCTAGTCCGAAATATATTAACCATATGAAGTAAAAAGACAAAACTCGTCGAGTTAGCTGCTTCGGATGGGAAGCATGAGGAGAAGCGGCGACTCGCTATGCCTCGAGGCGATCGCTCCGGCACATCTCGACTCAGCCGCCATTCGTTCAGCGGTCGACCAGCGCCCCATTCCAGAAACGAAAGGACCAGCTATCGGACCCGCGCAGTCCGGCGAGACCATGTAAAGACCAATCACGCCCGTCAGTCGAAGGCTGTGCCAGCCGCAGATTATATCCCGGCCGTCGCCGCCCGCCGACTCAACGCAATTTCATGAAGGCGGCCACCGCGTTGCGCACGCCGTCGGCCAACCGGTCATAGATCATGCGCGACACTTCGGCGATGACGGGCTGGCGGTCGCGCCCTCCCCTCGCGAAGACGGCGATCGCGACGCGGCGGCCATCCGGCATGGTGATGAAACCGACATCGTTGGTGATGCCGTCGAGCGTGCCTGTCTTGTCCTCCACCCGCGTTCCGACGGGAAGCAGCGCGCGGATGCGCCGGGTGCCCGTCCGGCACTGGCTCATCAACCCCAGCAGATAGGCGCGGCTCTGCGCCGACAGCGCGGTTCCCCGGTCAAGCGTCCGGAGCAACTCGACCATTGCGACCGGCGTCGCCACATCCTTGATATCGGCCAGATGGCCCCGCTCGCGAAGCAGCTGCGCGATCGTCCTATCGATCCGCATTCCACTGATATTGTGCGACAACACCCATTGCTGGACCTTGGCCGGGCCCCCGAGCGTGGCGAACAGCTGATCGGCGGCGAGATTGTCGCTGCGCACGATCATCGCCTCCATGGCTCTGGCGGCGGTACGGCCGTTGACGATATCGTTCAGGCTACGGCGTCCCTGATCCACCTCCGCCAGATAGGCGCCCGCAATGGCCAGCTTCACCGTGCTTGCCATCGGAAAGGCGATCTGGCCGTTGACCGCAGCGGTCGAGCCATCGTCCAGGTCGATCGCCGCGATGCCATATTCGCCGGAACGGTTCGCCAGCAGCGCATTCATCTCCCTTTGCAGCTCGACCAGTTCGAAAGACCGGGCGGCGGCCGGGGCGGGGATGGCGCAGATTGTCGCGACACCCATCAGAAGCAGATGGGATAACGGGATAATACGCATACAGACTACTCGATCACGGACGGAATCAGCGAGCGGAACGCTAACCAAAAAAGTCGGGCACGTCGCGCAGAATGTGCGGCCCGACCTCCCCCCTGCCGCCCGGCCATGTTCGGCGACGCGGATATTGCTTTCCGCGCCCGACCCAGTAGCGTTCGGCCCGCAGGGGGAGTGCGCATGGGTCTGTTCGATTTTCTGAGCAAACAGTTCATCGACGTCATCGACTGGGTCGAGGCGCCGGACGACCTAGCGCTGCGCTATCCCATGCGCGACCATGCGATCCAGAATGGCGCATCGCTGACCGTTCGAGACGGACAGATCGCCTTTTTCTATGAGGAGGGGCGGATCGCCGACGCCTTCGAGCCCGGTCGCCATACGCTGGAGACCGATAACCTGCCGGTGCTGACCGCGCTGATGAACTGGGACAAGGGCTTCGTATCGCCGTTCAAGGCCGATCTCTATTTCTTCACCGTGCGCGAACATGCGGGCCTCAAATGGGGCACGGCGCAGCCAATCACCGTGCGCGACAAGGATTACGGACCGATCCGGGTGCGCACCTTCGGCAGCTATTCGTTCCGCATCGCCGACGTCCCACGGTTCAAGGCGACCGTGATGGGCACGCTGGAGCATGTTCGCGTTGGCGATCTGGAACCGCAGCTGCGTGGTGCGATCGCCACCGCCATCGCCAGTGAGCTGGGCCGCAGCGAGATCGCGTTCGTCGACCTCGCTGGCGACCAGCAGGCGCTGTCGGACCGCCTGCGTCTCGCGGTCGCGCCCGCCTTTGCGCAATGGGGGCTGGAGATGGCCAGCTTCTTCGTCGAAAGCGTGTCGTTGCCCGACGAGGTTCAGGCGCATTTCGACAAGGCGAGCGCGATGCGGGTCATCGGCAACCTCGACGATTATGTCCGCTTCCAGGCCGCCGACGCGATCGACGCGGCGGCGGGGCAGAATGGCGGCATGGCGTCTCTGGGCGCAGGTGCCGCTGCGGGGGCGGCGCTGGGTCAGGCGATGGCATCGGGTCTGGCGGGCGGAACGAGCGCCGCCCCCTCCCCGCCCGCCCCCTCCCCGCCTGCCGAAGACCCGTTCGCACTGATCGAGAAGCTCCACAAACTCCACGTCGCGGGAGCATTGAGCCAGGAGGAGTTCGAGGCGAAGAAGGCAGCGTTGCTCGCCAAGATCGGCTGACATGGACCAGCCTGCCTGTCCCCAATGCGGTGCGCCGGTCGCGTTCCGTTCCGCGCTGCCGAGCCGGGTTTGCGACTATTGCCGAAGCCTGCTGGTCCGGGATGGCGAAGCGCTGCGCCGTGTCGGCCAGGTCGCGGCGGTGCCCGACGACGTCAGCCCGTTGCAACTGGGCGCGCGGGGGCATTTCGACGGCCATCGCTTCGAACTGGTCGGGCGGGTGCGCTGGCGCTGGACGGACGGTGCGTGGAACGAATGGTATGCTGCCGTCGATACGGGCGGCTTTTGGTGGCTCGGCGAGGCGATGGGCCGCTATATGCTGCTCGCCGCCGCCGGAGAGGACGCCAAGCTGGCGAGTGTCTGGCGGAAGATCGCGGCGGGCGGCACGCCGTCGATCGGGGAGCAGGCGCAGATTGCGGGCGCCAATTACCGGGTCACGGATGTCCGCCACGTCGAATGCGTCGCCAGCGAAGGCGAATTGCCGACCCCATTGCCGAGCGGCGGCCAGGCACTGAGCATCGACCTGACGGGCGGCGGCGGCCGCTGCGCCAGCATCCAGCGGGATGGCGTGGGAACCAGCCTCTTTACGGGCCGATACGTGACCCTGGCCGATATCGCGGCCACGGGGCTGCGCCGGTTCGACGGCTGGCCGATGCCCGACTATGCGGCATGAGGACGCGTCGATGACCGACACCGTTCGCGCCCTTATCTGCCCGCAATGCGGCGGGACGATCGCGCTACGCGCGGGCGGCCTGACGGTGTCGCTGATCTGCGAGCATTGCGGCGCGACGCTGGACACCACGCGCGACGATGTCCGGGTCATCGCCGCCGCCCATCGGGCGATGCTCCGCCCCCAGATCCCCCTCGGAACCCGAGGGACCCTGCGGGGCGAGACGTGGGAGGTCATCGGCTATCTGGAGCGGACCGACGGATATGCGGGATGGCAGGAATATCTGCTGTTCAATCCCTATGCCGGTTATCGCTTTCTGGTCGACGATGGTCGCTGCTTCAGCCTGGGGCAGGTCGTCGATCGCACGCCGGATTGGGCATTCAAGGGCTGCACGCTCGATGGCCTGGGCTATCACAATTTCGGCGCGGCCTATGATGCGTCGGTGAACTTCGTCGTTGGCGAGTTCTATTGGCGTGTCGCGATGGGCGAACGGGTCAAGGCGAGCGACCATGTCCGCCCCGGCGCGATGCTGACATGCGAGCAGAACGAGCATGAGCGAACCTGGACGCTGCTGACGTTGCTCGACATGGGTGAAGCGGAGAAGGCGTTCGGTATCGAGCAGCGAGCGCGGCCATCCCACGGCACCCCGTCGCCGCACGAGCCCTCGCCCCATATGCGACCGCTCCGCGAGGCGGGTGTCGTCTTCGCCGCCGCGATGCTGGCGCTGATTGCCGTCCTGGTGGCCCTAGGTCCGGCGCGGCGGACGCTGCTGACCGATACCTTCGCGCTGACGGTGGACGCGGCCCCGATCGAACGCGTTGTAGCCCAGGTGTCGCTGCCCGCGCCCTATAATCGGGTGACGATCGCGGCAGAGGCGCGTGAGCTCGATAATGGCTGGGTCGATCTGGATTACGCACTGGTCGGCCGCAACACGCAGCGCCGTTTCGACGCTTATGCACTGGCCGAACGCTATAGCGGCAGCGACTCCGACGGCAGCTGGTCGGAAGGCGATCGCTCTCCCAACATCGCCTTCGCCAGCGTTCCGGGCGGCACCTATGATCTGGTGGTCGAGGCATCCTTCCATGGCTGGACGGGGGCGCAGGCGCCGCCTGCAACGGGTCAGGTGGTCCCCGTCACGCTGAGGCTGGCGACTGGGGGCAGCTTCGTCGGGCCGATGGTCCTCGCCATCCTCGCGCTGGCGCTTTGGCCGGTGCTGCTGGCGATCCGTCACCTCCGGTTCGAACATCGGCGGCTCGCGCCTGTCAGGGACGACGATTGATGCGCCTCGCAACGATCCTCTATGCGCTGTTCTGCTTGGCCGTCGTGGCGCTGTTCGCCCTCGCCACGATGCGCGGCTATTCGCCCTTCGCCGAGAGCGGAACGGGCACGTCCCATGGCGGAGGCGGCGTTCGTGGCGCTCATGGTCCCACCCACAAATGATGGAGCAAGGAATGCTGTCCACCACCGTGCTGCTCGCGACCCTGCTCTATGCCGGGCTGGGCATCCTCATCTTCGCGGTCGGTTTCTGGATCTGGGACCGGCTGACCCCGGCCGATCTCTGGGGCGAGATTTGTCGCGGTAACCAGGCGGTCGCGATCTTCGGCGGCGCGATCGCCATCGCCATCGCGATCATCATCGGCGCCGCGATCCACGGCTGATCGCATGTCCAGTCCCATGCCGACCGGCGCGCCGCCACCGCGCGCGGATGCGGCCCTGTTGCTGTCCGCGTTCGTGGTCGCGACCTGCGGCCTCGTCTATGAACTCTTGGCGGGAACGCTGGCGAGCTACCTGCTCGGCGACAGCGTCACGCAGTTTTCGACGGTCATCGGCACCTATCTGTTTGCGATGGGCATCGGGTCCTGGTGCTCGCGCTATGTCCGTCGCGACGAGTTGGCGGTGTTCGTCCGGGTCGAGATACTGGTTGCGGTGATCGGCGGGACCTCGGCGGCCCTGCTCTTCCTGTTGTTCGACCGGGTGGCGGATTTTCGCCTGCCCCTATACGGCATCGTCGTCGCAATCGGGACGCTGGTCGGGCTGGAAATCCCGCTGCTCATGCGGATCCTGAAGGACCGGCTGGAGTTCGGCGACCTCGTCTCGCGCGTTCTCACCTTCGACTATGTCGGCGCGCTGGCCGCGTCGCTGCTGTTCCCGTTGCTGCTGGTGCCGAAGCTGGGGCTGATCCGCACCGGATTCCTGTTCGGACTGTTCAACGTCGCGGTCGCCATCGCGCTGATCCTGCGTCTGCCGGGCCGCAGGCTGCGCGGCGAGCTGATGGTCGCGATCGCCGTTGCGGTCGGGCTGCTCGCCGGTCTTATCTGGTCGGAGAGGCTGCAACGCACCGCCGAGATCGCCGCCTATGGCGACCCGATCATCTATGCCGCCTCCACCCCCTATCAGCGGATCGTCGTGACCAAGCGACGCGACGACCTGCGCCTGTTCCTGAGCGGCAACCTGCAATTCTCGTCGCGCGACGAGTATCGCTATCACGAGGCGCTGGTACATCCGGCGCTGAGCCGTGTCGCGACCCCGCGCGACGTGCTGGTACTGGGCGGCGGCGACGGGCTGGCGGTGCGCGAAATCCTGAAATATCCCGCTGTGCGATCGGTCACCCTCGTCGACCTCGATCCCGCCATGACGGCGCTGTTCCGCAACAGCCCCATGCTGTCGGCGCTGAACGCCCATGCCTTCACCTCGCCCAAGGTGCATGTCGTCAATGCCGACGCGTTCAGCTGGCTACGCGGCAACCGGCGGCGTTTCGATGCGGCGATCGTCGATTTCCCCGACCCCACCAATTTCTCGCTGGGCAAACTCTATACCGTCAGCCTCTATCGCGAGCTGGCGCGCGGACTGGCCCCCGGCGCGGTCGTGAGCGTCCAGAGCACGTCGCCGCTGATCGCCCCCAACGCCTTCTGGACGGTGGCGACGACGATGGAGGCGGCGGGTTTCACAACGCGCGGCTATCATGTCTATGTGCCGAGTTTCGGCGAGTGGGGCTTCGTGCTGGCCGGTATAGGCCCCCTCCCCGCCCAGGGTCGGCTGCCCGGCGGTCTGCGCTTCCTCGATCCGGTGACCGAGCGGCTGGCCTTTGCCTTTCCGCGCGACATGGCACGGCGGCCGGTCAGCGTGAACCGGCTCGACAATCAGGTGCTGGTCCGCCGCTTCGAGGAAGAATGGGCGAAGGTAGAGGGATGAGGCTGACCCGCCGCACCCTGATCGCGGGCGCCGCGGCCGGTCTGCTCGACGGCTGTTCGCATCCGGCCATGCCGGGGACGCTCGGCGGGACGGATATGACGCGCGGACACCGATTGCGCGACGGCGGCTTTCCGAAGCCGTCCGAGGAGCGGCGCACCGATGTCGTGATCGTCGGCGGTGGCGTCGCAGGGCTGTCGGCGGCCTGGGCGCTGGCCGATGCCGGGATCGGCTTTCGTCTTCTCGAATTGGAGGACTCGACCGGCGGCAATGCGCGGGGCGGACGCAATGCCGTCTCCGCCTATCCGCTCGGTGCACATTATCTGCCCATTCCGAACCCGGAAGCGACGCGCATCATCGCGCTGCTCGAACGGCTTGGCATCATCACCGGCTGGCAGGGCGGAAAGCCCCTGTTCGATCCCTATCAGGTCGTCTCCAACCCCGAGGAGCGGCTGCTCCGTCTCGGTCGCTGGCAGGAGGGGTTGGTGCCGCGCGTCGCGCTGGGCGAGCGGGATCGCCACGACCTCACCGCCTTTTTCGCCGCGATGAAGGCGTTTCGCGATCGCCGCGACGACGGCAAGCCCGCCTTTGCCATTCCGATCGCGCTCAGCTCATCAGCGGCGGATCTGCGGGCGCTCGACCGGATCAGCATGACCGAGTGGCTGGACCGGCAGGGATGGCGTTCGCCCGTGCTGCGCGCGCATGTCCGCTATGCCTGTCGCGACGATTACGGCACCGAGCCGGATCAGGTATCGGCCTGGGCGGGCATCCACTATTTTGCGGGACGGCGTGGGGCCGCCGCCGATGTCGACGGCGAACTGGTGCTGACCTGGCCCGATGGCAACGCTCATCTGACCCGCGCCATGGCCGCGCGCGTTCGCAGTTCGATCGACACCGGGCGGATCGTCTGGCGGGTGGCGCGCGAAGGCGATGGGGTCGTGGTCGACAGTTACGACGTAGCGAGCGGACATTCGACCCGTTGGCACGCGAGAGCCGCGATCCTGGCGACGCCGCGCTTCGTGACGGCGCGTCTGGTGGATGGGGTCGACGCGACCGGTTTCCGATACGCGCCGTGGGTGGTGGCCAATGTCACCGTCGACCGACCGCCGGGTGGTCCCGGCTTCGATCTGGCATGGGACAATGTCTCGGCGACCAGCGAGTCTCTCGGCTATGTCGTGGCGAACCACCAGTCGCTGGACACGGCGCCGGGGCCGACCGTCCTGACTTGGTATATGCCGCTATCGAAAATGGCACCGGCCTCCGCCCGGCGGCTGATGCTGGAACGCTCGTTGGCCGAGTGGCAGAGGTTCGTGCGTGACGACCTGCTGGCGACCAATCCCGACCTGGACGGCGCCATCCGGCGGATCGACCTCTGGCGCTGGGGACATGCCATGATCCGGCCCGAACCCGGCTTCGTCTGGGGTGAAGCGCGCACGAAGGCCGCCGAGCCGCGACCGCCCCTGTTCTTCGCCCATTCCGACCTCAGCGGCATCTCGATCTTCGAGGAAGCGCATCACCATGGCGCGGTCGCCGCCGAACAGGCGCTGGCATGGCTGCAAGGCGGCCGGGCATGAACCAGGCGGGGACCCATCTGATCGCCGACCTCTATGGCTGTAGCGGGCTGGACGATGCGGCGCTGATCGAGGACACGCTGCGCGCCGCCGTTCTGGCCATCGGGGCGACGCTGATCGGACTGCACCTGCACCCCTTCGGCGAAGGACAAGGCATCACCGGCGTCGCGATGCTGGCGGAATCGCACATGTCGATCCATTCCTGGCCCGAGACGGGCTATGCCGCGATCGATATTTTCGTGTGCGGCACGGGTCAAGACCTCGACCAGGGACTGGCGATCATCGCGCAGGCGCTGAACGCCGAACGGCAGGAGATCCACTCCATCCGTCGCGGAATCCCACATAAATAAACCGCTGTAATCCAGATACATGGGCATGAGGCGCGACGGTTCTGTTCCGTATCGACAGCGCAGATGGACCACGCGCCTTCGCCCAGGCCTATGCCGCCGACCACGTCACAGAAAGCTCGTAAACGCCGATCGCTTCTCACGGCACCGCCCCGCGTTCCCCTTCCGGGGTTGCGCCTGCAAACGACTCTCGTTACTGCGAGCCAATAGCATTAAGGGGTCGATCGTGAATTCGTTGAACTATGCTGCCGGTCTGGCGGCGATGATGCTCTGTACGCCCGCCATGGCGGAAACGGCGAACGATCCGGTCGAGGGCGATGTGCAGACTGCCGACATCATCGTGACCGGCCGGGCACAGCATCTCTACCGCGTCGACACGACGACCGTCGGCAAGGCCCCCGAAGATCCGCTCAACATCCCGCAGGCGTTGCAGGTCATCAACGAAGAGCTGTTCACCGATCAGGGTGCTCGCGATGCGACCGATATCTATCGCAACATCTCCGGGGTCAGCGCCTTCAGCTATGCTGGCATCACCTTTCGCGGGTTCCGGCAGGACCAGTCCTTCTACGACGGCCAGCGCGGCAATCCGTTTATCGGCTTTTCCGTGCCGCAGCTGTTCACTGTCAGTCGGGTCGAAGTGCTGAAGGGACCGGCGGGCCTGTTCTTCGGCCCCGGCTCGCCCGGCGGCATTATCAACTACGTCTCGAAGACGCCCAGCGAGATCAGCAGCCTGCGCACGGTCGCGACGCTCGGCTCCTATGATCGCGCGGGGATCTCGTCGCAGGCAACGGGCAAGGTCGATGCGGACGGCGTCGTCGCCTATCGCCTGGGCGGCTTTTACGAGGCGATGTCGCCGTTCCGCTACAACACGCAAAGCAAATCGCTGATCGGCGATGGCGGCCTGTCGTTCCGTACCAATGAGGGCGGCAAGTTGACCGTCCAGGCCACGATCTACGACAATTTCCTGCGCGGCAATCGGCTGCGCGGCGTGCCGGTCGACAATGACGGCAATTTCCTGGCCGACATACGCTGGAACGCCAACGAGCCGACCGACTTCCTCCACCTGAAATCGCAGGCCTATCAGGCGCGCTATGCCACCAGCATCGGCGAGGCGGTGACGTTCGATGCGGGCGCGCGCTATTTCAAGGCCCGGGAAACGCAGCAATATCATGAAGCACGCGGCTTCGTCCCCAGCAGTTCCGACCTGATCGCGCGCGAGTTCCGCGACCAGATCCGCGACGTGGACGGCCTGTCCTTCATGGCGAACGCCACGGTAAAAGCCCGGCTGCTCGGGCTGGCCCATAAGTTTCAGCTGGGCGCCGACTGGTATGACGAGACGAGCATCTTGAACTCCCGCATCCTCCGGTCCGGCGTCACCCCGCTGAGCCTGAGCAAGCCGGTCTATACCGTCACGGGCCGCGACGTGGCGCGCGTCGCCGCCCTGCCCTTCGCCAAGACCGACACGCGCAGCAAGCGCAAGGGCGCCTATCTTCAAGATCAGATCAGCATCACCGATGCCCTGCTGCTGGTCGGCGGCGTCCGCTACGACAGGTTCGATGACGGGGTGACGACCAGCACCGCCGGGCGCATTGCGGCGAACCCGTCCTATGGCGACGGGCGCTTCACCTATCGCGCCGGAGCGATCGTCAAGCCGCGGCCGGACGTGTCGCTCTACGCCAGCTGGTCGGGGAGTTTCGAGCCACAAAGCGCCGCCAGCCAGAATAGCGATGCAGGCGGCCCCTTCGCCCCCGTGACGGGCGGGCAGATCGAGGGCGGGGTGAAATCGGTCCTGCTCGGCGGACGGCTTCAGGCCAATGCCGCCATCTATCGGATCATCCGCCGCAACCTGCTGCAGGTCGACCCCAGCCTCGCCCCCGTCAACGGGCAGGATCAGCTCCGCCCCATCGGCGAGGTGACGAGCAAGGGCTTTGAGATCGACCTGGCAACCGATCTGACGCCCAATTGGGTACTGCTCGCCAATTACGCCTATAACGACACGCGGATCACCGGCACGGTCGCCGGCCAGTCGCTGACCAATGCGGTCGGCAACCGCTTCGCCAACGCCCCCCGGCACCAGCTCGGTTTCTGGACCCGCTATCAAATAGCCCCGATCGGCGCCGCGATCGGGTTCGGCGGAGAATATCTTTCCAGCCGGGTCAGCCTGTCCGGACAAGCCGTGCAGCCCTACATGATCTTCGATGCGTCGATCACCAAGTCCCTGGGGATCATGGAGCTGCTGCTACGCGTCGACAACCTGTTCGACAAACGCTACGCCGCCTCCGGCTTCTCGCTACAAAGCGGCAGCTTCCCCGGCGAACCGCGCACTCTGCTGGCCGAGCTGCGGTTCCGGTTCTGAACGACGTTTCGCGGTTCTTTGGATATGGTCGGGGAGACAGGATTCGAACCTGCGACATCCTGCTCCCAAAGCAGGCGCGCTACCAGACTGCGCCACTCCCCGACAGGGGGTTGCCCTTAGGGGAAGCGGGGGTGGCGGTGCAAGGGCTAATTCGGCAGGCTCTACAGGTTGGCCTGTTCGTCCTCGGGCAGGTCGGCGTCGGGCGGGTAATAGAGCGCGGCGCATTCCTCGCGCAGGCAGCCGCCCTCGATCACGATGTCGTCGCGATAGGCATCGGCGATGAAGCCCAGCGTGTCGACATGCCGTGCCTCGAAATACATCGGGTGGACGTCATCGCGGCCTGCGCCATAGACGACCCGCCCGACCTTGGACCAGATCGACGCCATGGTGCACATGCCGCAGGGTTGCAGCGTCGAGTAAAGCGTGGCGCCGCGCAGTTCGAGTTCGCCCTCTCCTTCGCAGGCGCGGCGGATCGCCATCATCTCGGCATGGGCGGTGGCATCGGGGAGTTCCTCGGTCTGGTTGCGCTCGGCGGACAGGACTCGCCCGTCCAGCACGATCACCGAGCCCAGCGGCGAGGTCGAGGGATCGGAGCCCTTCGACCGCGCCACCTCGATCGCCATGCGCATCCATTTTTCGTCGTCCTGGGTCATGGCGGGCTTAACGCCTCCACCCCGCTTTCGGGCTCAAGCCTTTGGAATTCGGCCTATCGCTGCCCCGCCTTGGTTCCGTAATAATCGCTCAGCACCCCGAACGCCTCCTTGCGCTGCCCGGTTTCGGAGATCAGGCCCTTGCGGTTCCAGCCCTGCTGGAAATCGGGATTCTGGCGGCGGGGTGAGCGGAAGTCCTTGAGAATCCAGGGCGACATGCCGCGCAAGGTCGGTACATGGTCCGCCATGCCCAGCGTGGCGCGGTAATAATCGGCCTGGAAATCCTCAGAGAATTTCTGCTTGTTCGCCGGATCGTGGAAACCCGCCCGCGCATCGGCGCCGAATTCGGAGAAGATCAGCGGCTTGTCGGCGGGCACGCGCCATTCGCTGCGCGCCAGATCGGTCAGGCGATCCTGGGTGTACCAGCCATTATAGGTGTTGATCGCCATGACATCGAGCGCATCGGCCAGCGGATCGGCGAGCGTCATCACGGGATGATCGGCACCCTCCCCCCGCTCGACCAGCAGCGCGGCACTGACCAGCCGCGTATCGTCCAGCCGACGGACATCGCCGACCAGGGTGCGCAGGAAGACGTTGCGGGCATCGGTCATGGGCGTCTCGTTGGCGACGCTCCAGATCGCGATCGAGGCGCGGTTGCGGTCGCGCAGGATATTCTCGGCCAGCATCGTCCGCGCACGGTTCAGCGTGTCCGGGTTGGACCAGGCGACGCGCCAATAGACCGGCACCTCGCTCCAGACGATCAGGCCCAGCTCGTCGGCCAGCCGCACCGTGACGTCGGAATGCGGATAATGCGCCAGCCGGACGAAATTGCCGTGCAGCCCGTCCTTGATCTCACTGAGCAATGCGCGCGAAGCGGCCCGAGTCATGGCGCGGGTCGGATCGACGCCCAGTTCCTCCTCGTGCATCGAAATGCCGCGCAGGAAGATCGGCTTGCCGTTGAGCAGGATATCGGCCCCGCGCCGCTCGATGGTGCGGAAGCCGATGCGGTCGTGCCATTGGTCCTCGCCCGCCGTGACCGCCACGTCATAGAGCCGGGGCCGCTCGGGCGACCAGCGGACCAGCGCACGAGGGGCAGCCATGGTCGCGCGCCAGTCGCCATTGGCGTCGGTCGTGCCCGCGCGGTCCAGCCCCAGCTCGGCGATGCGCAGCCGCACCGGCCGGTTCGCCGCCTGCGGGCCGTCGAGATGAACGTCCACCACCATGCGACCATCGCGGGTCAGGCGGACCCAGGCGTCGTCGACATAGGTATCCGGGGTCTGGATCAGCCGGACCGGGCGGGTGATGCCGCCATAATTCTCCCAATCGGTGACGGGCGGCGGCACCGTCGCCTCGGTCGCCTGGCTGTCGACACCGACCGTGACCTGGTTGAGGCCGTCGCGCATCAGACCGGTGATGTCGAAGGCGAAGGGGGTGAAGCCGCCCTCATGCTTTCCGACCGGCTTGCCGTTCAGATAGACGATGGTCGCATAATTGGCCGCGCCGAAACGGAGGAAATAGCGCCCCTTGCGGACGGCGGGTGCGGCGAAGGTCCGCTGATACCACATCAGCCCGTCATAATGGCGAAGCTCGGGCGCCTGGGTCAGCCAGGACGACGGCAGCGAGGTCAGTGGCGAATGGGGGAGATCGAACTCGTAGAGGACGCGGCTGTCCTTCGCCATTTCGGCGCGGACGTCGACATCTTTCCAGCGCTGCTGCCCGCTATCGGGCATTCCGCCGTGGAACCCGGAAATGCCCGAGCGGAACGGGTCGATCGAATAATGCCAGGGACCGGACAGGTCGGTCCCGTCGCGCAGATCGGCCGCTGCGAGAACGGGACCGGGCCGGGGCGCGGCATCCTGTGCGAAGAGCGGCGTACCCGTGGCCAGCATCATGCCCGCCACGGCATATCCCCAAATGGTCCTGCCCATCACGTCGCTCTCCCGTCATTCGGCCGATCCTGACCGCCAGCCTAGGTCGTCGTTCTAAACCCTGTCCCGATTCATCGCCAGCCGGGGGCGGGGCGATATTCGAAGCTCATGCCGACCGCGCGGCCGGGCTGGAACCCGTTCCACACGGTAGAGGCGGGCGGGCCGGGGCTATACTGCGCCACCCGACCGACCGGCGCGCCCGGCCAGCGGCCCGCGTCCGACTGCACGGTCAGCCCGTTGAGATAGGCGTCTTTGCCCGTCTCACCCTTCACATAGCGGTCGAGAAAGGCGGTGATGAAATGAGTCTGGATGGGGAGCAGCCGGTCCTTCCGCCACACCGCATCCTCGAACCAGTCCATGTCCCAGAAGCGCTGCCGCATCGCAGGAGGTGCGGGGGGCAGCGCGATACTGTGCCCGGCTTGGGCGAAGGTGAGCAGGTAGCGCGGGGCAGGCGCGGGCGCCGTGAAGAGGGCGCGCACCGCCTCATGCCCGACGACGCGGTCATGGTCGCCGACGACGATCAGCGTCGGCACGGGCACGGCGCCCACCCCCTGCCCCGCCCAGATCGGCACCGCGCCGAAGCGGGCGGCGGGGGCGAGCGCGACGATGGCCTTGAGGTTGTTCGCGCGCAGTTCGCTAGCCCAATCGGCGGCAAAGGGCGTGAGGATATCCCGGCTGAGCTTGCCCATGGCCGGGTTCAGCGGCGCGCCACCGACCGTCAGCACGCCGTAACCGCCCATGGAATAGCCGATCAGCGCGGTCCGTGTCGGATCGGCGGCGGCGAATATGCCCTTATGCTGGTCGGCGCGGGCCTGCGCCTCGGCGGTGACGAAGGCGATGTCGAGCGGTCGCCGGGCGATCGGTCCGGCGCGAGCGGCATCGGTGCGGATGCTGATCGGCGGATCGCGAAAGGCCGGGGCAACGACGACATAGCCCTTGCTCGCCAGGTTTTCACCCAGCCAGGACAGGACTTCGGGTGTGTTGCCATAACCATGCGCCAGGATCACCAGCGGGAAACGACCCGCCGCGACAGGACGGTCGGGTGAGGCCAGGCCGGGCAGGTCGAACGCCACGTCTTGGCCATCCTCGCCGGACAAGGCGGTCTTGTAGGTGATCCCCCGCCCCGCCGAGGCCGCCGGATACCAGATCAGCAGCGGCAGCTCGCGATCGACGATGGCGGGCCGGTCCCTGCCTTGAAGCGGATCGGCCTGCCCCGGCTGGACGAACCGGCTGCGCTGTACGCCGACCGGATAGCGTCCCAGCCGGGCGAGTTCGGGGGCATCGACCGGCGGCCGGGCCGGGGCGTCGCCCTGCCCAGCCCCCGGCAACTGCGCCGTGGCAGCGACGGCGAGCGCCGCCGCCGCCAGCCCCAGGCCCAGACCGACCCGGCGCATTAGAAGTTCAGACCGAGGCGCATACCCGCATAGCGGCGGAAGTCACGCGGCAGCACCGCCTGGGTCGCGATATTGTTGCCGAAATTGCCAGCCGTGTTCACCAGCGACCCGTAATATTGCTTGTCGAACAGGTTGTTGACGAAGGCGACCAGTTCCCAGCGGCGATCCTCCTCGCGCACGCCCAGACCGACATTGACGATGCTGAAGGCGGGCTGAAAGGTCTGCGGATCGCGTGCCTGGAAATACAGGCTGCTCTGATACTGCCAGTTCACCTGCGCGACACCGCGCGTCGTTGCGGTCAGGCGCGGCGAGTAATCCAGATTGGCGTTGAACTTCCACTTGGGCGCCTGGATCGCGGTGGTGTCGGTCAGGTTCTGGCTGGCGGGGGAGCCGGTGCAGCCCTGCGCCGCCGTCTGCAGCGGATAGCATTGCGCCACACCGAACTCGGTATATTTCGCGTCGAGATAGGTGACGGCGCCGCCCAGGTTGAAGCTGTCGCTGAACCGCATCGATCCTTCGAACTCGACGCCCTTGGTGTTGAGTTTGCCGACATTGGTCAGGCGGTAATTGGACGTACCGTCGGCCAGCGTCTCGATCGTCTGGGCCTGAAGGTCGCGGTAGTTGGTGTCGAACAGCGTGACGTTGGCGGTCAGGCGGCGGTCGAGGAACTGGCTGCGAATGCCCAGTTCCTTGTCCCGCGACCGCTCGGGGCGGATCGGGCCGGCCAGCGCACGGTTGCGATTGAAGCCGGTCGTCAGGTCGTAGGTCTGGCCCTTATAGCCCGTCGCATAGGTGACGAAGCCGTTGATCGTCGGGCTGAAATCATAGCGCAGCGTGCCGCGATAGGTGCCCGCCGTGTCGCTGGCATGGCCCGCAAAGGCGGTGCCCGCCAGATTGTCGCGGAAGGTGTAGCTGACCCGCTCGTTCTGGACGCGCCCGCCGCCGGTGAAGGTCAGGTCGGGCACGATCGTCCAGTCGATCTGCGCGAAGGCCGCGACCTGCCGCGACTGCGAGGTGGCGTACCAGTTGGCGAGCGAGAAATACGGCCCGCGCTGGAACGGGCGGTTGAACTTCACATTCGCGCCGTACAGCCCGACCGTATAGCGGAACGGCTTGTCGGCATCGGATTGCAGCCGGACCTCCTCGGTCACCTGCTCGGAATTGAACACACCGATCTGGGTGTTGTTGCCGAGATTGCCGGGCGCCGAGGTGTCGTCATGGTCGAGATAATCGTTCAGGTGGAAACGGTCATAGGAGCTGATCGTGACGAGGTTCAGCGAACCGATGCCGAACTCCCCACGGATATAGCCGCCGCCGCCCTCGTACCGGGTGCGCGAGTCGTAATTGTTGCTGATCGTCTGGTTGTCCGGCCCGACGACCACGCCGGGCAGCACGACCGACGGGGTCAGCCCGGCGGTGCCGCGCAGCCGGGCGTTTGGCCCGAACGCCAGGAAGGGGCGACCGACCGTGGTGTTGCCGTTGACGTAATTGCCCGAGATGACGAGCGCGGCCGTATCGGTCGGCTCCCAGCGCAGCTTGCCACGCAGGTTCAGCGTCTCGCGGCCATTGACCCGCTTCCCGTTGAACAGGTTGCGGATATTGCCGTCCCAATTGTTATAGGCGGCCGACACGACATAGCCGAGCTGGTCGTTGATCGGGCCGGACACGCTGAAATTGACGCCCTGCTCGCGATCGGTTGTCGCGACCGCATTGGCGCGGATACGCAGCTCCGAGGTAGGGTTGCGGGTGATCAGGTTGACCAGACCGGCCGAGGCCGACTTGCCGTACAGCGTGCTCTGGGGGCCGCGCAGCACCTCGATCCGCTCGACATCGGGCAGGTCGGTGAAGGCACGCGCCTGGAAGGCCAGCGGCACTTCGTCGACCAGCACCGCGACGCTCGACTCCACGCCGATGCCAAAGGCGAAGGTGCCGACGCCACGCAGCGAGATGTTGGAATTCTGCGGCTGTTCGGCCGGGCGGACGACCAGCGAGGACGAGACCTTGCCGATATCGGTGAAGTTGCGGACACCCGCAGCCGCCAGCTGGGCCGGGGCGACCACCGACACGGCGAGCGGCACGCGCTGGACATTCTCGGCGCGCTTGTTGGCGGTGACGATGATGTCGCCGGCGCTGACCGGGTCGGGCGCGACGTTGGAGGTGGGGCCGCCGGGCTGTCCCTGCGCCTCCTGGGTCAGTTGCGCTTCGTCGCTTGGCGACGGTGCGGCCTGCTGGGCCGAAACCTGACTTGCCGCGGAAAGCCATACGATCATCGCCGTCAGGGCCACGGTGGAACGCAGCATCTTCATCCTTCCCTCCCATTGCCGCCGGTCTTGGCCGGTCTTGCCTTGTCAACCAAACATACCGAATGGCCTTACCAATGCAATGCTGTTGTTAGACCTGCGTCGGATTTGTCGGCACGGAGGCGCAAGCGATGGGAAGAATTGCAAACGTGTGCGACATTTGCGCATCACTGGGCAGCACCGGATACGCAAAAGCGCCCGGCCGAGGCCGGACGCCTCTTTCACCAATTCGACATTTGTCTTCCTTCTCCCCTCGCTGAGGGGAGAGGGTTGCGCAGACTTGGCCTTTGCGACAGCAAAGGCTTAGTCGGAGCTGGGTGAGGGGTGCAGCGCTCGCGTAAGCGAGCGCGCGAGCCGGTGGCTCGCTCAACCCCTCACCCAAGCTGCGCTAGCCAGCACGCTGGCAAGCTTCGCTAACCCTCTCCCCTATCCAGGGGAGAGGGATAAGGGGGGAGCATCAATGTCAATCCGCATCAAACGGTCAGGTGAAGGCCACGCCGTCCGTCCTGTTCGACCGGCATAGTATCCGCGCCCTCGACGATCAGAATCCGATCGTCACCCGGCGGCAGCAGCAGGGTCATGCCACCCTCCCCTTCCCCGTCGCGCGACAGGGTCACGACGACCCGCTCCGCATCGGCTTGGCCGGTCAGATGCCAGCTCGTGACCGGGCCATGGCCGTCGCCGCTATCGTCCATGCCGGTCCAGCGGACGGCCCCGGTCGAGGGCGGGAAGAGCCACAGCCCACGGCGATAGGGTTCGGGTCGCCAGCCGCCCCGGGCGAGATCGACCAGCATCGCCGACCCGCCCCGCGCGAACAACGGCGGCGGGCTATCGAGCGGTGCCGCGACATCCGCAGCCTCCCCACCGGCAAAACGCTCGCCGGTCCAGACATGGACCCATTCCACTCCGCTTGGCAGCTGTACCGAACGGCGCTCCGCCCCTTCGTCCATCACCGGTGCGGCAAGGGCGTCCGGTCCCAGCATATGCTCGTCGCGTTCGCCCCAGCTTGCCGGGTCCTGCGGGAAGTCCGCCCAGAGCGGGCGGATCATCGGCTCGTAATCGGCGTGATAGCGATGCAGCAGGTCGTAGAAGAACGGGATCAGCGTCTGCCGCAACGCCATCAGGCGGTGCATCGCGGGCAGCACCTCCGGATACATCCAGGGCTCGTTGACCGTGCGATCGTCATTCCAGCTATGGATGCTGAACCGGGGCATCAGCACCCCCGCCTGCACCCAGCGGATCAGCAGCTCGGGCGACGGCGCGGGGCCGGAAAAGCCGCCCACGTCATGCCCGCTGTTCGACACGCCCGACAGGGCGAGGCCGATCGACTGGCGCGCATTGTAGCGGATCGTCTTCCACGCGGTCCGGTTATCCCCCGACCAGGTCTGCGCATAGCGATGCAGCCCCGCCATGCCCGAGCGGGTGACGACATAGGGCCGGGTATCGGGCCGCGCGGCGACCTGCGCCTGACGCGAGGCGCGGGTCATCAGGATCGGCTGGACCGGGCGCATCTCCGACGCCGGGCGGGGCTGACCGAAGCCGTCGACCATCGCACGGGCGTCCCACAGCTCATATTCGTTGTTGTCGTTCCACGTCGCCTCCATGCCATGGTCGAGCAGCGCCGACGTCACCTGATCGCGCCACCACGCCGCCGCCTGTGGCCTGGTCATGTCGATATAGCTGCCGACCTCGTCCCAGAATTGCGCCTCGACCGGCTGACCGTCCGTGTCTGCGACGAACAGTCCGGCGGCCGCCACCTCGTCATAACGCGGGTGGCTGCGCAGCAGGGCGGGCTTGATATTGGGGACCAGCCGGACACCCGCCTCGGCATAGGAAGCGACGAAGGCGGCGGGATCGGGGAATTTGTCGCGGTTCCAGTGGAAGACGTACCGCTTGTCGCCGATCGAGGTGTAGCCCGACGACAGGTGGAAGGAGGTGCAGCCCAGATCGTGCCGCTCGCACAGCGCCAGAAATCCCGCCATCTGCGCCGCCGCATCGGGCGCATCGGTATAGGTCATGGTCGACCCCGAATAACCCAATGACCAGCGCGGCATCAGCGCCGGGCGGCCGGTCAGCCAGGTAAAGCGCCGCGTCACCGCCAGCGGGTCCGGCCCGGCGAGGATCCAGCGATCGACGTCGCCTGCGTCCGCCACGACATGACGGTACAGGCCGTGATAATTGTCGAGTTCCTGCCCCAGGTCGAAGGTGACGTCGGCGACGGTGTCGTAAAACTCGCCATGGCACCGCCCCTCGGCATCGGCGACCAGCAGATAGGGGATCGACTTGTAGAGCGGATCGCTGGTCTCGGCATCGAAGCCCATCGGATCGACATTGGTCAGCCGGAAGCGCCGCCCGGCCCGGTCGGTGTCGCCGGTGCGGTCGCCCAGCCCGAAGAAGCGCTCGCCCGGCGTCCGCGCGGCATAATGATGCGCACGGCCGTCCCACCAGCCAAAGTCATAGGCCTGGGTCGGGCGGTCCTGCGTGATGACGTGCCAGCCCTCGCCCGCCCGCTGTTCCCAGCGTCCGTGCAGACCAACGAGGGTCAGGGTGACACGAAGCCGCTCGGTCGCGACGATCAGGGTGCCGTCCGCTTCCTCGCAAGTGAAGTCGGGGCAGGCGAAGCCGGACACGTCCATCCGGTCGCGCCCCGGCTCGGCGATATCCTCGGCCCCCGGCGCGATGGCCCAGCTTGGCGGGCTGGTCACGCGCCCCTCGGCCAGCAGCAAGAGGCGCATCAGGTCCTCCTCCAGCACGAAGAGATGCGCGACCGCACCGGTATCGGCGGTCAGGGTAAGAAATCCGCGCGAACGGCCGGTGACGGCGAAGCGGGGCGGCTGGGAAAGGGTGGCGCGCCTCATTGGCCGGGCTCCTGAGTCACGGGGTTGGTGGCGAACGGCGTCAGCCGCCGGATGAAGATGATGAGCACCGCCGCCCCGATCAGGTCGAAGACCGCGAGCACGGCAAAGAGCGGGGCATAGCCGACCGTATCGGCCAATTGCCCGATCAGCAGCGAGAAGAGCAGCCCGCCGATCCAGCCTGCTTGGCCGATAAAGCCATTGGCGGTGCCGACTTCTGCGGGCGCGAACACATCGGCGGACAGGGTGTTGATCAGGCCGGAGATCATCTGATGCGCAAAGCCGCCGATGCAGAACAGGGCGATCGCGGTATAGGGGCTGGCGGCCAGCCCGATACACCCCGGCGCGATCATCAGCACCGCGCCCAGCGCCACGCCCGCCACGCGCGACGGGATCAGCGTGACGCCACGCTTCATCAGCCAGGGCGACAGATAGCCGCCCAGGATGCCGCCGACATCCGCCGCCAGGAAGGGCAGCCAGGCGAACAATGCGATCTGCTTCAGGTCCATGCCGCGCTCGCTGGCGAGGTAGAGCGGGATCCAGAAGCTGAAGGTCTGCCAGGCCGGTTCGGCCAGGAAACGCGGCACCGCGATCACCCAGAAGCGCGAGGTGCGTAGAATGTCCTTCGCCTTGGCGCGCTGGACCGGCCCCTTGGGCTTTTCGACCGCGATCATCGCCTTTTCCTCGGGCGTGATCGCGGGGTGATCGTCGGGCGAGCGATAGAAGACGTACCAGGCGGCCGCCCAGAAGATGCCGACCCCGCCGGTGACAAGAAATGCGGTGCGCCAGTCGGCCCAGAGCGCGACGGCCACCACTACGGGCGGCGCGATCAGTGCGCCGAGCGACGTGCCCGCGTTGAACCAGCCGACCGCCACCGAGCGTTCTCGCGCCGGGAACCACTCGGCCACCGCCTTGATGCCCGAGGGGATGGCGGCGGACTCGAACAGGCCCAATATGCCGCGATAGATGGCCAGGCTGACCCAGCCGATCGCGAGCGCATGCATCATGTTCGCCGCCGACCAGGCGAGGCCGAACAATGCGAACCCGGCGCGCAGGCCGAAGCGGTCGATGAACGCCCCCGCCACCGGCTGCATGATCGTATAGGCAAGCTGGAACGCACCAACGACATAGCTGTACTGCTGCGTCGACATGTGCAGCGCGGACTTCAGCTCGGGCGCGAGGACGCCCAGGCTGTTGCGCGCCAGATAATTGGCGATCGTCCCCGCGCAGATCAGCGCAACGATCCACCAGCGCAGATTGCGTACCCGCAAGCCCGTCACTCCCCTAGCCTCTCCGTACGCATCGCGGCGCCGGTGTCTGGGGCAAGCTTAACCGCTGGAAAGCGGCCTGTCCATATTGGTCTGGCCAATCATTCCAGCGATCCGATCAATCGTCGCCAAGCCGCTCGACATAATGGAAATATTGGAAGTCGGCGGGGTGGCCCGAACCGCTCATGTCTTGACACGCCATACCGACAAAGGCGCCGGTAAAATTGGGCAGACCCGCCAGCGTCGCCTCGTCGGAGAGGATGGAGGCATCGAAATCCCGGGACAGCCAGGTCCATTTCGTCGCCCCTTCGGCCCGGAAGGCGAAGCGCAACGCCTCATGATCGACCACCGCCCGCAATTCGAGCGGGCCTGCGGGAGCCGGGACGGCGGGCCCCATCAGGCTTTGCCCCTCGCCGTTTGGCAGGACCGACAGGACCTGGACGAGCTTCTCGCCCGCATCCCCTGCCGTGATCTGGAGAAAATGATATTTGGTGCTGTTGTAATAGGCGACGATCCCGGCCGCCTGCTGGAAATGCTCCGGCTCGTAATCGACGAGCGTTCGCACGTCATAGCAAAAGGCGGTCTGGCGGCGGGCGACCAGCGCCTGCTCGAAATGGCTGCCGATCGTCTCGCGTCCGAAGAGCCGTAAATGGCCGGGGCGCTCGGTCAGGCTGAAGATATGTTCCGATTCGGGCGTGCGCAGCCATTGGAAGGCGGCGGGCAGCGTAGGGCCGTCGAACCGGTTCCGTGCCTCGACCGGCGCGGGGTTGGCGGCCACCGGCGTGCGCTCGGCACAGCGCAGCCAGCCGTCCGCGCCCCACTCCATACGCTGGATCGCCGTCTCGCGCCCCAGCACGCAGCGATTGCTGACGGGCAGCGGGCGGCCGCACAGATAGGCCATCCACGTCTCGCCCTCCGGTGTCTCGACCAGATCGCCATGACCGGTACGTTGCAGCGGTGCGTCGGGCGTGTCGCGCGCGGTCAGCACCGGGCCGTCGGGATGCACCTCATAGGGCCCGAACAGATCGCGCGACCGTGCCATCGTCACGGCATGACCGCGCTCGGTCCCGCCCTCGGCAACCAACAGGTGATACCAGCCGTCGCGCTTGTAGAGATGCGGCCCCTCGGTAAAGCCCAGCGGCGTGCCGTCGAAGATGCGGCGACGCTCGCCGAGCAGGCGACCGGTGTCCATATCCATCTGCTGGATCACGATCCCGGCGAAGCGCTTGCGGTCGGGCCGATGGTCCCACAGCATGTTGAGCAGCCAGCTGCGACCGTCATCGTCATGGAACAATGCGGGGTCGAAGCCGCTGCTGTTGAGATAGACGGCATCCGTCCACGCGCCGTCGATCCGGTCGCACGAAACCCAGTAATTGTGGAAGTCGCGAAGCGACGCGCCCTTGGCGCCGTCGACGGTGGTGCGGCCATAGCGCTTCACATCGGTGAAGATCAGGTGGAAACGTCCGTCGGCGTAAGTGAGGTCGGGAGCCCACACCCCGCAGGAATCCGGATTGCCGCGCATGTCGAGCTGGGTGGCGCGCGCCAACGGCCGGGCGACCAGCGTCCAGTTCACCAGATCGCGGCTGTGATGAATCTGGACACCCGGATACCATTCGAAGGTCGAGGTCGCGATATAGTAATCCTCGCCGACGCGCACGATCGAGGGATCGGGGTTGAAGCCCGGCAGGATGGGATTGTTCGGGGTCATGCGGGTTTGCGCACCAAGGTCCAGAGGAGAGCCGCGCCCGCCAGATCGAGCAGGCCCAGCAGGATGAAGAAGGGCTGATAGCCGACCTGATCGACCAGCGAGCCGAGCGTCAGGGTGAAGATCAGGACGCCCAGATTGGCCGCCGTGCCCGACACGCCCGTCGCGGTCGCGACCTGATCCTGCGGGAACAGGTCCGAGCATAACGTGATGACGGTGACCGACAGCGTCTGGTGCGCGAAACCGCCCAGACACAGCAGCGCGACGGCGGCGACGGGGCTGTTGACGCTGCCGACGAACATCATGCCCGTCATCAGCACCGCGCCCAGAGTAAAGGCGCCGCGCCGCGCGTCGATCAGGTTGACGTCGCGCCGCTGCAGGAAGGCGACGACCGCCGGACCGAACAGGCACCCCAGATCGGCGGCCAGGAAGGGCAGCCAGGCGAACATCGCGATCTGGGTCAGGTCGAAATGCCGCGCCTGGACGAGATAGAGCGGCATCCACAGCGACAGCATGCCCCAGACCGGATCGGCCAGGAACCGCGCCGCCGCGATCGCCCAGAGATTGCGACGGCGCAACAGCTCGCCCAGCGGCGGACGGCGGCGCTGCTTGACGAGCGCGGCTTCCTGTCCCTCGACGATCAACGTCCGCTCGCGCGCGGACAGGGCCCGGTGGCGCGCGGGCGGCGCGTACCAGAACAGCCAGGCCAGTACCCAGAGCAGCCCCAGCCCGCCCGCCACGAAGAACGCCGCACGCCAGCTATGGTGGAAGACCGCCCAGGCGACGAGCGGGGGCGCGAAGACCGCACCGAACGAGGCCCCGATCTGATAGATGCCGCCCGCCACCCCGCGCTCGCGCGCCGGAAACCACTCCGCGACGACCTTCATGCCCGCCGGTTGCGCCGATCCCTCGACCAGCCCGAGCGCGCCGCGAAGACCGGCAAAGCTCAGCCAGCCATTGGCGAAGCCATGGCCGATGGTGATGCACGACCACACCGCGACGAACAGGGTGAAGCCGATCTTCAGGCCGATCAGGTCGAGCAGATAACCCGCCACCGGCTGGAACATGATGCCGAACTGAAAGGCGCCGGTGATCCAGCTATATTGTTCGGAACTGATATGCTGCTCGGCCATGATCGCGGGCGCGGCGACGCCCAGGATGCTGCGCGTCAGATAGTTGATGACCATCGCGCCCACGAACAGGGCGATGATCGTCCAGCGGATATAGGGAAAACCCTTCACATGCGGTCCTTCGGCCTGTTCGCCATATGTCGTTCCCATTGACCTGTCGGCCTCTGCCGGGGCACGGCTGTCGGCGAACATCGGCATAGCGTGAAGCCCGATGACGCGACAGGATGACCTTGACGAAGACCCGACGGCGCCCGCGCGGCGTGACCATCATCGACGTGGCCAAGGAGGCGGGTGTCTCGCCCATGACCGTCTCGCGCGTCATCAACGGCGATGCGGGCGTCCGCAACGAGGTGCGGGCGCACGTTCGCGAGGTCATCAAGCGGCTGAACTACACACCCAATCTGATGGCGCGCAGCCTGGTCACGTCGAGCGAGATCCGCATCGGCGTCATCTATTCCAACCCCAGCGCCGCCTTCATGAGCGAGCTGCTGGTCGGCGTGTTCGAGGAAGCCTCGACCCGCGCGGCGCAGCTGTTCCTGCTGAAGGGCGAACAGGGCCGCCCGCCCGCGCGCGAGGCGATCGAGGGGCTGATCGAGCAGCGGATCGCAGGCGTCATCCTGGCGCCGCCGCTCGGCGAGTCCGACTTCGTGCGCGACATCATCCGCGCGGCGGGGCTGCCCATGGCGGTGATCGGCGGCGTCGCGCCCGATGCCGTGTCCGTCTGGATCGACAATGCGCGCGCTGCCTATGACATGACCCGCCACCTGATCGGGCTGGGCCATCGCCGCATCGGCTTCGTCCATGGCAATCCCGGCCAGTCGGCCAGTATCGAGCGTCTGGCGGGCTTTAGCCGCGCGGTCGAGGAGGAAGGCGGGCTGGAAACGCGGGTCGTCCAGGGCGATTACAGCTATGCCTCGGGCCTGACGGCGGGCGAGACGCTGCTCGGCGGCGAAAGTCCGCCGACCGCGATCTTCGCCAGCAACGACGACATGGCCGCCGCGATCGTCTCGGTCGCGCATCGGCGGCATCTGGACGTGCCGGGCGATCTGACCGTGGTGGGCTTCGACGACAGCACCGCCGCGACGACGCTCTGGCCGCCGCTGACCACCATCCACCAACCGGTCCGCGCGCTGGCGACCGAGGCGTTGCAGAGGCTGATCCAGGAAATTCGCGGCGGGGTTCCGGCACCGAACGGCCAGCCGCGTGTCACGGTGCTGGAGCACCAGCTGATCGAACGCGACTCCACCGCCCCGCCGCGTTCGTAACTCTATTCCTCCCCTGTAAGGGGAGGTGGCAGGCCGCAGGCCTGACGGAGGTGTCTCGCCCTCTCGATAGCGAGACACCCCTCCACCATGCTGCGCATGGTCCCCCTCCCCTTGCAGGGGAGGAATATGATGGAGGATGCCGCCCCGTTCGAGGCGGCGATAACACGACCATCCCACCCCTACCGCGCCGCCGAAACACCGGCGTCGGTCTGCACCACCGGCTTCATCGTTCCATCCGGATTATAATAAAGCCGCTCGACCGTCACCGCGCGCCGTCCGATCGCACCGCTCTGGTCGCCGATGGCGAGGTTCGCATTGTGCAGGAACAGGTACGACTTACCCTTGAAGTCGGCGATTCCCGGATGGATGGTGAAGCTGTACTTGCCCGATCCGGTCAGCAGCCCGCGATAGGTCCACGGCCCCTTCAGCGACGGCGCGGTGGCGTAGGAGACATGCTCGTCCCGCTGCGTCGTCCGGTCGAGCGAGGCATAGGTGAGGTAATAGAGCTTGCCGCGCTTGTGCAGCCAAGGCCCCTCTTCGAAATGCGGCGGGGTGATCTCGGCGATCGGGCCGTCGATCTCGATCATGTTGGGCTTCAGCTTGGCGATATAGCATTGCCGGTTGCCCCACGCGATCCAGGTCGTACCGTCATCGTCGGTCATGACGGTCGGATCGATGTCTTCCCAGCTATGCGTCCCCTTTGGCGTCATCTCGTTGGTGATGAGCGCCGATCCCTTGGCATCTACGAAGGGGCCGGTCGGCTTGTCGGATACGGCGACGGCGATGGCCTTGCCCGGATGGCTATTGTCATGCTCGACGGCGGCGTAGAACCAGTATTTGCCGTTCTTGTAGATCGCTTGGCTGGCCCAGGCGTCCTTCTTGGCCCATTTGAAGTCCTTTACGTTCATGATGGGCTCGTGCGGCGTCCAATGCTTCATGTCGGTGGTGGAATAGACCAGCCACTCCTTCATGTTGAACATCTCGTCGCGCTGCGCTTCGTCATGCCCGACATAGAGGTACAGCCGATCCCCCACGACCAGCGGCGCGGGGTCCGCCGTGAACTTGTCGCGGATGATCGGGTTGCTCCCCGGCCGGTCGGCCGCCAGCGCAGCCCCCGACACGGCCAGCAGCATAAGGGACGCGATCGTCCGCAACATCGTCATGGTCTTCGTTCCCGTCAGAAATTGAAGCGGACACCCGCGCGGAACACCCGCCCGAGTACGTCATACAGCGCCGGATTGACGAAATAGGGCGAGCGGGCCGGGTCGCGGTTGAACACGTTGTCGACCTTGAAATAGGCCGTCACCGCCTTGCTAACGTTATAGGTGCCGCCAATGTCGAAATAGAAGGCGCCGGGAATGAAGTTGTTGTCGATGGTCGGCCGGTTCGCGGTCGAGGCGGGGCAGCCGGTGGTGCATTCGATATATTGATTGCCGAGCTTACCGTCGCTGAACCAGCGCTCCTGAAGCAGCAGCGACCAGTCGTCGGTGGCATAGGTCTGCACCGCCAGCCACTTCCACTTGGGCGTGTTGCCGATGTTCACGCCCGCCGTGTCGTTCGGGATCGTGTTCGGCAGGCCGGTGTCGGTGATGAAGCGGCGGATATTGGTCGCCAGCGCGCGCAGCGTCAGGCTGCCCGGCAGGCCCAGCGGATTGCGCCAGCGATAGCTCGCCTCGATATCGAAGCCGTCGGTCAGGATCGACGCCAGGTTGAACGACTGGACGTTGATGAAGTTCGGGCCGTTGGGGTTGTTCAGGTTGAACACGCCGCAGGTCTCTGGCGCGATATTGAGGTAGCACAGGTTGACGATGTCCTGCGCGCCCAGGCTGGAGATGACGTCGGTGATCTTGATCTTGTAATAGTCGACCGACAGGCTGAGGCCCGGGATCGCCTGCGAGTTGGAGAAGGCGATGCCCAGCGTCGTGTTACGTGCGATTTCGGGCGTCAGGTTGACGTTGCCGATCGTGTTCTGAAGCGCCAGCACATTGACGTTGCGGAACGGATCGAAAAAGCCCGGCAGCGTCGTGGTGACGGGCGCGGCGAACAGCTCCGACAGGTTGGGCGCACGGACATCGCGCGAGGTCACGCCACGGATGCGCAGGCCATCGACCGGCAGGTCCCAGGTGCCGCCGATCTTCCACGCCCAGACCGTGCCCGAGGTGCTGTAGTCGGTGACGCGCACCGCGCCGTTGATGTTGGCGCGGCCACCGGCATCCGAATTGATGATCGGCAGGTCGGCTTCGACGAACGCTTCCTTGACGCTATAGGCGCCGGTCCCGTTCTTGTAATTGCCCGCATACCAGTTGTTGCCGTCCGCCAGCAGCGCGGGGTCGGCGGGATAATTGGCATTGGCCGGGGTGTTGGCAAAGCCCGCGCCATAGGGATCGGCGCGCACGCGGTAGAATTCGTGGCGGAACTCGCCGCCGAACGCGATCGATACCGGCCCGGCCCAGGACGAGAAGGGCGAGCCCGAGAAGTTCAGGCTGATGACGTCCTGCGTCTGGCGGGTCCGCTGATAGGGCCCGTATTGCGGCATGATATAGCCGATCGCCGCCGCCGAGGGATTGCCGCCGAAGATGTTGAGCGGCTGACACCCGTTCGCCCGCGCGGTCGCATCGGCGCAGACGATCGCGCCGTTCAGCGTGGTCGCGTTGATCGCCTGGTTGAAGCGGCGCGACAGCATGATGTTGCTGACATCAACATCCGTATAATTGGTGCCGTGCTCGTAATACATGTCGTACGACCAGTCGGATCCGAGCACCGCCTCACGCCCCTTGGCGCCCGCGACGAAGCGGAACTGGCGGCGATCGGTATAGACCTGGGTGTTGCCCAGCGCGGCGTTGCTGGTGCCGTACTGGAAATTGGTGATGCCCGCCGTCGCGCACTGCGCCTTGACCAGCGCGGGGACATAAGGGTTGGCGCACTGGATGGTCAGGTTCGGGCGGTTCTGCCCGCCGACCGGCTGGTTGTTGGTCTTGACCTGGCCGATATTGATCGTGCCGTAGATTTCGCCATTGGGCGCGAAGTCATAGCCGATGCGGCCATAGCTGTTGACGCGCTGGATCTTCGACTGGAGCGAGCGGCCCGCATCGACGTTGCCGGACAGGTCGCCGCCCTGGCAGAAGCCGGGCAGACAGCCCCGGACATTGCCCGCCGCGTCGCGCGCGGGCACGCCGTTCGAGCCATATTGGAACTGGAACGGGTTGCCCGACTGGTCGAACGCAATGCCCTGAAGCGGCCCAGCGGTGATCAGGCCGTATTTGGTGTAATTATAGGACTGGGCATAGTCGCGGAACAGATATTGCGGCGACCCGTCGTTCAGGACGTTGCGGTTGATCAGCGTCGACTGACGGAACCAGTCGCGGCCGTTCGCCAGACCGATGCCGAAGTCGCCGCCGCCGACGCCGTCCTCATGCGCATATTCGGTGCTGGCGATCACATGCAGGCTGTCGTTCAACAGGCTGGTGCCGCCCGCCAACTGGACCAGCACCTGCTGATCGTCGCCATAGGTGGTGACGCCGCCCTGGATATTGCCCTTGATCCCCTTGAACCGGGTATCGGTGATGAAGTTGACCACACCGCCGACCGCATCCGAGCCATAGGAGGCCGAAGCGCCGCCGTTGACGACATCGACCCGCTTGATCAGCAACTGCGGGAACAGGCTGATATCGGGCACGCCGGTCACGTTCGCGCCGACGACGCGCTGGCCGTCGAGCAGGGTCAGCGTGCGGATCGCGCCGACGCCGCGCAGCGAGAAGGAACTGAGGCCCTGCTGCCCGCTCGACGTGCTGAAGGTGTTCGTCGCGGTGCCGGTCGAACCCTGGAGCGAGGGAAGCTGGGCGACGGTGGTGAAGACGTTGGGCTGGGCGTTGGCGGCGATCTGTTCCTCGCCGATCACCGTGGTCGGGGTCGGCGCGGTAAAGCCGCCGGTGGTGATGCGCGATCCGGTCACGATGATGTCGCGGGTCGGGGCTTCGTCGGTCTGATCCGCCTGAGGCGCGGCCGCCTGGACGGTCGCCTGATCGGATGACGTGTCCTGCGTTGCCTGGTTCGGCGGAACCTGCGCCCAGGCCGGTGCGGCGATCATCCCGCCCGCCAGAACCATCAGGCTGGCCGCCCCCAGCACACGACAGCGCAGCCGCCGGGTATGCATTCCCGTCTTCATCATGATCCTCATCCCTTTTCGTTTCTGTTTTATCTGGTAACGTTACCAGTAGTCATTTCCTGTTTTGGCGCTCGTGTCAATGTTGCAAAATGATACGTGCGTTAGGCAGGGCGCATGAAGCCGCAGACGGAGAAGCTTTCTCGCCCGGAAAATATTAGAAAGTGGCAACGCGAACCGCTGTGAAACTCCTCCCCTGCAAGGGGAGGTGGCAGGGCAAAGCCCTGAGGGAGGGGTGTCACCCTCTCGATAGCGGGACACCCCTCCACCATGCTGCGCATGGTCCCCCCTCCCCTCACAGGGGAGGAAAAGAAGGGCTCAATCCTTCGGACACTCCGCGCAGCGCCCACGCACCTCGATCACCGGACGCTCGGGGCGAAAGCCCGCACCCACGGCGGCGTCGCGGACCGCGCCGGTCAGGCGGTCGTCGTCGATATGCGTGATCTGCCCGCACTTGTCGCAGACCAGGAAGATGCAGTCGTGCAGGCAGTCGGGATGCGCATTGGCGACATAGGCATTGGCGCTTTCCACTCGCCGCGCCAGATTGGCGCCGACGAACAAGTCGAGGATTCGATAGACGCTGTTCGCCGCCACGCGCCGCCCCTGCGACTGCGACATGACATCGGCGATATCATAGGCCGAGGCGGGCTTATCGAACCCGGCCAGCGCCTCGAACACGCTGGCGCGCATCGCCGTCCATTGCTCGCCCGCGCGCTCCAGCGTGGCCTTGGCCGCAACGGAGAGGTCGGCCCCCTGGGGCTCCTGATGGGTGTGAGCATGCGCCATGGAGGGGATTTAGGCGGTGCGGCCCCGACGGGCAAGGTCCGGGCGGCGGGGGTTCGGGCGGCGGGGCATTCGGTCCACTATCGCGCGGGCGCGCGAGACCCTATCATGGCGTCATGCTGCAACCGAGCCCCGCCTTCATGATCACCGCCCGCCCCCGCAGCCTGGCCCGCTGGCTGTTCGCGGTCGCCGGGCTGATCGTCGCCATGGTCGTGGTCGGCGGCATCACGCGCCTGACCAATAGCGGCCTGTCGATCACCGAATGGAAGCCGATCACCGGCATCGTGCCGCCGCTGACCGATGCGCAGTGGCAGGCCGAGTTCGCCAATTACAAGCGCATCCCCGAATATTGGACCTTCAACCGCGATATGACGCTGGCGGGGTTCAAGGCGATCTTCTTCTGGGAGTATCTCCACCGCGTGCTGGGCCGGGTGATCGGCATGGCCTTTGCCCTGCCCCTGATCTGGTTCTGGGCGCGCAAGGCGATTCCGGCGGGCTACAAGCCGCGGCTCGTCGCGCTGCTGGCGCTGGGCGGATTGCAGGGGGCGATCGGCTGGTGGATGGTCGCCTCGGGTCTCGTCGAGCGGACCGATGTCAGCCATATCCGGCTCACCGTCCATCTGCTGACCGCGCTGTTCATCCTGGCGGGCATCGTGTGGACCGCGCTCGACCTGACGGCGCTGCACCGCAACCGGCTGGCGGCCCCTGCCCGGCTGACTTGGCTCGGCGCAGGCGCGGTGCTGACTCTGTTCGTCCAGCTGATGTTCGGCGCGCTGACCGCCGGGCTGGATGCGGGCTATGCCTTTTCCAGCTGGCCGCTGATGGGGGACGCGTGGTTTCCGGCGGGTACCCAGATGATGTCGCCCGCTATCGCCAATGCCTTCGACAATCCGGTGGTGGTGCAGTTCACCCATCGCTGGTTCGCCTTTGCGGCGGCGGGGATGCTCGTCTGGATGGCGGCTCGCGCGATCCGGGGCGGCGCATTGTGCGCCGGATGGCTGGTGATCGTGCTGGTCGCGGTGCAGATAGCCTTGGGCATCGCCACCCTGCTGTCGGGCGTGCAGATCGACATCGCGGTCGCGCATCAGGCCAATGCCGCCCTGCTGCTGATCGCCGCAACCGCCGCCGCGCACCGGCTGGGACGCACTGGTTAAAACGATAAGGTATTATAATACCCGTCAGCAAAGCCCCACTTTGCTTGACATTTTGGGGGGCCTCCAGCATTGGACCCTCGTTCGCGCCGCCCGGGTTCACGGGCGGCGTGTTGCATTTCAAACCGAAAGGTCTCACGCCCATGAAGGCGCTCATGAAGACCACCAAGGCGGCCAAGCCGCACGAGGTGGAGAAGAAGTGGCATATCGTCGACGCCGACGGTCTGGTTGTCGGCCGTGCCGCCACCATCATCGCGAACATCCTGCGCGGCAAGCACAAGACGTCGTTCACCCCGCACGTCGATTGCGGTGACAATGTCATCGTCATCAACGCGGACAAGGTGCGCTTCACCGGCAACAAGCTGGGTCAGAAGGTGTACTATAAGCACACCGGTTACGCCGGTGGTATCAAGGGCATCACCGCCGCCAAGGTCCTGGAAGGCCGCTTCCCCGAGCGCGTCCTGGAAAAGGCCGTCGAGCGTATGATCCCGCGTGGCCCGCTGGGCCGTCAGCAGATGCGCAACCTGCGTATCTTCGCCGGCACCGAGCATCCGCACGCCGCTCAGAACCCCGAAGTCCTCGACATCGCGTCGATGAACCGCAAGAACAAGGTGGGCGCATAATGTCCGATAACCGCCAGTCGCTCGCCGATCTCGGCGCCACCCTGAACCAGCAGGCCGCTGCCGCTCCGGCGCAGACCGCCGCTGCCGGTGAAGCGCCCGCCGCTCCTGCCGAGCGCGTCAGCACCACCCCGCTGCGTCAGCAGGAACTGGACAAGTTCGGCCGCGCCTATGCGACCGGCCGTCGTAAGGACGCCGTCGCTCGCGTCTGGCTGAAGCCGGGTTCGGGCAAGATCACGATCAACGGTCGTGACCAGGAAGTGTATTTCGCACGTCCGACGCTGCGTCTCGTCATCAACCAGGTGTTCGGCATCACCGAGCGCGAAGGTCAGTATGACGTGATCTGCACCGTCAAGGGCGGCGGTCTGTCGGGCCAGGCCGGTGCGGTCAAGCACGGCATCAGCCAGGCGCTGACCAAGTACGAGCCGATCCTGCGCGCGCCGGTCAAGGCCGCTGGCTTCCTGACCCGCGACAGCCGCGCCGTCGAGCGTAAGAAGTATGGCCGCGCCAAGGCGCGTCGCAGCTTCCAGTTCTCGAAGCGCTAAGACGCGGACCGCCTTGGATGGTGCAAGCTATCCAAGGACAGGCCACGAAGCACGAAGGAGCGGTCCGGCAACGGGCCGCTCTTTTCGTTTGGGGCGGACATGATCCCTCCGACAGGACCAAAACCCATGACGAACCCCTTATGGATTCCCGCCACCATCGCGGCCGCGACCTTTCAGGTCGGTCGCAACGCCCTGCAACGCGGAGTCATGTCGTCCTCGGGACCATGGGGCGCGACGCTGGTGCGGTTCCTTTTCGGCCTGCCCTTTTCGATCCTGTTCGTCACGCTGGCCCATTTGGTCATGCCGGGGGCCGATCTTCACTGGAGCGGCGCTTTCTGGCTGTCGGCGATCGTCGGCGCCGCGTCGCAAGTGCTGGCGACGGCTGCGCTGCTCGATGCGATGCAGCGGTCCGGCTTCGCGGTCGGCACCGCGCTCCAGCAAAGTTCGCTGCCGCTCGCGGCATTGCTTGGGTTGATCGTCTATCACGACCGGATCAGCGGCGTGGCCTGGGTCGGTGTCGCCATCACCACCATCGGTCTGGTCGCCTTGTCCTGGCCACCGCCCGAGCAGCGCCGCGCTTCGCTGATCGGGGCGGCGATGGGGCTGGCCTCGGGGCTGTTCTTCGGCTTTTCGCTCAACGCCTTTCGCCATGCCGCGCTGGCGCTCGATTCCGGCCATCCGGTCTTCGCCGCGCTGGTCTGCGTGGCGGTCGTGCAGGCGATGCAGACCGTCGCGCTCGGCCTGATCCTTGCCTGGCGCGATCCGGCGACGCTGGTCGAAGTCGCGCGGCGCTGGCGGCCGTCGCTGGGTGCGGGGCTGTGCGGGGCCTGCGCTTCGGCAGGCTGGTTCGTCGCGCTGGCCCTGTCGCCCGCCGCACCGGTTCGCGCGCTGGGCATCATCGAGGCGCCGATCGCCGCCATGGCCGGACACCGGTTGTTCCGCGAGCGACTGGGTGCGCGCCAGATCCTGTCGGGGATTGCGATCATCGGCGGGGTGCTGCTGACGACCCTGTTCTGACACGGACGGTGCTGGCGGGAATGTCACACCCGCTTCATGCGGGAGCCATCCGCCCTGACGCACATTGGCCCCGAGGGAGGAAGGCACATGAAGGCACGTCTTGGCACCCATCGCCCGCTTCCATGGCTTGCCCTGCTCGCGTTGCCCGCTATTGCCGCCGCGCCGCCACCCGTCGACCTTTCCAGTCTTGCCCCCGGCTGGCGACTGCTCGCGACCCAGGGACCGGATGTCGAAGACCCCGGTGGCAACACCGCGCCGGGCAAGCTACATCTCTGCCTCACGCGTGACGGGGGCAAGACCTGCCGCCCCGCGCTCGATGACCTGCTGACCAGCCCCGGACAGCCCAACCCGTTCGACGAAGCCCATTATCTCAAGGTGGCGAAGATCGTCCGCCCCGGTGCCGATCGCGCGCTCCTCTGGGTGCAGGTTGCAAGCGTCCATGGCGGCAATGGCGACCAGCGGGTCGGCCGCATGGCGCTGTCCTATGACCGGAAGGCCGAACGTTTCGTGCCGGTCTTTCGCCAGCAGACCAGCCGCAACAACAATCAGGAGGTCCGCTTCGTCGAAAAGGGGCCCCTGCGCGGCGCGATCGTCTCCGCGGTACCGACGACCGACGCGCCCTTCGGCTTCTGGATCACCGTGAACCGGATGAACGCCAGCGGCCGCTATGCGCCCGTCCTCCGCTATCGAAGCAGCACGCGCTACGGCGACGGCAATCCGCTGGCGGCGATCGATTCGGAAATGCCCGAAACCCTGCGCCGGTTGAAGCTGTGGCAGCCGGGATGCCCGCTTCCCCTGCCCGAGAGCGCCTGCCCCAAACCCCGCCTGATCGCGCACGTCCTATGGTGTACCAGGCCGCCTGCGAAAGCCGCCAGCTAGAGCCGAACGATGGCGGTGGCGAGCCGTTCGGCTTCCTCGGGATCGTGTGTCACCATCAGGATCGGGATGCCGCTGCGGTCGCGCACTGCCTCCAGCGCGTCCAGAATATCCCCCCGCCGCGCCCGGTCGAGCGACGACAGCGGCTCATCCAGCAGCAACACACGCGGGTTGCTAAGCAACGCCCGCCCGATCGCCACCCGTCGCGCCTCACCGCCCGAAAGGCTGCGCGGCCAGCGGTCGAGCAGATGGCCGATGCCCAGCATCGCAATGACCCCGTCCCAGTCGCTCCCGCCCCGCCCCATGCCATAACGCAGATTGGCCGCGACCCGCCGATGCGGGAACAGGCGTGGCTCCTGAAAGACATAGCCGATGCGGCGATGCTCGGGGCGGACGTCGATCCGGGCGGCGGCGTCGAACAGCGTCTCGCCCGCGACCCGGACATGGCCGCGCTCCGGTCGGACCAGCCCGGCGATCATTTGCAGGATCGTGGTCTTGCCGACCCCCGACGGCCCGAACAGCACGGTCGCGCCCGGCCCGGTGGCGAAGCGCGCCGCGATCTGCCCTTCGCCGCGCCGCACCGCGACGTCGACGTCAAAGGACATGCAGCCCCCGCCCCATCCGCCGTGCCAGCCATTCGGAGGCGACCAGTGCGACCAGCGACAGCACGACCGAGACGCTCGCCAACCGCCACACCATGTCCTCACCCCCCGGCCGCTGGAGCGCGGAATAGATAGCGAGCGGCAGGGTCGCCGTTTCACCCGGCACGTTGGAGACGAAGGTGATCGTCGCGCCGAACTCGCCGATCGACCGCGCGAAGCCCAGCACCAGGCCAGCCAAGATACCCGGCGCACAGAGCGGCAGGGTGATGGTGGCAAAGACCCGCGCCCGCCCCGCGCCCAGCGTTCGCGCCGCCTGCTCCAGCCGGGGATCGACCGCCTCGATCGACAGGCGGATCGCGCGTACCACCAGCGGCAGTGCCATGACGCCCGCCGCGATCGCCGCCCCCGTCCAGCGGAACAGCACGCTCACCCCGAACCACTCGGCCAGCCAGCGCCCGAAGACACCCTGCGGCCCGAAGGCGAGCAGCAATATCCAGCCGGTCACGACCGGCGGCACGACGAGCGGCAGATGGACGATCCCGTCGAGCAACACCCGCCCCGGAAACCGCCCCCGCGCCAGCGCCCAGGCCAGGATAAAGGCGATCGGCAAGGTGACGAGCATCGCCGTGCCGCCGACCAGCAGCGACAGGCGAACGATCCCCCATTCTTCGGCCGATAGAATCACGGCGTCATCGCGTGGAAAAGCCGTAGCGCCGGAAGATCTCCTTGCCCTCACCTGACAGGAGGAAGCGGCGGAAGCCTTCTCCTTCCACGTTGGTCGAGGCCTTCAACCGGGCGAGCGGATAGGTGATCGGCGGATGGCTGGCCGCCGGGAACATGCCAACGACGCGAACGCGCGGCGATACCTTGGCGTCGGTCGCATAGACGATGCCATAGGGGGCGGCACCCCGCTCGACGAGTGCGAGCGCGGCGCGGACATTCTCGGCCCGCACGACATGCGGTGCGACCATGGCCCAGGCGCCCAGCTTTTCGAGCGCCGCCTTGCCGTATTTGCCCGCTGGCACGCTGTCCGTATCCGCCATGGCGAGCGGCCCTGCGGACAGCGTCTTACCCAAAGTGCGCGTCGTGACCTGCCCGCCCTTGCCCATGGGTGCGATGACGACCAACCGGTTGCCCAGAAACGCGCTGCGGGTCTTGTCGGCAAGCAGCCCCTGCTTTTGCAGGACGTCCATCCATTCTTCATCCGCCGAGGCGAACAGATCGGCCTTGCCGCCAGCCTGCACCTGTCGCGCCAGTGCAGAGGAAGCTGCGAAGGAGATGACCGGGCGCGGATGGCCCTTATTCGCCCAAGCATCGGCGGCGGCGGTCATCGATTCCTGGAGGCTAGCCGCGGCGAGGACGAGGGGCGCGCGATCCTGCGCCAGCGCGGGGGCCGACACGCATAGCGCGCCGATCAGCGCGGCAAATCGTAATCCCATCATCAGCGTCCCCTTTTCGCCTTGATGGCGTCGAAAGGCTGTAACGCACAAGGAACGATTTTATCCCAGCAAATCCTCCCCGATACGGGGAGGGGGACCACCGCGAAGCGGTGGTGGAGGGGGCGTTCCACGAGACATGACCCTTGTGGAAGCCCCCCTCCGTCAGCCCTGTGGGCTGCCACCTCCCCGTGCCGGGGAGGATCATCACGCCTTTACGCCTCGTCGCCCATGCGCAGCGCGGCGATGAAGGCTTCCTGCGGGATGCTGACCGAGCCATACTCGCGCATCTTCGCCTTACCCTTTTTCTGCTTTTCCAACAGCTTGCGCTTACGTGTTGCGTCACCGCCATAGCATTTGGCGGTCACGTCCTTGCGCATCGCACTGATCGTCTCGCGCGCGATCACCTTGCCGCCGATCGCCGCCTGGATCGGGATCTTGAACAGGTGGCGTGGGATGAGTTCCTTCAGCCGCTCGCACATACCGCGCCCGCGCGTCTCGGCAGTGCCACGGTGGACGATCATCGACAGCGCGTCGACCGGCTCTTCGTTGACCAGGATCGACATCTTGACGAGGTCGCCCTCGCGATAGCCGATCTGGTGATAGTCGAAGCTGGCATAGCCCTTGGACAACGACTTGAGCCGGTCATAGAAATCGAACACGACTTCGTTGAGCGGCAGTTCATAGGTCGCCTGCGCGCGCCCGCCGACATAGGTCAGGTTCTTCTGGATGCCGCGCCGGTCCTGGCACAGCTTCAGGATAGAACCCAGATATTCGTCGGGGACGTAGATGGTCGCCTCGATCCACGGCTCGCTGATCGACGCGATCTTGTTCGGATCGGGCATGTCGGCCGGGTTGTGCAGGTCGATCTGCCCGCCGTCATGGCTCAGCTCGATCTGATAGACCACCGACGGCGCGGTAGTGATGAGGTCGAGGTCGTACTCGCGGGTCAGGCGCTCCTGGATGATCTCCAGATGCAGCAGCCCCAGGAAGCCGCAACGGAAACCGAAGCCGAGCGCGGCGGAGGTTTCCATCTCGAAGCTGAACGAGGCGTCGTTCAGCCGCAGCTTGCTGATCGACTCGCGCAGCTTTTCGAAGTCGTTGGCGTCGACCGGGAACAGGCCGCAGAACACGACCGGCTGGACTTCCTTGAAGCCCGGCAGCGCCTGCTCGGTCGGCTTCTTGGCGTCGGTCAGCGTGTCGCCGACGCGCGCCTGCGCCACGTCCTTGATCTGCGCGGTGATGAAGCCGATCTCGCCGACACCCAGCTCGGTCAACTGCTCGATCTTCGGGCGGAAACAGCCGACGCGGTCGATCAGATGGGTCGTGCCCGCCTGCATGAACTTGATCTGCTGCCCCTTTTTCAGGGTGCCTTCCATCACGCGGACCAGAATGACGACGCCCAGATAGGGGTCATACCAGCTGTCGACCAGCATCGCCTTGAGCGGCGCGGTCGCATCGCCCTTGGGTGCGGGGATGTTCTTGACGATCGCTTCCAGGATATCGCCGATGCCGATACCCGACTTGGCGCTGGCCAGCACCGCGCCCGAGGCGTCGATGCCGATCACGTCCTCGATCTCGGCGCGGACCTTTTCCGGCTCGGCGGCGGGAAGATCGATCTTGTTGATGACGGGCACGATCTCATGGTCGTGCTCGATCGACTGATAGACGTTCGCCAGCGTCTGCGCCTCGACCCCCTGCGCGGCGTCGACGACCAGCAGCGCGCCTTCGCACGCGGCCAGCGACCGGCTGACCTCATAGGCGAAGTCGACATGGCCCGGCGTGTCCATCAGGTTCAGCGTATAGGTTTCGCCGTCCTGTGCCTTATACGCCAGGCGCACGGTCTGCGCCTTGATGGTGATGCCGCGTTCCTTCTCGATCTCCATGTTATCGAGAACCTGCTCGCTCATCTCGCGGTCGGTCAGGCCGCCGGTGAACTGGATCAGGCGATCGGCGAGCGTCGACTTGCCATGGTCGATATGCGCGATGATGGAAAAGTTGCGGATCTTGTCGAGCGGCGTGGACACGGGGGGAATGGTTTCCTGAAAAGCTATTCGATCACGCCACTAGCAAAGATGCGGGCGGATGCCAAAGCGCTCTAGCGCGGCGATGCAATTTGCATAGCGGCTTTCGCCCTGCCCCTCGATCAGCGCGTAAGGAACGCCCCGCCGATCCAGCTCGGCGCGCGACAGCTCGAAAAAGCGTTGCCGCTCGGCGAGCGTGCCGAACAGGCGCGTACCGTCCTCTATCCAGGGCAGGTCGGGGGCGAAGAGCAGATAGACGTCGGACAGCCGGTTCCACTGCGCGAACCACGGATCGCGCGTCCCGAACAGCATATCAGCCCAGACGGCGGTCATCAGCGGATCGGTATCGGTGACGACCGGCCAAGGCCCGTCGGCCATCGCCCTGGCCAGCATCGCGTCATGCCCCCGCCCGATCGCCACCAGATCGGCCATGGTGAAGTCGGTGCCATGCGCCTCGGCATAGTCGCGGCCATATTCGCCCAGATACCGTCCGCCCAGCGCCGCCGCGAGGCGCGGACCGACGGTCGATTTGCCGGTGCTCTCGGGGCCGTGGAGGCAGATGCTCGTCATGCCCGTCCGCGCCATTCGCGATAGCCCCACAGGCTCAATCCCAGGAAGATGACATAGAGGATGGCGGTCAGCGTCAGCCCCTTCACCGCGTAAAGCGCGATGGAGGAGAGATCGACGACGATCCAGAGCAGCCAATTCTCCAGCCGTCGCCGCGCGAGCAGGATCTGGGCGGCAACGCTGGTGACGGCGTTGGCGGCATCCCAGAAGGGCATCGCCGCGTCGGTCCAATGCGCCATGGCCGCACCCCAGCCGAGCGAGGCGACCGCGATACCCGCAAACCATGCGACACGCTCGGTGGACGAAAGCCTCTCGACCCGCACCTCGCCCGCTTGCGCGACGCTGCGCCGCCAGATGATCCAGCCATAAAGATTCAGCGCGAAGAAGAAGAGCTGCAACGCGGCATCGCTATAGAGCCGCTCGCGCCAGAACAGCAGCGCGTAGAGCGACACCATCACCAGCGCGACAGGATAGTTCCACAGGCTGCGGCGCACGACCAGCGTGACGTTCGCGACGCCGAGGATGAAGGCGATGGATTCGAGCCAGGTCATGCCACCCGGTCGAGCCGGGGCGCCCTGCGGGCCGATTGCTATCGATGGGCTGGACCGCGTTTGGCGGCAGAAATGGTCGGGGAGAGAGGATTCGAACCTCCGGCCCCTGCCTCCCGAAGGCAGTGCTCTACCAGGCTGAGCTACTCCCCGACTAGAGAGTATGGATCGGTTTTCAGAGCCTCTCGGGAAGGCCGATCCATGCTGGAGGCGCGCCAATAGCCAGCGGCTCGGTACCGTGCAAGCGGTTTTTTATCCGTCGTCGAAATTATGACAGATTTTGCCCCAGCCGCCCCGCCAGATCGACGATATACTGCCACGCCACCCGTCCAGAACGGCTGCCCCGGCGCGTCGCCCAGTTGACCGCCTCGTGCCCGTCGAACGGCAGGCCGTAGCGGTTCGTATAGCCGCGCACGATCGCCAGATAGCCGTCCTGGTCGAGCGCATGGAAACCCAGGCTCAGGCCGAAGCGGTCCGCCAGCGCCAGTTGATCGTCGATCACGTCGCGCGGATTGATCGCGCTGTCCTGCTCGCTCAAGTCGCGGGGCAGCAGATGGCGGCGATTGGCGGTGACGAGCAGTCGGACATGCGCTGGCCGCGCCTCCGCCCCGCCGTCGAGCAGCGAACGCAGCTTGCGGCCCTCCCCCGCCTCGTCGAAGCCGAGATCGTCGATGAAGACGGCAAAGGCGCGGTCGACGCCCTCCAGCATCGCGAACAGTTCGGGCAGACTGTCGAGCGTATCGACCGATACCAGCGCCAGCCGTCCCGGACGATCCGTCTGGACGGAGGCAATGCCCGCCTTGACCAGTGCCGACTTGCCGGTGCCGCGCGCGCCCCAGAGCAGCACGTCCTGCGCCGCATGGCCATCCGCCAGACGGGTCAGATTGGCGATCAGAGCCTCGCGCTGCTGGCCCAGCCCTTGCAACAGATCGAGCGGCACCGGCGCGAAACCGCGCGCGGCGTGAAGCGCCCCGCCCCGCCATAGATAGGCCGGATGGGCGAGCGGATCGGCCGAGGGCGCTGGCGGCGGCGCCATTCGTTCGAGAGCGGCGGCGATGCGTTCGAGGATGGGGTTGGCGAGCTCGGTCATGGCGCCGCTGGTACGGCACCGCTCCCCTCCTGCCAAGCGCGCGTCCTCAGAGCTGGGCGCGGTGGGCCAGGATCGTTGGATCGCCCGGCGCGAGGGCAAGCGCCTTGTCGAACAGCTGCCGCGCAGCGTCCGGCTCGCCCGCCACGGCCAGTGCGCGGCCATAGGCATCCGCCACGGCGGCGTTCATCGGCGCCAGTCGATAGGCCGCCGCCGCATAAAGTCGCGCGACGACTCCGTCCCCCGCCCCGGCATAGGCGATCGCCAAGTCGTGAAGCAGCGCCACATCGCGCAGGCCGATCTGGAGGCGAAGCCCTTCCAGCGTCTCGATCGCGTCGTCCCATCGCCCGGCGGTCATCTGCCAGCGGGCCAGCAGGCGGCGCGCGACCACGCTTTGCGGGTTCTGCGAGAGATACAGTCCCAAGCTGACCGCCGCGTCTTCCGCCCGCCCGGTCCGCTGATAAGTGTCGACCAGCCGCAACATGGTCGGCTCGTCAAAGGTCAGGTCCGCCGCTTTTGCGTAAGGCCCCAGCGCGTCGACATTCCGCCCGGCGGTCGCCAGCACATCGCCGTAAGCCAGCTGCGCGGCAGGCGCGCCCGGGCTCACGCGGACTAGCGACTGGGCGACCCGGATCGCGCCAGCACGGTCGCCCTGGCTCGCCAGTCCACGGATCAGGCCAAGCGCATAAGTCGGGTCGGCCGGGGATTCGGCAGCGGCCATCTTCAGATCGGCCACGGCACGATCAGGCCGAAAGATGGCGGCATCTCCGCGCTGCCCCGACGCGGCGCGATCGATCAGCGCGGCGGCATCCTCTGGGTCGGCCAGCACAGCCAGTCGCAGCGCATAGCCATCCGCATCTGCCCGCGCCAGAATCGGGCGGAGGGTCGCCAGCGCGGTAAGCCGATCGCCCGCACCAATCTGCGCCGCCGCCAGCAATCGGCGTGCGGCCACGTTCATCGGCTGCATCGTCACCAGCCGGGTCCACGCCCGCACCGCACGCTGGGGCCGTCCCTGTGCATAGGCGATCGCGCCTTCCAGCATCGCCGTACCCGGGCGCATCCGCAACGCGCCGCCGGTCAGCTGGAGCAGTTGCTGCGCCAGACCATAGCGCCCCGCCCGAGCCGCAATCACCGCCTGAAGATAAAAGGCTTCCGGGTTGCCCGGCTGCGACACCAACGCCGAACGGGTCGCCGCCAGTGCCTCGCTCGACCTGCCCAGATCGCCCAACGTCGCGGCATATTGGATCAGCGCGCGCAGGTGATAGGCATCCCGCGCCAGCGCTGCCTGGAACCAGGGCAGCCCCGCCGCCAGACCATAGCGGGCGCGCAGCACTTCGCCTTGCAGGGTCAGCGCATCGGGATCGGCCGGAGCCAGCGCCGCCGCACGGGCGGCGGCCCGCGACGCGCCGTCCATATCGCCCGCGCCGAAGCGGCTGCGCCCCAGATCGGTCCAGATACGCGCATCGTTCGGATAGCGGTCGGCGAGCCGTTGCAGCTCCTGCCACAGGGGGGCGTCGCCATCCTCTTGCGCCGCTGCCACCTGCGCCGCGATCCGCGCCATCGCCGCATCGCGCTCGGCGGGCATCCGGTCCACCGCATCCTGCGCGCCCGCCAGATTGCCCTGGATCAGCTCTGCCTCGGCGCGCGCCGCCAGCGTCTGTTCCGGCGGCACGCCGTCCGCCAGCGCACGGTCGAGCGCGGCTTCCGCCGTCACGCCCTCGCCCAACAACAGGCTGGTCCGCGCCAGCATCATCTGCGCCGTCCGCGACCGGGGCGCCGCCTCCGCCGCTTGCCGCGCCTGATCGTGCGCCGAATGATAATTGCCCATTTCCAGCGCGGCCGTGGCGCGGCGCAGCGCCTGTGCCGGATCGACCGGGGGCTTGTTGCCGTGCAGCAGCACCAGCAATCCCGCCATGGCCAGACCGATGACGCTCAGAACGGCGAGGATGCGGATACGCCGCCGGATAGACCGCCGTCGCCAGATGCGCCGTTTCCGCCGCATCATGGGATAGGGATGCGACCGCCGCCGGTCACGCCCCCTGGGTGTCGCCCTCCGATCCTCCGTCACGATCAGCGCGCGCCCGAGGGCCAGAGGATGACCCGCAACGTCTGGAGCAGGATCAGCGCGTCGAGGAAGGGCGAATAATTCTTCGCGTAATAAAGGTCATATTCCAGCTTGTGCCGCGCATCCTCGATCGACGCGCCGTAAGGGTAGTTGAGCTGCGCCCAGCCGGTAATACCCGGCTTCACCATATGCCGCTCGGCGTAGAAGGGGATTTGCGCTTCCAGCTGCTCGACGAATTGCGGGCGCTCGGGGCGCGGGCCGACGAAGCTCATCTCGCCGGTCAGCACCGACCAGATCTGGGGCAGCTCGTCGATCCGTACCTTGCGGATGAAGCGTCCGATACGGGTGATGCGAGGGTCGTCCTTCTCCGCCCAGACCGCCTGCCCGGCCAGTTCGGCATCCTGGCGCATCGAGCGGAGCTTGGGAATGTCGAACGGCTGATTGAACAGGCCGACACGGCGTTGGCGATAGAAAGCAGGGCCGCGCGATTCCAGCCGGATCAGCAGCGCCGTGACCAGAATCACCGGCACCGCAAAAATCAACAGGATCAGGCTGACCGCTATATCGAAGGCCCGCTTGGCCATGGCCGACCACATGCGTCCCGACGAAAAGCCTTCGGAGAAGATCAGCCAGCTATGGCTGACCGACGCCAGATCGATACGGCCGGTCTGCCGCTCCAGAAAGGTAGAGATTTCGGACACCTGCACGCCGGTCGTACGAACGCGCAGCAGGTCCTGATAGGGCAGCGCTCCGCGCCGTTCCTGAAGCGCGAGCACCACTTCGATCGCTTCGCGCTCGACGACGAAGCCTGCCAGGCTGGGGATGGCGAAGCGCGGGACCGCGCCGGGAATCGCGTTCTCCTCCGGACCCATGGCGATCGCGCCTGCTACGATGAAATTGGCCCCCGGATTGTCGGCGAGGGCGGCGATCTGCGCCGCCCGCTGCCCCGCGCCCATCAGGACCACGCGCCGCTTGAACCGATCCCCGCCCAGGAACCGCCCGAGCAGGCCTCGCACCACGACCAGCAGGACGACCGCGATCACCATCGAGTAGAACAGGCTCGACCGCCAATAGGACACGGTGGGAAAGAAGAAGAAGATCAGCGACAGGAATATGACGCCCAGCGAGATCGCGACCATCAACCGCGCGGCGGCGAACCGCAGAGACAGGAAGGACGCGGCGGTATAGGCCCCGACCGCCAGCAGCGAAATCTGGAGCGGGATGGCGAAGCTCAGCACCTGCGGCAACCGCTCGAACAGCGTACCGACCGGATAGTGGATCTGATGGGCGCGCAGCATCCAGCCCAGCTCGGCGGCGAGCATCAGGAGCAGGAAGTCGACCACGCCCAGCAACAGCGCCGCATGGGGTACATAATGTTTGAACAGGCGGATCATCTACCGGACCGACATCCCCAACGCACACCGCAACCCCCGCTTTCGGGGCGACTTGTCCCAATTTTTGCAGAGAATGACAAACGAAGCATGAAGATATGCGTTATGCGATCGTTATAAGCGACCCGCCACCGTGTTATTCCTAGGTGGTACGGGCAATCAGAAGGGGCATTCATGCATAATCCGATCGTGCCGGTCATCCTGTCCGGTGGTTCCGGCACACGTCTCTGGCCGATGTCCAAGCCGGAGATGCCCAAGCAGCTTCTGCCGCTGACCTCCGACGAAACCATGCTGCAGCTCACCGCACAGCGGACCAATTCCAACGATTTCGCCGCGCCGATCGTCGTCGCCGGACAGCGGCATGCCGATCTGGTCGAAAGCCAGCTGACCGAGGCAGGCACCCCGCCCCAGTCGCTGATCCTGGAGCCGGTAGCGCGCAACACCGCGCCCGCCATCGCGCTGGCTGCGCTGGCCGCCAAGCCGGAAGACGTGCTGCTGGTCATGCCGTCGGATCACGTCATCGCCGATCTCGACGCGTTCCACGCCGCGATCCGCGCCGCGCTGCCCATGGTGTCGCAGGGCTGGCTCGCCACTTTCGGTATCGCCGCCGACAAGCCTGAGACGGGCTATGGCTGGATCCAGGTCGGCCGCGAGATCGCGCCGGGCGTCCATCAGGTCGCGCGCTTCGTCGAGAAGCCTCGACTGGAGCGGGCGGAGGCGATGCTGGCGCGCGGCGACTATGCCTGGAACGGCGGCATCTTCCTGTTCCGCGCCGACCGCTTCCTGGAAGAACTCGGCCAGCACGCCCCCGAGATGCTGGTCGCCGCCGAAAAGGCGATGCGCGCCGCCAGCCATGACGGCAAGCGTATCTGTCCGGACGAAAGTGAATTCTCGGCCTGTCCGTCGGACTCGATCGACTATGCCGTGATGGAGCGCGCCGACCGGGTCGCGGTCGTACCCGTCGCCATGGGCTGGAATGATGTCGGCAGCTGGGACGCACTCCACGCGATCAGCGAGCTGGATGGCTTCGGCAACGCGCATCGCGGCGAAGTGCTGGCGATCGATACCAAGAACTGCCTGATCCGCACCGACCGGGTCCGGGTCGCAGCAGTCGACGTGCAGGACCTGATCGTCGTGGCGAGCGGCGACGACATCCTGATCCTGCCGCGCGGCCGCAGCCAGGACGTGAAGAAGCTGATCGAGGCGATGAAGCGCTGATTCCCATGACCGGGCCGCCCATCGAGCGGCCCGGTCAGTCGGTGACGGCGAGTATCTCGTCGATCGTCGCTGCAGTCACGCCGTGCCTGGCCAGCCGGTCGAATACCGCATCCCACCACCGATCGAACAGCGCCCGGTCCCGTGCGTCGCGGACATAGGGCGTGTGCCCCGGCTCCAGCGTCGGCGAGTGGAAGGAAAAGGTCAGCAGCCGCACGCCATCTGCCACCGCGCGGTCGATACCCGCCAGCGCATCGCCGATCCCAACCCCCTCGGGCGTCAGCGGAATGCGGTTGAGCAATCCTGCCCTTGCCAGCATACCCCGCCCATGCGGCCAGCGCCCGGCCCTCCGATACAGTTCCGACCCGCCCTGCCGCAGCAAGCCGGTATAGACGCTCGTCAACGGCAGCTCGACCATGCCATCGCGGCGAAAACCATGGGCGTCGATGTCGCTGAAATCCATGCCGCCCGTCGCGCCATAATCGTGCAGCGCCCGCATCGAGCTGTCGATTCGATAGCCGCGCGAAGCGAGCAGCGACAGCGACGAAGCCCCCAGCCCATACCTGCCCGACCGGAAGATGCGCGGCCGGGAGCCGAAGGATGCCGTAATCGCATCGGTCAGCGTATCGAGCTTGGCGGTTTCCAGCGCGATCGGCAGATTGCCCGCATGGCTGGTAAAGGGATCGACGACCTCCTGATAAGGCGGCGTCACCCAGCTATGCAGCTGCGCCCCGATCTCGGAGCGACCGTCGCCCAGGCATTCGGACAATATGGCGATGGCGGCCGGGTCCACCGCGACCGGATAATCGACCATGCAGGCAAGGCCGACCCCGGCCTCGGCGAAGCGGCGATGCGCGGCCCCGAAGGCCCGCATCGCCTTCGTCGCATGATGGCGTCGGTCGAGCGGCGCGCTCCAGTCGAATTCCTCCTCGACATCCACCGTCACGAGGAAGCGTCGCCCGAAATCGTCCGGCCAGTGGATGCGTTCGGCGGCGGAGGCCGCTTCGTGACGCCGGGGACGGGCGGCCTCGGGCACGGTCAGGCGATCGACGCCTGCCCTGCGCGCTGATCCTCGGCAATGGGCAGCGCCAGCACGACGCGGTGCAGGCCGATGGTCAGTCCGCCGCCCATCTCGGCCCCCAGCTTGTCGATCAGGCGCAGCGAGAAGCCGGTGCCCAGCAAAGGCGCACCGTCACGCTGTTCCTCATCCCCCGCCTCGCTGAGCAGCGCGGCATCGGCCTCGACGGTCAGCGCGAGGGGTCGGTCGATACGCAGCGCCGCCATGCCCTGATCGGCGGACAGGCTGGCGGACAGCCGCTCGCCCACCACGCAGTTGGACAGGAGGACGGAGAAGAGTCGGGTCAGCAGCCGCTCGCACGCGCGGTCGTCGGCCAGCGCCGACAGGGTTGCGGACGACGGATCGAAACGGATTTCGGCACGGCGCAACTCGGCCAGCGGGCGCAGTTCGGCCAGCACGCGCTGGATGAGCGGGGCGAGCGGGACGATGGTGGGCCGAAGCTCCAACACATGTCCCTCGATCCGCGCGGCGGTGTCGAGATCCTCGACCGAGGCGAGCAGATCGGCGGCCATCGCCCGGATCGCGCTGGCGCGGTCGCGATAGACCGGCGCGACCGGCCCCAGCAATTCGCTCTCGATCAGCTCGGCAAAGCCCGCCACCGCATTGGCGGGGGTGCGGAGTTCGTGGACCAGCTGGCGCAGCGAATCGGACGAGGATGTCTCGGGCGCTGCCTCGACCACATTGGCCATCTCGTCCCGGCGCGGACGACGGCCGCTGCCGCGATAGCCCGCATAACGCCCCGAAGCCGGGTCGAAAAAGGGCATGGCGGACACCCGCCACGATCCCGCCGCCGCCGAACTGCCACCAATCTCCAGCCGCGCATCGCGAAAGCCGGAGCGACGGCGAAAGGCGCCCATCGCCACGCCGTCGAACTGCGCCAGCCCCTGCATCGCGGTTTCGGCGATGCTGACGCCAACCAGCGGCCCGCGCGTGACGCCTTCCACGCCCAGGATCAGGCCATGGGCGTCGGTCTCGAAATCGAAATGCGCAGGTCCGGCATCGTTTTGCGTCGCGCCGGTCACTTCCTCGCGCCGCTGGTTGAAGGCGTCGATGCGGGCGACGAGATCGGCAATCTCGTAACGCGGCGGGGCGGCGGGCGGCGGCGCGTGCCGCATCGCCTCGGCCATGAAGGGCAGGCTGCGCGCGACCTGGCCCAGCGCGACGAAGGGCGTCGCGGCCTGGGTCGGCAGCGGATCGAGCAGGATGGAAACCGGCGCAGGCTCGGGTTCGGCGACAGGCTCGGGCGTGACGACCGGCTTCTCCGGCACGGGCGCTTGCCCGACCGGCTCGACCAGAGGTTCGGGCGCGGGTTCGAGAGGCATCGCGACCTCGGCGGGCTTCGCCATGTTCGGCAGGACGAAGTCGACGGAGCCGAAACTCTCCAGTCCGCGAATCACCCTGTCCGACAGGTCGCGCCGATGCCGCAGGACCGAGCGGGTGCGCGGCGTCAGGGCGGGCAGGATCGCCAGCCACTCGTCATCCGCGATTTGTGCGTTACGCAGCACGGTCGCGGCGACGGCCATCGTATCCTGCGCGAAGAAGGCCACGAGCGCGGCGGGCGGGCGGCTGGTGCCGAGGATACGGGCGCTCGCGACGCGAACGCCCTCGGCCACCGCATCGCGCAGTTCGGCAAGCCGCGCCAGCATCGGCGGATCGGCAGGCGCGCGGCCACGGCTTATCAGGTCGATCAGCTGCCGCCAGGCAGTCTGCGCGCCAAAGGGCGTCGCAGTGTCGGCCGATAAAATCGTCGCCAGACTATCGTCGAACCGCACTGAGCTCCCTTCGCGCATGGCCGATCGGCCGTAACGTCACTGTCTTAACGTCCTTATCCTTCCAACTGGTAACCTGCAAATATCCTTATCCGTGCCGTTGCAAAGCCCGAGAATTACGGTAGTGCGTAATTTTCTTATAGTACGCCGTCAAAGAGCATAGGGATTCGGCATTTTATGTGGAGTATCGTGTAATGGCGCTCGATCGCATCGATCGGCAAATCCTGGCGCTGTTGCAGGCCGATGGCCGTATGACCAATGTCGAGCTGGCCGAACGCGTCGGTTTGACCGCCCCGCCCTGCCTGCGCCGCGTCCGCGCGCTGGAGGAAGCGGGGGCCATTCGCGGCTATCACGCCGATCTGGACGCCGCCCGACTGGGCTTTCCGATCACCGTCTTCGCGATGGTGTCGCTGCGCAGCCAGGCCGAGCATGACCTCGCCGCGTTCGAGGCGCATGTCGCGGGCATCCCCGAGGTGCGCGAATGCCATATGCTCAACGGCGAGATCGACTTCATCCTGAAGATCGTCGCGTCGGACCTGAAGAGCTTCCAGGAAATCCTGACCGGCCATCTGACGCCCGCGCCCAATGTGGCGAGCGTGAAGACGTCGCTGACGATCCGGACGGCCAAGCAGGTTTCGGGGATTCCGATCGAAGCCGATTGATCCGGTTTCGGAGGCAATAAAAAGGGCCGGTTCTCCATGGCGGAGGACCGGCCTTTTTTTATCTGGGATTGGAGCGTGGCCTTCGACTTCGCTCAGGCTGAACGGATGTTCGAGAATCGGCTCACGATGCAAGCCAGCGTCCAACAGCCGTTCACGCTGAGCGAAGTCGAAGCGCACGCTCCGCGCTATCAGCCCAGTGGAAAAGGGCCCGCACCGCATCCGACGCGGGCCCCGTTCCTTTACGCCTGGGTCGACAGCCAGGTGTTCCAGAAGCTCGCCAGATCGGCGCGCGGGGCGCCCTTCACGGCGTCGAACGCGGCCTTGGCGCCCGCCTTGTCGCCGCTGGCGGCCAGCGCGATGCCGAGGCGGGTGTTCACCTCATTGGCGTCGACACCGCCCTTTTGCAGCGCCAGACGATACAGTTCCGCCGCCTTGGCGTAGTTGCCCTGGCCATAATAGGCCTCGGCAGTCAGCGCGGCGAGCTTACCGTCGGCGGCCGACTTGGCGCGCGCCTCGGTCGGGGCGAGCGAGCCTTCCTGGCGGTTCTTGGTTTCCGCGGCGGTCAGCATCGCCTTGGCGGTGGCGTTGCCGGCCGGGATCTTGCCGGTCGCCATGCCTTCCTTCAGCACGGTCGCGGCTTCGGCGGGCAGGCCCTTGTCCGTCGCGTACTGCGCATATTCCATATAGTCGTTCTGGTCGGCGAGCGACTTGGACGCGCGCATCAGGCGGAACAGGTCGAGCTTCTGGTTCTTGTCCAGCGTCGCCAGCGAACCCTGCTGCAGACCATAGATGACCAGCGCGTTGCGCCAGTTCTGGGGGGTCGGATAGGCCGCGATCCACTTGCGCATCCAGCCGAGCGTCTCGGGGACCATCTTCGCCTTGTTGGCGCGACCGATGGCGAACTTGTAATAGTCCTCCGGCGCCTTCTGGCCCGAGGCGTTCATCTGGTCGATCACCGACGACAGCTCGGCATTGCCGCCCGCGACGTCGCCCATCTCGATCTTCGACTTGACGATCAGCATCGGCAGGTTGGGATCGTTATAGCCCAGCTGCTTGGCCTGCTGGAAATATTGCAGCGCGATCGGATACTGCTTGCCGTTGAAGGCCAGCGCACCGCGACGATAGACATAGCGCGGCTTGTCGGCCGCCGGGGTCGACGGGCTGTTGATCAGCGCGTCGAGCGGCTTGGCGAGCACCGCCTCGTCGACCGGGGCGTTCGGATTGGCCTGCTGGGCCGCGAACAGCTTGCCCGATTCGAGCTCGTAGCGCATCGCCGCGGCGATATACTTGTCGTCTTCGGTCTTGGCGGCGGCCTCGACCGCGGCGACCAGCGGATCGGCGGCGGCATAATTCTTCTGCTGCAATACCGGCTGCGCGGCCTGGGCCGCCTTCAGCGCCTCGGGGCTCAGCTTCAGGCCACCGGCCGCTTCTTCCTTCTTCTTCTGCGCAGACAGCGGCGCGGTCAGCACGACGCTGCCCATGCCCGTCGCGAGCGCGGCCGCCAGCGCGAGCTTCGGTAGGATTTTCATGCGAATTCTCTCCAAGAATACAGCCGGTCGGTCCGGGATCGTCGATGGCAGGCTTGATAGGGACAGCGCGCGTCCCGTTCAAGCAGAGCGATTGATGGATGTCCCCTCTATCCAACAACCGCTGAACGCGGATTGAACGCGAACGCTCCCGGCGCTAGCCCGCGCGGCATGATCGCCGTCATCTCCCCCGCCAAGACGCTCGACTATCAGAGCCCCCTGCCCGACCTCGCGCCGACCGCGCCCCATTTCGCCGACGAGGCGCAGACCCTGGCCAAGGCAGCCTCCGGACTGGGCGAGGAGAAGCTCGCCTCGCTGATGCGGATTTCGCCTGCCCTGGCGCATCTGAACGCCGAACGCTTCCGCGATTTCGCCACCGCGCCGGAGCGGCCCGCGATGTTCGCCTTTGCGGGCGACGTTTATACCGGGCTGGAGGCCAAGTCGCTCGACGTGCCCGCTGTCCTGTTCGCGCAGGACCATCTGAGGATGCTGTCGGGCCTGTACGGCCTGCTCCGCCCGCTGGATGCGATGCGCCCCTATCGGTTGGAAATGGGCACGCGCTGGGCGCCGGGCGGCGGCAAGCTGACCGACTGGTGGGGCGACCGCATCGCCGAGCGGCTGACGCAAGAGGTCGAGGCGGAGGGCTCCGGCACCATCCTGAACCTCGCCAGCCAGGAATATTGGCATGCGGTCGAGGGCAAGCTGCCCGCCGCGATCCGGGTCATCGCGGTCGATTTCCGCGAGGGCGACCGTTTCGTCAGCTTCCACGCAAAAAAGGCGCGCGGCGCCATGGCCCGCTGGATGATCGAACATCACGTGACCGATACCGATGCGATGCGCGGGTTCGATAGCGACGGTTATGCGTTCGATGCCGAGGCGAGCACGCCGACCCTTTGGAGATTCGTGCGATGAGCGAGTGGAAGCAGGCGGTCGTCATCGGTGCCTCGGGCGGGATCGGCCAGGCGATGGCCGATGCGTTGGAGGAAGAGGGTGTCCGCGTCACCCGCCTCGCCCGCTCGATGCCGGGTGACGGCCATATCGATATCGAGGACGAGGCGAGCATCGCCGCCGCCGCCGAACGCATCGCCAAGGGCCCCGCCCCTGATCTGGTGATCGTCGCCACCGGCCTGCTGCATGACGGAGAACGGGGACCGGAAAAGGCGCTCGACCAGCTTTCGCCCGAATGGCTGGCGCGCAATTTCGCGGTCAACGCGATCGGCCCGGCGCTGGTCGCCAAGCATCTGCTGCCGTTGATGCCGCGCACGGGCAAGACGCTATTCGCGGTTCTCTCCGCGCGGGTCGGGTCGATCTCCGACAATCGCATGGGCGGCTGGTACGGCTATCGCGCGTCCAAGGCCGCGCTCAACCAGTTCGTTCGGACGCTGGCGATCGAGCACAAGCGTCGCAACGACCGCTCGATCGTCGTCGCGCTGCACCCCGGCACGGTCGACACCGCGCTGTCCAGGCCGTTCCAGGGCAATGTCCGCCCCGGCGGCCTGTTCGCCCCCGACCGCGCGGCGGTGCAGCTGCTCGACGTGATCGACGGATTGAAGGCACCCGACAGCGGCAAGCTGTTCGATTGGGAGGGGAAAGAGGTCCAGCCCTAGGCTGAGGGCCGACCCAACCCCATCATCCGTTCGCGCTGAGCGAAGTCGAAGCGCACGCCCGGACCTCGCGGCGTGAGCGCCGTCGCCCCTTGGCCTTCGGCTTCGGCGCGATGCGCCGAAGTTTATCCTGAGCGGCTGGCTTGCCAGTCAGCCGAAGGGCTCAGGCTGAACGGAAGTCGGGACAAGTGCGCTCGGTCCGAAAGCAGCAAACCCTCTTTATCATTCAGATTACAACATCGTAACATCCGAGACATTCAGCCGAAACGCCTGAAATCCCATAAGAACCGGGCTGGCCGCCGTTTACTCCCGTCGGCGGCCAGCGCCTCCAAAGTCCCGCGAACTTGCTGCCGAGGGGGGAGCACATTCCGTCGGGCCTGCCCCCGCCGGCCCGTTTCGCGCAGCCACCGTCCCTCCCGAACGGCCGCTCGCGAATGGGTCGTGCGGGGGTGGTCAGGCGCTTTCCGCTGGGCTAGGAACGACAATTCCCATCTGACCATCAAGCCGGAAAGCAACAGACTTTGGCCGACGAGACGACCCTCGCGGAACCTTCCGATATTTCGACGATCTCCATCGTCGACGAGATGAAGTCGAGCTATCTCGACTATGCGATGAGCGTGATCGTGGCGCGTGCGCTGCCCGATGTCCGTGACGGCCTGAAGCCCGTCCATCGCCGTATCCTCTATTCCGCCGCCGAAAGCGGCTTCGTCGCGGGCAAGCCCTATCGCAAGTCGGCGCGCATCGTCGGTGATGTGATGGGTAAATACCATCCGCACGGCGACAGCGCGATCTACGACGCGCTGGCCCGCATGGCGCAGGACTGGTCGATGCGCGTGCCGCTGATCGACGGTCAGGGCAATTTCGGCTCGATGGACCCCGATCCGCCCGCCGCGATGCGTTACACCGAAGCGCGTCTGGCGAAGGTCGCCAATTCGCTGCTCGACGATCTTGACAAGGACACGGTCGACTTCCAGCCCAACTACGACGGCTCGGAGCGCGAACCCTCGGTCCTGCCCGCCCAGTACCCCAACCTGCTGGTCAACGGCGCCGGCGGTATCGCGGTCGGCATGGCGACCAACATCCCGCCGCATAACCTGGGCGAGGTGGTCAATGCCTGCCTGGCCTATATGGAAAACGGCGCGATCACGGTCGAGGAACTGAACGAGATCGTCCCCGCCCCCGACTTCCCGACCGGCGCGCTGATCCTCGGCCGCTCGGGCGCGCGGTCGGCCTATCAGACCGGGCGCGGTTCGATCATCGTGCGTTCGCGCCACGAGATCGAGGAGATGCGCGGCGACCGCCGGGCCATCGTCCTCACCGAAATTCCGTATCAGCAGGGCAAGAACGCGCTTGTCGAAAAGATCGCCGAGGCCGCCAAGGAAAAGCGGATCGAGGGGATCAGCGACATTCGCGACGAATCGAACCGCGAAGGCGTTCGCATCGTCATCGACCTGAAGCGCGATGCGACCCCCGAGGTCGTGCTCAACCAGCTGTGGCGGCACACGCCCGCCCAGACCAGCTTCCCGGCCAACATGCTCGCCATTCGCGGCGGGCGGCCCGAGCTGCTGAACCTGCGCGACATCATCCAGGCGTTCGTCCAGTTCCGCGAGCAGGTGATCACCCGCCGCTCGAAGTTCGAACTGGCCAAGGCGCGCGAGCGGGCGCACATCTTGCTGGGCCTCGTCATCGCGGTGACGAACCTGGACGAGGTGGTACGGATCATCCGTGGCTCGGCTTCACCCGTCGCCGCGCGCGAGGCTTTGCTCGCCCGCGAATGGCCGATCGCCGAGATCGCCCAGTATATCCGCCTGGTCGAAGCGGTCGAGCATGAGGGCTTCGGCGACACCTATCGCCTGTCGGAGACTCAGGTTCGCGCGATCCTCGACCTGCGCCTGCATCGCCTGACGGCGCTGGGCCGCGACGAGATCGGCGACGAGCTGAAGGGTCTGGCGGACTCGATCACCGAGCTGCTGGAAATCCTCGCCAACCGCGTGAAGCTCTACGAGGTCATGCGCGGCGAGCTGGTGGCGATCCGCGACCAGTTCGCGACCCCGCGCCGCTCGGAAATCGCCGCCGCCGCCGATGGCATCGACGACGAGGACCTGATCGAGCGCGAGGACATGGTCGTCACCGTGACCATGCAGGGCTATATCAAGCGCACCCCGCTCGATGCCTTCCGCGCGCAGAACCGGGGCGGCAAGGGCCGCTCGGGCATGGCGACCAAGGACGAGGACGTCGTCACCGAGCTGTTCGTGACCAGCACGCACACGCCGGTCCTGTTCTTCTCGAACCATGGCAAGGTCTATCGCTACAAGGTCTGGCGCCTGCCCGAGGGCGGCCCGGCCACGCGCGGACGGCCGATGGTCAACCTGTTGCCGCTGGCACCGGGCGAGGTCATCTCGACCGTGCTGCCGCTGCCCGAAGACGAGGCGGAGTGGGGCAAGCTCCACGTCATGTTCGCCACCGCCAAGGGTGCCGTGCGCCGCAACTCGATGGACGCGTTCACCAACGTGCCCTCGAACGGCAAGATCGCGATGCGCTTCGAAGAGGGCAGCGAGGACCGACTGATCGGCGTCGCGCTGCTCGGTGCCGAGGACGACGTGCTGCTCGCCACCCGTTGCGGTCGCGCCATCCGCTTCGCCGCCGACGATGTCCGCGAGTTTCAGAGCCGCACCTCGACCGGCGTTCGCGGCATCGCGCTGAAGGGCGAGGACGAGGTCATCTCGCTCTCGGTCCTGCACCGTGTCGGCACCACCCAGGAAGAGCGCGAGGCTTATCTGCGCTTCGCCCCCTGGAAGGGTGAGAAGGAGGGTGAGCCCGAACTGTCGGTCGAACGTTTCGAGGAGCTGCGCAATTGCGAGCAGTTCATCCTGACCGTCTGCGCCAATGGCTATGGCAAGCTATCCTCGGCCTATGAATATCGCCGCACGGGTCGCGGTGGTCAGGGCATCACCAATATCGACAATATCGCCCGCAACGGCGATGTCGTCGCCAGCTTCCCGGCGGCCAAGGGGCATCAGTTGATGCTCGTCACCGACCAGGCCAAGCTGATCCGCATGTCGCTGGCGTCGCTCCGTGTCATCGGGCGCGGCTCGGCGGGTCTGCGGCTCTTCAACGTCGCACCGGGCGAGCATGTCGTCTCGGCTGCGCGCATCGAGGAGACCGAGGAGGATGCCGAGATGAACCTGGCCGACGGCACCCCCGAGGTCGCGCCCGAGCCGGATGCGGTCGTCGGCGAGAACCTGGCCGCCGGACCGGAGGATGGCGAGTGAGCCATCCCGTGACCGCCTATAAGGTGCTGACCGCCGATCAGATGGCGGCGCTGGAGCAGGAGGGCGTCTTCGCAGGCGCCCCGGTGGATCTGGCCGATGGCTATATCCACCTCTCCACCGCCACCCAGCTGACCGAGACGGTCGACAAGCACTTCGCCGGACAGACCGACCTGCACATCGTGGCCGTCGATCTGGAGGCAATGGGCGAGGCGGTGAAGTGGGAGGAGAGCCGGGGCGGCCAGCTCTTCCCGCATCTCTATGCCGACCTGCCGCTGTCGGCGGTGATCGCCTATGGCCCGATGAAGCGGGACGATGACGGCACGGTTCGTCTGCCGGTGGCGGGCTAATCCCCCCATCGGCTTCGGCTGATTCCGTTTCGTCATCGAAACGTCACAAATCCATCACATCGCGTTTACGGTCATGTCGTACGAGACGCTGTGATGAAGCCGCCCGCCTTCTCCTGCTGGTCCGTAAATGCGGAAAGCCCGGTGATCGGGGCGGATGCGTCGCTGATTGACGCCATCGCGCTGTTCCGGCAGTCCCCGGACATGCGGGTTTTGCCGGTCCTGGATGCCGAACGAAGGCCGGTCGGGGCGATCGTCGAGCGCGATGTGAAGGGCTTGCTCTACAACCCGTTCGGCCATGCGCTGCTCCACAATCCCGATTTCGGCGCAAGCCTGACCGCCTATGTCCGCCCGCATCCCAGTTGCGAAGAGGACGCGCCGCTGGCCGAAAAGCTGGCGCTTCATGCCGATTGGGGCGCCCCCGATGCGCTGATCCTGACCCGGAAGGGCGTGTTCACCGGCCTGCTCGACGCCGCCCGGATCGCCCGACTGGCGGCCGACGCGCAGATGGCCCTGGCGCAGGAGCGCATGGTGCGGGCGCGGCGCATCGACGAGGCGGCGCGATCCTTCACCGCCGACATCGCCGCCCTGTCGGCGGATCTGCTCCGTGCCACCGCCGATATGGGCGGCATGGCCAGCACCCTCGCCCGCTATGCCGGAGAGACGCAGGGCAGCGCCGATCGCATGACCGAGGCGATGGCCGATACCGGCCAGGCGCTGAGCGATATCGCCGCGCGCGGCCATGGTCTGGCCAGTGCCTTTGCCGCCATCACCCGCGACATGGACCAGTCCCGCACCGTGCGGGAGGTTGTCCGCCACCGCATCGCCGCCACCGACCAGCGGGCGGGGGCACTGGCGGCGAGCGCGACGACGATCGACACTTTGCTGTCGTTGATCGAAACCGTCGCGGCGCGGACCAATCTGCTCGCATTGAACGCCGCGATCGAGGCGGCGCGAGCGGGCGATGCCGGGCGGGGCTTCGCCGTCGTCGCGCATGAAGTGAAGGCGCTTGCCGGGCAGACCCGCGAAGCCGCACGCGACGCCGCGCGCAATATCGGCGAGGTCACCGCCAATCTCCACGCGCTGGTCGCCGAACAGGCGCAGCTCAACCGCGCGGTCGACACGATCGGTACCATCTCGCAATCGATCGACGAGGCGGTGGCGGCACAGGGCCTCGCCACGACCGGCATCGCCGCCAGCGTCGACCAGTCGGTCGCCTCCGCGCACCGCGTGGGCCAGCAGGTCCATCGCTTGCAGCAGGACGCCAACAGGATCGATCAGGACGCCGGATCGCTGCTGACTCTGGCCCAGGCGCTGGAAAGAAATATCGAAATGCTGCGCGACCGCGCCGACGCCTTCGTCGCGTCCGTTCTCTGACGGATCAGACGTAGAGATCGACGACGGTCATCTCCTGCCCCACCGCCTCCAGCAGCAGCGTCCGGTGGCAGTGGCAGGGATCGCGCTCGAAGCATAGCAGCGCACTCGGTTTCTCGCCCGCCAGATCGAGCATCCGCGCGGCCGCCGCCTGCGCCTCGGGCAGGGCCAACTGGTCGTCATAGACCTCGCGCAGCGTGCCGACATCGCCCTTCTTGGCCGCATCGCGCCCGCGCTTGGGGGTGCCCAAATCCTTCAGATGGACATAGTCGATGCCGACCTCCTTCAACGCGGCGGCCAGCGGTGACTTGGAAAAGCCCGGACGCCGGGACAGCGGCAGCGCGCGAACGTCGATCAGCCGCTGGACCCCGGCCGATTTCAACGTTGCAAGGAAGCCATCGACGGTCGCGCCCTCGTAACCGATGGTGAAGATGGTGGTCATATCACCGACTTGGGGAGCCTGCTCCCTCACGCCAAGTCCTTCCAACCGGGGACGTCCGGGTTTAAGGCGGCGCGATGACTTATGACATTCATGTGATCGGCGGCGGGCTCGCGGGCTCGGAAGCCACCTGGCAGCTCGCCGAGGCTGGCCTGAAGGTGCGCCTGTCCGAAATGCGCGGCGGGGCGGACACCACGCCCGCCCATCATGGCGGCGACCTGGCGGAGCTGGTCTGCTCCAACTCCTTCCGTTCGGACGACGCGACCTCCAACGCGGTCGGACTGCTGCATCAGGAGATGCGCGCCCTCGGCTCGATCATCATGGCCAAGGGCGACACCCATGCGGTGCCCGCCGGGTCCGCGCTCGCGGTCGACCGCGACGGTTTTTCGGGCGGCGTGACCGCGGCGCTCGAGGCCCATCCCAACATCACTATCGTCCGCGAACGGATCGATGCTTTGCCGGATGGCCCTGCGATCATCGCGACCGGCCCGCTGACCGCGCCGTCGCTGGCGGGCGGCATCGGCGAGGCGACCGGCGCGGAGGCGCTGGCCTTCTTCGACGCGATCGCGCCCATCGTCCACCGCGAGTCGATCGACATGGACGTCGCCTGGTTCCAGAGCCGTTGGAACAAGGGCACGGGCAAGGATTACATCAACTGCCCGATGGACAAGGAGCAATATTACGCCTTCCATCAGGCATTGCTCGACGGTGAGAAGACCGAGTTTCGCGAGTGGGAAAAGGACACGCCCTATTTCGACGGTTGCATGCCGGTCGAGGTGATGGCCGAACGCGGGGTGGAGACGCTGCGCTTCGGGCCGATGAAGGGCGTCGGGCTGGATGATCCGCGCACCGGGCGCTGGCCCTATGCGGTGGTCCAGCTGCGCCAGGACAATGCGGCGGGCACGCTGTGGAACATCGTCGGTTTTCAGACCAAGCTGAAATATGCCGAGCAGATCCGCATCTTCCGTACGATTCCGGGCTTGGAAAAGGCCGAGTTCGCGCGGCTGGGCGGCCTGCACCGCAACACCTTCATCCGCTCGCCCGAGTTACTCGATGCGACGCTGCGGTTGAAGTCACGGCCGAACCTGCGCTTCGCGGGCCAGATCACGGGGTGCGAGGGCTATATCGAGAGCGCGGCGATCGGCCTGCTCGCCGGGCGTTTCGCCGCCGCCGAACTGACCGGCAAGACCATTGCGCCGCCGCCGGTCGAGACGGCTCTGGGTGCGCTGCTCGGCCATATCACCGGGCTGGCGGAGGCCGAGACCTATCAGCCGATGAACGTAAATTTCGGCCTGTTCCCGCCCATTCCTGGCCGGACCAAGAAGGCCGACCGTAAGCGGATGTACACCGACCGCGCGCGCGAGGCGCTGCCCGGTTGGCTCAATTCTCTTCCGCCTGGCCCGCCTCCGGTGCCTCAGCCGGTGCCGTTCGCGCCGGAGGACAGTCCCGCCGAGCAGCCGGTCGACGCTTGACGGCGGTGGTGGCGAACTCTGCCGCGTTCATCGTGCCCGACTTGTCGCGGTCGGCATTGGCGAACTTGGTCGTGGCCTTGATCGCCCATTCGTCGAAGGACAGCTTGCCGTCGCCGTCCCGGTCCAGCTTGGCGTAGGCCTTGCGGCGCGCGGCGAGATATTCCTCGCGCGTGATCGTGCCGTCGCGGTCCTTGTCGTAGCGGTCGAAGCGCTTCTGCTCGCGCGTGCGGGCGGAGGCTTCGGGCAAAGGCGCGTGGTCGGTGGCGGTTTGCGGGGAAGCCGCCGTTGCGGCACTCGCGGCGGGGAGCGGGGAGGGTGTGTCCGGGCGGCTGCCCCATAAGAACAACCCTGCCCCCACCAGCACGAGCGTGCCCAACCCACCGGCCAGATAGCGCCACATCGGTTCCGTCTCCCCCCGTTCGACGGGCTTATGGTTAACCGGGGTTAGGCCTGGGCGACAAGGCGATTCCCTTGGCCTTGGACTTCGCTTGTACCCTGGCGAAGGCCGGGGTCCAGTTGCTCTGTCTTATCGACGGCGTAGGGTGTTTGCTTCTTCACCTACCCATGGCGCGCCACAAGCCACGTGGAAACTGGACCCCGGCCTTCGCCGGGGTACGGTTCCACCGCGAGAATAGGGGCGTCAGCGCCCCGTCAGGCCATGCCACGCCAATCGCGCGGCGCGCATCGGGTGGCCGGGCAGACGATCCGGGTGACGCAGGCTTTCGCGGGCCAGGATGGCCAATCCACTCAAACCCCGAACCGGCTTGGGAGATTTCGACGCCAGTATCGCGTCCAAATCCAACAGAGCCGCAGCCCCGATTCGCGTGCGGGTCGCTTCATCGGAAACATGCTGCGCCAGATCGGCCTTCGCCCATCCCGCTCCCAGCGGCACCATCCCCGATTGCCCCAACAACCGCCCGACACTCGCAAACAACACGCCCCCGCGCGCCTCGGCATGGCGCGCGATGCGCTCGTCATCCAGCGCCTCGCCATCATCGAGCAGCGCCTCCCACCCCTCGATCATCGGCGCGAGGTCCGCCCCCCGCACACCACCGGGCAAAACCGACGCCGCCAGCCGCTGCAATACCGGATGCGCGGGCGCGGGCTCGCGGTCGAGCTTTTCCAGCGCCTCATACCACCAGGTCAGCCGCATCTGGCCGATCATCGGCTCGGTCGTGCTTTGCAGGATCGAGGCAAGCTGGTGGTCGAGATCGAGCAGCGCGGCGAACCCCTCGCGCGCCGACGCAGGCGCATAGCCAACCGCCAGCGCCTGTTCGCGCATTACCGCTTCGATGGCGGGCGGGGGTGTGGCGGAGGCAGAAGCGTCGGTCATCCCCTGCCCTTCGCACAGGTCGCGCGCATGAAAAAGGGCCTCCCGGTTTCCCGGAAGGCCCCTTTCAACCAACAGGTTACATCACGGCTTAGCCGCGATAGGTCACCTTCTTGACCGCCGCGACGACCTTGTTCGCGTCGACCAGCGCCAGCTTTTCGAGGTTGGCGGCATAAGGCAGCGGCACGTCCTCGTTGGTCACGCGCAGCACCGGCGCGTCGAGATCGTCGAAGCCTTCTTCCATCACGACGGCAGTGATTTCCGACGCGATCGAGCAGGTCGGCCAGCCTTCCTCGACCACGACCAGGCGATTGGTCTTGGAGAGCGACTTCAGCACCGTCTTGGTGTCGAGCGGACGCAGCGTGCGCAGGTCAATCACCTCCGCGTCGATGCCCTCGGCGGCCAGCTTCTCGGCGGCTTCGAGCGCGACGCCCACGCCGATCGAGTAGGAGACGAGCGTCACGTCCTTGCCCTCGCGCATGATCCGCGCCTTGCCGATCGGCAGGACAAAATCGTCCATCTTGGGCACGTCGAACGACCGACCGTACATCAGCTCGTTCTCGAGGAACACGACCGGGTCTTCCGAACGGATCGCGGCCTTCAGCAGGCCCTTGGCATCGGCCGCATCATAAGGCGCGATCACGATCAGGCCGGGGACCGAGGCATACCACGGACCATAGTTCTGCGAGTGCTGCGCGCCGACGCGGCTGGCGGCACCGTTGGGACCACGAAACACGATCGGGCAACGCATCTGGCCGCCGGACATGTAGTTGGTCTTGGCGGCCGAGTTGATGATGTGGTCGATCGCCTGCATGGCGAAGTTGAACGTCATGAACTCGATGACCGGACGCAGGCCGCCCATGGCCGCACCCGTGCCGACACCGGCAAAGCCATATTCGGTGATCGGCGTGTCGATCACGCGACGGTCGCCGAACTCGTCCAGCAGCCCTTGCGTGACCTTGTACGCTCCCTGATACTGGGCGACTTCCTCGCCCATCACGAAGACACGGTCGTCGGCGCGCATTTCCTCGGCCATCGCGTCGCGCAGCGCTTCGCGGACGGTCAGCTTCACCATCTCGGTGCCTTCCGGGATTTCCGGCGAGGCGGGCGCTTCCTGCTCGGCGCTAGCGACCAGCTTCTGCGTGCCGCTTTCCTGCTCGGCGGCGGCGGCGCCTTCCGGCATCGGCGGCGCGTTGTGGTCGGTCGCCTCGTTCTTCGGCGCGGCATTGGCCGCATCGCCCGAACGCGAACCCGAAGCGGCGGCGGACGCGACGTCCTCGCCCTCTTCGGCCAGCAGCGCGATGGCGGTGCCGACCTTCACATTGTCGGTGCCCTCGGCGACCAGGATCTTGGCGATCACGCCTTCATCCACGGCCTCGAATTCCATCGTCGCCTTGTCGGTCTCGATCTCGGCCATGATGTCGCCGGACTTGACCGTATCGCCTTCCTTCACGAGCCACTTGGCGAGCGTGCCCTCTTCCATGGTCGGGGAAAGGGCCGGCATCTTGATCTCGATCGCCATCTTAGTAACGCTCCACCAGCACTTCAGTGTAGAGTTCAGCCACATCGGGCTCGGGGGTCTGCTCGGCGAAGTCCGCCGCCTCGTTGACCTGCTTGCGGATGTCCTGCTCCAGGACCTTCAGATCGGCCTCGGTGACGCCCTGTTCTTCGAGAAGACGCTTCACATGATCGATCGGATCGGACTTGTCGCGCACGCCCTGCACTTCCTCGCGGCTGCGATACTTGGCGGGGTCGGACATGGAGTGACCGCGATAGCGATAGGTCTTCATCTCGAGGATGACCGGGCCCTTGCCCGCGCGGACCCAGGCCAGCGCCTCTTCGGCCGCGCCACGGCAGGCCAGCACGTCCATGCCGTCGACCTGGATGCCGGGGATGCGGAAGCTCTCGCCACGGCGATACAGCTGGTCCTCGGACGAGGCGCGGTTGACCGCGGTGCCCATGGCATACTGGTTGTTCTCGATCACGAAGATGATCGGGAGCTTCCACAGCTCGGCCATGTTGAAGCTCTCGTACACCTGGCCCTGATTGGCCGCGCCGTCGCCGAAATAGGCGAGGCAGACGCCGCCGTCATTGCTGTACTTGTGCCCGAACGCCAGGCCGGTGCCCAGCGACACCTGCGCGCCCACGATGCCGTGGCCGCCGTAAAACTTATGCTCGGTCGAGAACATGTGCATCGACCCGCCCTTGCCCTTGGAGATGCCGGCGGCACGCCCCGTAAGCTCGGCCATGATGACCTTGGGATCGATGCCGTAAGCCAGCATATGGCCATGGTCGCGGTAACCAGTGATGACCGAGTCCTTGTCGCCGTCGAGCGCCGACTGGAGACCCACCGCCACGGCTTCCTGGCCGATATACAGGTGGCAGAAACCGCCGATCAGGCCCAGGCCATAAAGCTGACCCGCCTTTTCTTCGAAGCGGCGGATCAGGAGCATCTGCTTATAGAAATCCAGCAGCTGTTCCTTGGTCGCCTGGAACGGCTGCGGTTCGGCGGGACGCTCCCGATTGGGAATGGGGGGCTCGCTGGTACGGCTTGGAGCTTTTGCCACAGTCGGGAACACCTTTGTTTCCGTTAGGGAAGGATGGAGGCCTATTGGCGCGCTTTGTCATGAAACTCAATTCCCCCCTTGCAATTACTGCAATGCAGCAATTTTCCGTCGTAAAATTCCCAGTTCGACAGGGGAAATTTGTCGGGGACAAGCTTTGCCTTGGTTGCCTTGTCGACAAACCAAGGCCTACAACGCCTGCCGACCATGGATAGACCCAAACACCCGTTCCGCATCGCCAATTTCCGCAGCTATTGGCTGTCACGGTTCAGCGGAACCATCGCAGTGTCGGCCATGTCGATCGTCATCGGATGGCAGGTGTACAATCTGGCACGCGAGACGATGGACGTGCGCCAGGCCGCCTTCATGCTGGGCATGATCGGCTTTGCGCAGTTCGTGCCGCTGTTCCTGCTGACACCGATCACCGGACTGGTCGCCGACAGCGTCGACCGGCGCTGGATCGTCCGGGCGACGACGGCGCTGCTGGTCGTGACCGCCGCGACGCTCTGGTTGCTCACCTGGTCGGGACATCTGACGCTGGGCGCGCTGTTCACCGCCGCCGTCGCCTTCGGCATCGCGCGGGCCTTTTCGGGACCGGCCTATTCCTCGCTCGCCCCCAATCTGGTGCCGCGTGAAAGCCTGCCGACCGCCATCGCGGTCAGTTCGATCGCGTGGCAGGTCGGCACCATCGCGGGGCCGAGTGTCGGTGGCCTGCTTTACGCGGTGCATCCCGAATTCGCCTATGGCGTCGCGACCCTGTTGTTCGCCGTCGCCCTGTTCTGCATCTTCCTGATCGGCCCGGTGCCGCAACCCCCGGCGCAGACCGACCGCCGCCCGCTGACCCGAATCGTCGAGGGGTTCAGCTATGTCCGCCGCAACCGGTTGGTGCAGGCGGCAATCACGCTCGATCTATTCGCGGTGCTACTGGCGGGCGCGACCTCGCTGCTGCCGGTCTATGCGCGCGACATCCTGCATGTCGGGTCGCAGGGCCTGGGCGTGCTGGCGGCGGGCATGGGCATCGGGGCGGCGACCACCGCGATCTGGTTCTCGTTCAGGCCGATGAAGACCAATGTCGGCGTGAAGATGCTGGCGGCGGTCGTCGTGTTCGGGCTGTCGATCCTGACCTTCGGCATCGCCAGCCATATCACCGGCGCGCTGGGCCTGGGCACGGGCACGCTCGCGCTGGGCGGCGTCACCCTCTTCGTCCATCCCGCCTTCATCCTCAGCCTGATCGCCCTGATCTGCGCGGGTGGCGCTGACATGGTGTCGGTTTATGTCCGCCAGTCGCTGATCCAACTTCACACCCCCGACGCGATGCGCGGGCGTGTGAGTGCGGTGTCGCAGCTGACCATCTCCGCCTCCAACGAGCTGGGCGAGTTCGAGAGCGGGGTCATGGCCTCGATCCTCGGCCCGGTCGGCGCGGTGGTGTTCGGCGGGCTGGGCGCGATCGGCGTGACCTTGCTCTGGTCGCGGCTGTTCCCGGAACTCCGGCGCGCGCGAACCTTTGATCCTCCCGAGATCCTTGCAACCGAACCTGCCCACGGAGAAGCCAAGCCATGAAGGCCAACACCATCCTGGAAACGATCGGCAACACGCCGCACATCAAGATTCAGCGGCTGTTCCCCGGATCGGAGGTCTGGATCAAGTCGGAGCGATCGAACCCCGGCGGCTCGATCAAGGACCGTATCGCCCTCGCCATGATCGAGGCGGCGGAGGCCAAGGGCGACCTCAAGCCCGGCGGCACCATCGTCGAGCCGACCAGCGGCAATACCGGCGTCGGCCTGGCGATGGTTGCGGCGGTCAAGGGTTACAAGCTGATCCTGGTCATGCCCGAATCCATGTCGATCGAGCGCCGCCGCCTGATGCTGGCCTATGGTGCCACCTTCGACCTGACCCCGCGTGAAAAGGGCATGAAGGGCGCGATCGAGCGCGCGCTGGAGATCGTGCGCGAGACGCCCGGCGCCTGGATGCCGCAGCAGTTCGAGAACCCAGCGAACATCGACGTGCATGTCCGTACGACCGCACAGGAAATCCTGAACGACTTCCGCGATTCGCCGATCGACGTCATCATCACCGGCGTCGGCACCGGCGGCCATATCACCGGCGTCGCCGAGACACTGAAGAAGGAATGGCCGGGCCTGAAGGTCTATGCGGTCGAGCCCGCCGCCTCGCCGGTCATCCAGGGCGGCCAGCCCGGCCCGCACCCTATCCAAGGCATCGGCGCTGGGTTCATTCCCGCCAATCTCCACACCCAGGCGATCGACGGCGTGATCGAGGTTGACGCCAATGTCGCAAAGGACATGGCGCGCCGCTCGGCGACCGAAGAGGGGTTGCTGGTCGGCATTTCCTCGGGCGCGACGTTGGCGGCGATCCTGCAAAAGCTGCCCGACCTGCCTGACGGCACCCGTGTCCTGGGCTTCAACTATGACACCGGCGAGCGTTATCTGTCGGTGCCGGACTTCCTGCCTGAACAGTGAGCGACACGCCCCAGCCGCGCGGCGGCATCCGCGCGGCTCTGTTCGCGATCGCCGGTACGGCCAGCGTCGTACCGGCTTTGCTCGTGGCGAACGCGCCCGACATCCCCCGGATCGCGCATCGGTCGCCCCAGCGGGCAGGCCCTGCCCCTCGCATCGTCGCGCCCACCGAAGTCCCACCGGTCGAGCCGGTGGCGTTCATCGATATGACGCCCGACGAAGCGCGGGCCTATAACGAGAGCATCCCCTTCTCGACCGATCCCAACCCGGCGGCGCGCCCTTTCGTCTATCGCGGATCGGCGGAGGACAAGGCGCGGGCGCTCGACTGTCTGGCGGCGGGCGTGCTGTACGAAGCGGGCGACGACGCCCAGGGCGAACAGGCGGTGGCGCAGGTCGTGCTCAACCGCCTGCGCCATCCCGCCTTTCCCAAGACGGTGTGCGGCGTGGTGTTCGAGGGGCAGGAGCGCAGCACCGGCTGCCAGTTCACCTTCTCCTGCGACGGCGCGCTGACCAAATGGCAACCGCCCGAGGCCGCCTGGACCCGCGCGCGCCAGATCGCGGCCATGGCATTGAACGGCAAGGTCTTCCGCCCCGTCGGCCATTCGACGCACTATCATACCGACTGGGTCGTCCCCTATTGGCAGGCGAGCCTGGACAAGGTCGCGCGGGTCGGCAGCCATCTGTTCTTCCGCTGGTCCGGCTGGTGGGGCACGCCGCCCGCTTTCAACCGGCAATTGCTGGCGGGGGAGCCGGTGATCGCGGCGCTCGCCCCCTTCTCGCCCGCACACCGGGCAGGCACCGATGCCAGCGACGATGCCGGAGCCGCGCTGGCCGAAGGGGCGGCCGCCACGGGCGCGATGGCGCCGCTCGCGAGCGAGCCGGACACCTTCCTCATCACCCTGCCCGCCGGATTGGCACCCGAAGGCTTCCCGGCGCTGGCGACAACGCTGTGCGGGCCGCGCAAGCATTGCACGGTCATGGCCTGGCGCGATGCCAGTGCCACCGCCTTCTCGGTGCCGCTCAATCAGGTTCAGATGGAGACGATGGCGTTCAGCTATTTCCGCGACGCAGACATCGGGCTGGAGCGAACCCTTTGGAATTGCGGCGTCTATCCGACGTTCAAAGGTCCGCGCTGCATGAAGCGCATGTCGATGACCATCGTCCCGTTGGCCGCTCCCACGCCGCAGCCCAGCCCGACGCCGACCCCCACCGGCGAACTGACCGGCGTCCGTCGCGCAAGCACGCCACCGGCCGAACCCAAGCCCAAAATTCCTCCCCTGTAAGGGGAGGTGGCAGGGCGTAGCCCTGACGGAGGGGTGTCACGGCTGGCGAGGGGCGGATCATCACGACGGGTCACACCCCTCCACCATCCTTCGGATGGTCCCCCTCCCCTTACAGGGGAGGAATATCGTCGATTAATCCCGGTGCGATTCGACCAGCGCCACGAACTCGGTCAGCTCGGCGATCGCTGCGTCGATATCCCGCTTCTGCGCCTGGAGCGCCTCGATCTTGGCGGTGCACCGTTCCAGCGTCACTTCGCGCTGGAGGCGCCGCCCGTCGCCCAGATCGTACAGATCGATCATCTCGCGGATATCGGCCAGGCTGAACCCCACCCGCTTGCCCCGCAAAATCCAGGCAAGCCGCGCGCGATCCCGCTGCGAATAGATGCGTTGCGTCCCCCGCCGCTGCGGCGAGATCAGCCCTTCATCCTCATAGAAGCGCAGCGCACGGGCGGTGACGCCGAACTCGGCGCACAGCTCGGTGATCGAATAATCGTCGCGATCGGCGCTGGGCAGCGGTTCGGCGGAGGCGGCGACCTGGGTCATGGCACCTGACGCTAGATACCCTTTACGTGAACGTCAATCAGCGCAGAGCATAGTCCCGTTCGGGCTACGCAACGCCTGCGCCTCGGCGACCGAGGCACTGATCCGCTCGACGTTCAGCGCCGACAGCGTGGCCCGGCCCGTACAAAAGGCGTTGCATGCAGACGGCAGCATCGCCGGGAACTGGATCGAGTCGCCATCGAACCGCGCGGTGAAACGGCACGCCCCCAGCGTCAGCTTCAACGCCGCGCCGGAACGCTCCATGGTGCCGATGGCGGTACAGCCCTGCCCCTCGCCATAGTCCAGCATCACGCCGATCCGGCGCGCCGGACCGCTGCCCGCGGGCAGGATGCACATGCGATCGGTATCACGCGACCAGATGCCGTCGAGCGGCGCGGCGGCCGGATCGGCGACCAGCCCGGCGGCGATGCTCGCGGTCTCCAGTTTCTCCCCCGCCTTGTCGTCTCCGCCGCCGCTCCCCCGGCCGCAGGCCGTCAGCAGCAACAGGGTCGCCAGCGCGATCCCCGGCCGGATCACGCGACCGGGGCCAAGCCGTCGCCCTCGATCCGCCGATAAAAGCAGCTGCGCGCGCCTGTGTGGCAGGCCGGTCCCGCCGGATCGCAAATCAGCCAAATCGCGTCCTGATCGCAGTCGATCCGCATCTCCACCACGCGCAGCACATTGTTCGAGCTTTCGCCCTTCTTCCAGAGCCGCCCCCGGCTGCGCGACCAGAAATGCGCGTCGCCGGTGGACCGCGTGGCTTCGAGCGCCTCAGCATTCATATGCGCGACCATCAGCAGATCGCCGGTCGCCCGATCGGTGACGATCGCGGTCAGCAATCCGTTTGCATCATATTTCGGGTCGAGCGTCAGCCCGGTATCGCGGTAATCGGCCATGAGGCAGGGTTAGAACGGATCGCGGCGCCCCTCAATCACCCGTGATCGCGAATCGCCTTGATGAGCGCGTCCTTGTTCATCTTCGATCGCCCCGCGATCCCGATCCTGCGCGCCTCGTCCATCAGCTCGTCCTTCGACCGATCCTCCAGATGAGTGGATTTGTGATCCAGGCTGCCCTTCGCCTTGGCATTGGCGATGCGCGCGGCTTTTTCCTTGGATTGGCCCTGCTTGCGCAGTTCCTCGTACAGGGCGTCGTCCTTGATCTGGGCGCCGTGATCGCGTGCCATGTGGGATCTCCTGCTTTCGGGTCCGAAACGCAGCCTTCGCGAAAATGATCCCGGCGATGATGACAAACAGGCGACAAACGCGGACGACATTCCTATATGCGCCCCGTCTGCCCCTTAGTTGCGAACGTTGCGAGCGCCTCTCCCATGCTGACCACCAACCCCTTCGACGACGACAAACTCCGCGAGGAATGCGGTATTTTCGGTGTGACAGGCGCCGACGGCGCGGCTGCGCTGACCGCGCTCGGCCTGCACGCGCTCCAGCATCGCGGGCAGGAAGCGGCGGGCATCACCAGCTTCGACGGCACGCTGTTCCATACCCACCGCGCGATGGGGCATGTCGCGGGCAATTTCGACCGTGACGACGTGATCCGTGGCCTGCCGGGCGAAGTCGCCTGCGGCCATGTCCGCTATTCGACCACCGGCGACACCTCGCTGCGCAACGTCCAGCCGCTTTATGCCGACCTGTCGACCGGCGGCTTCGCCATCGCGCATAACGGCAATATTTCCAATGCGATGAAGCTGCGTCGCGAACTCGTGCGTCGCGGCTCGATCTTCCAGTCGACCAGCGACACCGAGACGATCATCCATCTGGTCGCGACCTCCAACTACCGCACCCTGCTCGACCGGTTCATCGACGCTTTGAAGCAGGTCGAGGGCGGCTATGCGCTGATCGTGATGACGCCCGAGGGCATGATCGCCTGCCGCGATCCGCTGGGCATCCGTCCGCTGGTCATGGGTCGCCTGGACGGCGCGGTGATCTTCGCGTCGGAGACGGTGGCGCTCGACGTGTGCGGCGCGACCTTCGAGCGTGCGGTCGAGCCGGGCGAGCTGGTCATCGTGCAGGGCACCGAGATCCGTTCGATCCGTCCCTTCCAGGCGGTCGATCCGCGTCCGTGCATCTTCGAATGGGTCTATTTCAGCCGCCCCGATTCGATCGCGGGCGACCAGTCGGTCTATTCGGTGCGCAAGGAAATCGGCGCGCAGCTGGCGCATGAGTCGCCGGTCGAGGCCGATCTGGTCATCCCGGTCCCCGATTCGGGCGTCCCCGCCGCCATCGGCTATGCGCAGGCCTCGGGCATTCCGTTCGAGCTGGGCATCATCCGCTCGCACTATGTCGGCCGCACCTTCATCCAGCCGGGCGACAAGGTCCGCCATCTGGGCGTCAAGCTGAAGCACAATGCCAATCGCGCGCTGATCCAGGGCAAGCGGATCATCCTGGTCGACGACTCGATCGTGCGCGGTACCACCAGCCTCAAGATCGTGCAGATGATGCGCGAGGCGGGCGCGGCGGAGGTGCATATGCGCATCGCATCGCCGCCCACCCGCCATTCCTGCTTCTACGGCGTCGACACGCCCGAGCGCGCTAAGCTGCTCGCGGCCAAGCTGGACCTGGGCGGCATGACCGACTTCATCCATGCCGACAGCCTGTCCTTCGTGTCGATCGAGGGGCTGTACAAGGCGCTGAACGCGTCGCGCGGCGACAAGCCGAGCTATTGCGACGCCTGCTTCACCGGCGACTATCCGACGACGCTGACCGATCATGACGAGACCGCGTCGGTCGACCAGTTCGCGATGCTGGCCGAGCGGGTCGCCTGATGGCGGGTGCGCTCGACGGCAAGCTGGCGCTGGTCACGGGTGCCAGCCGGGGTATCGGCGCGGCGACCGCCATCGCGCTGGGCGCGGCGGGCGCGCATGTCGTCCTGACCGCGCGCACGCCGAAGGGGCTGGAAGAGGTCGAGGAGACCATCTTCAACGCCGGGGGATCGGCCACCATCGCGCCGCTCGACTTGGCTGAGAACGAGTCGATCGGCCGCCTTGCCAGTGCCATCGGCGAGCGCTGGAAGGCGCTGGACGTGCTGGTGCTCAACGCCGGGATGCTGGGTTCGCTGGCCGCCGTGCCCGCGATCGATGCCAAGGAGTTCGCACGCGTCCTGACTCTGAACGTCAGCGCGCAGGCGGCGATGATCGCGGCCTTCGACCCGATGCTTCGCCGTTCGAGCGGCGCGCGGGTGATCGGCGTCACCTCCTCGGTCGCGCGCAAGCCGCGGGCCTATTGGGGCGCGTACGGCGCCTCCAAGGCGGCGTTCGAGACGCTGCTCGGCGCCTATGGTGACGAGACGTCCGAGATCAGCGCGATCCGTACCGCCATCGTCGATCCCGGCGCGACCCGGACGCAGATGCGGGCCAAGGCCTATCCGGGTGAAGACCCGGCGTCGGTCAAGGCGCCAGAGGTTGTGGCGGAGCGGATTGTCGCGCTGGCGATCGAGGGCTTCGCGCCCGGGCATTTCGAGCGGGTGGGTTTGTAAAAAGCTATTTGGCTGGCGGCTGGGCGTGGGCTTCGACTTCGCTCAGCCTGAACGGAGTTTTGAGGTAGCCTTTTCCAACCTCCGTTCAGCCTGAGCGAAGTCGAAGGCCAAGGGAAACCTCTCACCGCAACGTCGCGATGATCCCCGCCATCTCGAACACCGTCCCCTGCGCATCGAGCGACAGCCCGCGCGCCGCGCCGGCCAGATCCTGCGCCGCCGCATAGGCATCCAGCGCCACCTTCAGTCCCGGCCCCGACCGACCGCGTGCACGGCCCGCGATAAAGGCGGGCACCCGGTCCAAAAACGCCTCGTACCGCGCCTGCGACGCCTTGCCCGCCAGCGACTTGGCGAGCTTCACCCGCTCGGCATTGCCGGGGTCGCCCGTCTCCGCGATCCGCGCAATGGCACTGTCCAGCCCGGCGATGTTGAGCCCGGCAAAGCGCAGCGCCCGGCCCGGTGCACCATCGGCCACCGCGACCAGCGAGGCGATCTCGTCCTCGTCCGCCTCGGGCAGTTGCTGGCGCAACACCCGCGCGACATCGGCGTCGGACAGCCGCTCGAACCGCAGCAATCGGCAACGCGAACGGATCGTTGGCAGCAACCGCCCAGGCGCATGGCTGACCAGCAGGAACACCGTGCCCGCAGGCGGTTCCTCCAGATTTTTCAGCAGCGCATTGGCCCCGCCGCGCTCCAGATCGTCGATCGCGTCGATCAGGACGACCCGCGCCGGGCCCATGGCGGGCGCGGTCGCGAACATCGGCTGGAGCGTGCGGACCTGCGCGATGGTGATCGATCGCGCCAGATCCTGATCCGGCTTCTCGGCATCCTTGGGCAGCCGCGCCATCACCCGGAAATCGGGATGCGACCCCGCCGCCATCAGCTTGGCGGTCGGATGGTCCTCCGGCACTGACAGGCCGGGCGGCAAGGCCCCCGCCCCGCTCGCCCGCGCCAGCAGTCGCGTGGCCGCCGCGCGCGCGAAACCGGCCTTGCCCACGCCCTCCGGCCCGGCAATCAGCCAGGCATGGTGCAGCTTGGCCCCGCCCAGCGCGGCGGCGAAGGCAGCCTGGCCCGCATCATTGCCGACCGGCAGCATCGTCAGGCGATCAACCGAAGAACGACGTCAGCCCGGCCCAGGCGCGACCGAAAAAGCCCGCTTCGGCAACGTCCTTGTCCGCGACCAGCGGCAGGCGCTGCGCGGGCATGTCGGGCGAGGTGACGACCAGATCGGCGATGTGCTGCCCCGCCTTGATCGGGGCCTTTATCGGCCCCTGATAGACGACCTTCGCGCTGATCGCGGGGTCGAGACCTGCGGGCAGGGTCACGGTCAACTGGCGCGGCGCGATCAGGCCGACCTTGCTCGACGATCCCATCTGGACCTCGGCATCGGCAACCTTCTTGCCCTTGGCCACGACCGGCTTGGCCTGCCACGCGCGGAAGCCCCAGTTCATGAACTTCACCGACTCGTCGGCGCGCGCGTTCGAGCTGTTCAGCCCGGCCATCACCATCACCAGACGGCGACCATTCTGCTCGGCCGAGCCGGTGAAGCCGTAACCTGCCTCTTCGGTATGGCCGGTCTTCAGTCCGTCGGCACCCGCTACGCGGCCCAGCAGCGGGTCGCGGTTCGCCTGGGTGATGGCGTTGCCGCCCATCGTCTTGCCCCACGAGAAATCGCGGCGCGAATAGAACTGCTTGTAGAGCTGCGGGAAGTCCTGGATGGTGTGATCGGCCAGATCGGCCAGGTCACGCGCGGTGACATAGGTCACGCCGCCATCGGGCCAGCCGTTCGACGTGCCGAAGTGACTGTTGTTCAGCCCGATCTGCTTGGCGGTGCGGTTCATCCGCTCGGTGAAATTCTGTTCGGTGCCCGCGATATGCTCGGCCAGCACGACGCACGCGTCGTTACCCGACAGCGTGACGATGCCATAAAGGAGGTTGGCGACGCTGACCTGCTCGTTCGGCGACAGGAACATGGTCGAACCCGCCTGCGGCCCGTGCCACTTCTTCCACGTCTCCGGCTGCACCGTGACCATGTCGTTCAGCTTCAGCTGGCCCTTCTTGACCAGGTCGAAGGCGACATAGACCGTCATCATCTTCGCCATCGAGGCGGGCGGCATCCGGCGATCGGCGTCCCGCTGGAACAGGATCGCGCCCGAGGACAGGTCCTTCATGAAGGCGACCGGCGCGGGCGTGTCGAACTGCGGCGCGGCCGCGATCGAGGGGTAGGCCAGCGCGACGAGAGCGAGCGGGGCGGCGAGCGTTGCGTACAGGGTCTTCATGGGTGTTCCGTGACCAAAGGGAGCCGGGAGGTCAATCCTGATGCAGGATGCGGGCGTCGTCATAACCCGCCTCTGCCGCCGCGTCACGCAGCGCTTTGGCGGAATCGGCATTCAGTCCGGCGCTTTCCACTCGCCAAACGCGCCCCGAGGGGATCGCCCTTGCGGCGAACCGCTGGGCCAGCGCCTGGGCGCGGGCCTGGCTGGAGAAGCTGGCGATCTGCACGCGGTAGCGAGCCTGGGGATCAAGCGCGATCGGGCGGGCGACCGGCGGAACGGCACTCGCCCCCGCCAGGATCAGGCCCGGTCGGTCGCTGCCCGGCGACAGCGCCCGCACCCGGATATGCGCGACGGCGCGCCGGTTGGTGCCGAGCAGCTTGGCCGCGCCCAGCGACAGGTCCGCCACCCGGTCGGCACGCCCCGGCCCCCGGTCGCCGACGCGCGCGATGATCGCCCGGCCGGTATCGACGTCCGTCACCTCGACCATCGACTCAAGCGGCAGGGTGCGATGCGCGATCATCACATCGTCGGGATCGAAGCGCTTGCCCGTCGCGGTGCGCCGCCCGGCCAGCTCATGCCCGTACCAGCTCGCCTGCCCGGTGGCGTCATACTTGCCGTAACGGACCGGTGGCGCCTCCTCGGCGGAAGCGGAGCAGACTGGCGCGGCAAAAGCCAACGCCAGCAGGGCGATCGCCTCAGCCCGCAATCGCATCGGCCAGCAATCCCACGGAGAGTGCGTAGAAGTTCGAGCAGTTGTAATCCAGGATGACCCGGTAATTGCCGGTCAACAGATAGGCGGTCGCCCCCTGCCCGTCCGGCTCCATCAGCGTCGCCAGCACCTGGTCGTTCGGCCAGGCCGCGCCCTGCGGCACGATGCCCAGCGCGCGCCACTCCGCGATCGTCCGCCAGCCGCTATGCCGCTCGAACACGCGCGGGCAGCGCGGGCTGACCAGCCGGTTGCGCACCATTGATCGGTCGAACCCGGCGGGCACCGTGACCGCAAAGCCCCAGGGCTGGCCCGCGCGCCATCCGGCATTGACGAAATAATTGCCGATCGAGGCCAGCGTATCCGCCTCGCTGTTCCAGATGTCTGCGCGTCCGTCACCATCGCCGTCGCGCGCCAGGCGCAGATAGATGGAGGGCAGGAATTGCGGATTGCCGGTCGCCCCCGCCCAACTGCCCTTCAACTGGTCGCGGGTCACGCCCCGGTCCATCATCTTCAACGCGGCGATGAACTCGCCCTCGAACAGCGGCCGCCGCCGTCCCTCATAGGCCAGGCTCGCCAGCGAACGCAGCAGGTCGAAATTGCCGGTATAGGCCCCGTAATTCGTCTCATGGCCCCAGATCGCGACCATGATCGATTCCGGCACCCCCGTCTCGCGCTCGATCCGCGACAGGCGCGGGCGCTGCGCCAAATACTTGGTCCGCCCCCGCCCGATGCGCGCGGCATCGACATGCGCGGCCTTATAAGGCGCGAAGGGGCTGAACCCGCTATTGGCCGGGCCGCCGGGCTGGCGCCGGTCCAGCTCGATCACGCGGGAATTGAGCGTCAGCGTCGGCAGCACCGAGTCCAGTGTCGCGCGGCTAACCCCTTGCGTTAGCGCGGTGCCGCGCACCTGTTGCAGATAGGTCTGGAACCCGGCCTCGTCCTGCGCGCAGGCAGGTGCCGCGCTGACCGAAGCCGCAAAGATCGACACGATGGCGAGGCGCTTCAGGCGCCGGGTAATGTCCCCCCACATGAGCGTCTATGTGCCACAGCGGCGCCGAAGCCGGAACCTCGCACCACCGCAAGGCTGGCACGTCCAGCCGCGCCGCTCGTCCGCAAATCGATAGTGGATTCACCCGACGGCTTGGCGTAGAGGCCGCTTCCACCGCGACCCGGAAGAGTGGCCGAGCGGTTTAAGGCACCGGTCTTGAAAACCGGCGATGGTGCAAGCCATCCGTGGGTTCGAATCCCACCTCTTCCGCCAGATACCCCGCACCCGCACCTACATGCCCCGAGCTTCGCCTCCAGTGATGTCGGGCAACATGGGCCAAGCGGATAGCTCCGCACCTTCATGACAAATTGTTACCTAAAAGACACGCCGCGTGACAATTTCGCCTTTTGGGCCACCGCGTTGTTGCCATCGCCGCTATGATTGCATTTTGGTCATGACATAAACCAAAATCATCAGGGGGTTATCATGACACGTATGTCATTTACCTATGGCGTGGCCGTCATGGCCATTGCGGTTTCCAGCCTCTCCGGCGCGGCACAGGCGCAGGAGGCGGCTCCGGCGACCACCCAGACCGACAGCACGCTGCCGGGTCAGAACGCGGCCCCCGGCGCGGTCGAGGACAGCAGCAATGCCGGACAGACCAGCGACGTGGTCGTCACCGGCTCGCGCATCCGCCGCCAGGACTTCTCCACGCCCAGCCCGATCGTCACGCTCGATGCCAAGACGTTCGAGGCACAAGGCACGACCAACGTCACCGACTTCCTGCGCGCCTATCCGGCGCTCGTCGGGTCGGGCGGGTCGGCCAACAACTCGGGCGATCGCGCGGGCATCGGTGAGACCGGCCTGAACACGCTCGACCTGCGCAACCTGGGGCGTCAGCGCACGCTCACGCTGGTCGATGGCCGCCGTCACGTCGCGGGCATTCCCGGCGAGCAGTCGGTCGACATCAACACCATTCCGACCGACCTGATCGAGGGCGTCGACATCCTGACCGGCGGCGCCTCGGCGATCTACGGCGCGGATGGCGTGTCGGGCGTCGTCAATTTCCGGCTGAAGCAGAATTTCAACGGGCTGACCGTCCGGGGCCAGACCGGGATCTCGGATCGCGGGGACTCGGGCCAGCGCCTGGTCGCGGTGACCGCCGGGCGGAATTTCTCCGATGGTCGCGGCAACGTCGCGCTCGCCTATCAATATTCGATGGACGACCGGTTGCAGGCCAAGCAGCGCCCGCAGTTCGGCCAGTACAACTTCCCGGTCTTCACCCGGAACCCCAACGGCACCGTGCCCGCCCGCGTGCCGATCACCGATGCCCGCTATTATGGTAGTTCCCCGGACGGCGCGGTCGATGTCGATGGCGACGGCATGCCCGATTTCACCGGCACCGGCGCGGTCTATAACAACGGCGTCGCCTATCCCGGCGGTTATGCGGTGGGCGGGTCCAGCACGCCGGTCTCGCGCTATCTGAACGACCTTCAGCCGCGCATCGAACGGCATATCGCGAATTTCCTGGGCCATTACGACATCAGCGATACCGTCACGCTGTTCGGCGAAGCGAAATATGCGACCACCCGGTCCTTCTCGCTGGCGCAGCCGACCTTCGACTACAATCTGCTGATCGAGGGCGACAATCCCTATCTGCCCGCCAATATCCGGTCAGCGATCGATCCGCAGATCGGTGGCGCGCTGGTCAGCCGCGACAATTTCGACCTCGGCATGAACGGCAACGGTCAGCGCGGCGAGAACATCAAGCGCGACACCTATCGCACGGTCATCGGCCTGCGTGGCGACTTGGAAGACAAGACCCATTACGAAGTGTCCTATGTCTTCGGCCGGACCGATGTGCGCAGCCGGTACACGAACGACATCTATTCGGACCGCTTCTTCGCCGCACTTGACGCGGTGCGTGATCCGGCAACCGGGCAGATCACCTGCCGCGCCAATCTCGACCCCAACTGGACGCCGAACCAGCCCTATTCGAGCGGGCGCACCGTGCTGCCGCGCACGACCTTCCAGCCCGGCCAGTGCCGTCCGATCAACATCCTGGGCGAAGGGCTGTCCGACCCCGCCGGGATCGCGTTCATCCTGGCGCCGACCACCGATCGGTCGAGCGTCGAGCAGCATGTCGTCTCCGCGTCGGTCAGCGGCGATTTCGCGAAGTTCTTCGAGCTTCCCGGCGGTCCGCTCGCTTATGCGTTCGGTGCCGAATATCGCAAGGAGATCAGCCGCTTCACGCCAGATCCCCTTGAGCAGCAGGGCCTGACCTTCACCAACGCGCTCAGCCCGACGCGTGGATCGTTCGACGTGAAGGAAGTCTTCGCCGAGTTGAACGCGCCGATCGCCAAGAACATGCGCTTCGCGCACGACCTGGAGCTGGGTGCCGCCATCCGCGTGTCGGATTACTCGACGATCGGCCGCGCGACGACGTGGAAGGTCGACGGCATGTACGCCCCGATCCGCGACATCACCTTCCGCGGCACCTATTCGGTCGCCATCCGCGCGCCCAATATCGGCGAACTGTTCGGCGGCCGGTCGCAGACCTTCGCCTTCTTCAACGAAGATCCCTGCATACCGGCGAACACCGGCAACGGCACCCAGTATCGTGCCGCCAACTGCCGCACGCTGCTGCAAAGCCTGGGCGCCAACCCGGCGACCTATAACGACAACCGCTCGATCAACGTGTCGGGAACGGCTGGCGGCAATCCGCTGCTGCGCCAGGAAGAGGCCAATACCTGGACCGCCGGCGTCGTCCTGTCGCCGCGTTTCATTCCGGGCCTGACCCTGTCGGCCGACTGGTACGACATCCGGCTGAAGAACGCGATCAACACGGTCACGCCGATCCAGCTGGCCCAGCTGTGCGTCGACTCCCCGACGCTCAACAACCAGTTCTGCGGCTCGATCACGCGCCAGAACGGCCCCGGCAGCGGCGTCGTGCAGGCGGGCAACGTCGTCGGCTTCAGCGTGGCGCCGCAGAATGTCGCGTCGTTCCAGACCGCCGGTCTGGACTTCAACCTGAACTGGCGCCTGCCGACCGCCAATCTGGGTCTGTTCAACCTGCAGGTGAACGGCAACTATCTCGACAAGCTGCTGTTCATCGGCGTGCCGGGTGCGCCCGCGACCAACTATCGCGGCACGATCGCCTCCGTGGCGCCCAAGTATCAGGTGACGTCTAACCTGTCCTGGACCAAGGGCATGCTGACCCTGAACTATGGCCTGCAATGGTTCGACAAGACGCTGCGCTACACGCGCGAAACCTCGGGCAGCAATCCCGATTTCGTCGCGGCGGAATATTACTTCATCAAGCCGCGCTGGCAGCATAACATCTATGCCAGCGTCGATGCGACCGACCACTTCCAATTCTATGGCGGCGTCAGCAACCTGTTCGACCAGCTGCCCGATGTGGGCCAGACCATCCAGCCAACGACGGCCGTGGGCCGCTTCCTGTTCGTCGGCGCGCGGGTGAAGATGTAAGAACGACTGGCGATCGGGTTCCGTCGTTCGTGACGGGGCCCGATCGTTTTTTTGGGATGGCGATGACGGCCTCCCGCATCAAGGCCCCAAAGCCGGGCCATCAAACCGACAGCAACATTTCGTTACTTTCCAGAACCTCCTGCGTTGTCGTGCTGACATTAGTTCGAGGTTCCATCATTCATGCCCCTGCCCGCCGATCGCACTGCCATTCTGGAAGCCCGACGTACCCTGAAGATGGCGCGATCTGCCCATGCCTATGTTCGCGGCAATACGGCGAAATTCTACGAATGGCTGGCGGCGTCCGAGGCGGCGCGGCGCGTTCCCACGGGACCGGCCGTGTGGATCTGCGGCGACTGTCATCTCGGCAATCTGGGGCCGGTCGCCAATGGTCGCGGTTCGGTCGAGATACAGATACGCGATCTCGATCAGGCGGTGATCGGCAATCCGGCGCATGATCTGATCCGGCTGGGCCTGTCGCTTGCCACGGCCGCGCGTGGCTCCGACCTGCCCGGCGTCATCACGATGCGGATGATGGAAGCGATGATGGAGGGATATGCGACGGCGATCCATGATCCGACCAGTGGCGATGTCGGCGTCGAGTCCGAGGTCGTTCGCAGTATCGAGCGCGAGGCGCTTGGCCGACGCTGGCGCCATCTGGCGAAGGAGCGTCTGGATGCAGTCGAACCGCGCATCCCGCTCGGCAAGAAATTCTGGGAGCTAGCCCCGGAGGAACGCGAGGCGCTGACCGCGCTGTTCGCCGACGAGCGGGTCGGGGCCATGGTTCTGTCGCTGAAGGGCAAGCCGCAGGACCGCGAGGTCCGGCTGGTCGATGCCGCCTATTGGATGAAGGGATGCAGCTCGCTCGGCCTGCTGCGCTACGCCGCGATCGTGGCGCTCAAGACGCGCAAGGGCAACTGGTCCTATGCGCTGGTCGACCTGAAGGAAGCGACCGCCCCCATCGCCCCTGCGGTGCACGGCGCAGACATGCCCGCCGACAATGCCGAGCGGGTGATCGAGGCGGCGCGCCATCTGTCGCCCTATCTCGGATCGCGGATGATGCCCGTGACGATGCTGGACCGCTCGCTGTTCATACGCGAACTGACACCGCAGGATCTGAAACTGGAGGTCGAACAGTTCAGTCAAGGTGAAGCCGTGCGCGCGGCCCGTCATCTGGCCTTCGTCGTCGGCATGGCCCATGGTCGCCAGATGGACGCGGCGACCCGCGCCGCGTGGCTGGAGACCCTGGAGGCCGATCGCCGCGACGGGCTGGATACGCCGTCATGGCTATGGGAAAGCGTCGTGGCGCTCTCGGGCAGCCATGAGGCGGGTTATCTCGACCATTGCCGTCGCTACGCGCTGGCCGCCTGACATCGGCTGTCGGCGCTCGACCATCGACGCCAGCGGATATTTTCCCTATAAATCGTTATCCTGACGCAGCTTTGGGATAATCCCCGCCGCGTGAGGGTTGGGGAGATGCTCCCTATTCGATGGGCAAGGAATGCACCCCCCGTCTTCGTGAAGGACATCCCTATGAGCGATATCGAAACCTCGCGGCGCGGCGTTCTGGGCGGGGCGGCGCTTGGTTTGGCGGCGACGGCCGCACCGGGCGCGGCGCTGGCGCAAGCGGGCGGCGACGGCGTGCCCAGCCTGCGCGATCCGCGTTCGGCCTATACCCGCACCCCCTTCCCCGAACAGCGCCAGCCCTGGCCCGCACTCGCCAGCAAGATGACGCCGCGCCCCGATCATGGCGAGACCAGCTATCGCGGATCGGGCAAGCTGACGGGGCGCAAGGCGCTGCTGACCGGCGGCGACAGCGGCATAGGGCGCGCCGCCGCCATCGCCTTTGCCCGCGAAGGGGCGGATGTCGCGATCAACTATCACCCAAGCGAGGAGCCGGACGCGCGCGAGGTCGCCGACCTGATCCGTCAGGCGGGGCGCAAAGCGGTGCTGCTGCCCGCCGATATCCGCACGCAAAAGGCCTGTGAGGAGGTGGTCCGCAAGGCGATCGCACAGCTCGGCGGGCTGGACCTGCTGGTCAACAATGCCGCCTATCAACAGTCCAAGGCGGACATCGTGGAGATCAGCGACGAGCAATTCGTCCGCACCTATGAGACGAACGTCTTCCACGTCTTCCGCTTTTCCAAGGCGGCGATCCCGTCGATGCCGCCCGGTTCGGTCATCATCAACACCATCTCGCAAAACAGCTACGATCCGGGTGAGGATCTGATCGACTATGCCTCGACCAAGGCAGCGATCCAGAATTTGACGCGCGGGATGGCCAAGCAGCTTGCGAAGAAGGGTATTCGCGTCAACGCCGTCTCGCCCGGCCCGGTCTGGACCCCGCTTCAAGTCGCGGGCGGGCAGTTGCCGGGCAAGATGCACGAGTTCGGCCAAGACACCTCGCTCGGCCGTGCCGGGCAACCCGCCGAGCTGGCCTCGCTCTATGTCGCGCTGGCGAGCGGAGAGGCGACCTTCTCCACCGGCACCGCCGTCGGCGCGCATGGGGGCAAGGGCTTTCCCTGAACCCGCCCCCGATCGTGATTGCCCTGCCCTCCATTCCACGCCACGAGAGGCGGCCGGCTGGAGGGGCAGGGAATGAGCCAGGATACACGCATTACGACCATCGAAGGCCTTGAGGCGCTTTACGGACCGATCGCCGCGCCGTCGAAGTTCAAGGTCGTCGACCATATCCACCCGGTCTATCGCCCCTTCATAGAAGCAGCGCCTTTCGCGGTTCTCGCCACGGCGGGTCCGGCGGGACTGGATACCACACCGCGCGGCGATCCGGCGGGCTTCGTCCATATCGAGGATGACAGGACGCTGCTGCTGCCCGACCGGCGCGGCAACAACCGGATCGACAGCCTGCGCAACATCGTCACCGATCCGCGCGTCGCGCTGCTGTTCCTGATACCCGGCATCGGCGAGACGTTGCGGGTCAACGGCACGGCGGAAATCCTGGTCGACCCGGACCTGCTCGATCGGTTCGTCATGGCCGGACAGGTGCCGAAATCGGTGCTGCGGATCACGGTCGGCAGCGTCTTCTTCCAGTGCAGCCGGGCCGTCATCCGCGCCGGATTATGGAACCCGGACGCCCATATCGACCGCCAGACGCTGCCCAGTCCGGGAACGATCCTGCGCACCCTGTCCGCCGCCGGGATCGATGGCGACGCCTATGACCGCGCCCTGCCCCAGCGGCTGGCCGATACGCTTTATTGAAGGCATGGCCATCGAGGATCATGACACGAAGTTCATGTTATGATCCTTGACTTGGGGTCGGTGAAGGGTGCTCCATCGGGCATAATCTCCCGATTGCAGGATCATCATGAAGCGCTTTGCTTTTGCCGCCGCCCTCCTCGCTTCCTCCGCCGCCATCGCCCAGACCGGCTTGCTGCCCGGCGTCGACAAGGCGCTGATCGACCCCAGCGTCAAACCCGGCGACAATTTCAACGACTATGCCAATGGGACGTGGATCAAGACCGCGCAAATCCCGGCGGACCGCTCCTCGATCGGCGTCGGCCTGGACGTCTCGCTGCGGGCCGAGGCGCGCACCGCCGCGATCATCAAGGGCGCGGCATCCGCCAAGGGCGCGCCCGGCAGCGACGAGCAGCGGATCGCCGATTATTATGCCGCCTATACCGACACCGCCGGGATCGAGGCGCGCGGGTTGAAGCCGATCCAGGGCGATCTGGCCGCCATCGCCGCGATCAAGGACAAGCGCGACCTGTCACGCGCGATCGGCGCGGCGATGCGGTCGGACACCGATCCGTTCAACAACAACAATTACGCCAGCACCAACGACCTGTTCGGCCTGTTCGTCAGCCAGGACTTGAACCAGCCGACCCGCAACGTCCCCTATCTGATGCAGGGCGGCCTGGGCCTGCCCGACCGTGACTATTACCTGTCGGACAAGCCGGAGATGGCGGAAATCCGCACCGCCTACCGCGCCTATCTGACCCAGCTGATGACGCTGGCCGGGCTGTCCGATCCGCAAGGCCGCGCCGACCGGGTGTTCGCGCTGGAGATGAAGATCGCCGCCGCGCAGACCGACATCATCGCCAGCCAAGACGCGCATAAGGGCGACAACCCCTGGACCCGCGCCGATTTCGATACCAAGGCCCCCGGCATCGACTGGAACGCCTTCTGGACCGCATCGGGCGTACCCGCCAGCCAGCGCGACTTCATCGCCTGGCAGCCGGATGCGATCACCAGGCTGTCGGCCTTGGTCGCCAGCGAGCCGCTACAAAGCTGGCAGGACTGGCTGGCCTTCCACACCATCAACCAAGTTACGGGTTCGCTGCCCAAGGCGATCGACGATGCCTCGTTCGGCTTTTACGGTCGCACGCTGAACGGCACGCCCGCGCAGCAGCCGCGCGAGAAGCGGGGCATCTCCGCCGTCAACGGCGCACTGGGCGAGGCGGTCGGCAAGATCTATGCCGCGCGTTATTTCCCGGCCTCGTCCAAGGTCGAAATCCAGAAGATGGTGAAGAACATCGTCGCCGCCTTCGACCGGCGGATCGCCGCGCTCGACTGGATGGCGCCCGCGACCAAGAAGGAAGCGCGCGCCAAGCTGGCGGTGCTGAAGGTCGGCGTCGGCTATCCCGATCACTGGTGGAACTATCCGAAGTTCGAGGTTCGCGCCGACGATCCGGTCGGCAATGCCCAGCGCGCCAGGCTGTCGCTCTATCGCTATCATCTGGCGAAGCTGGGCAAGCCGGTCGATCGCGGCGAATGGTGGATGACGCCGCAGACGGTGAACGCGGTCAACCTGCCGCTCCAGAACGCGCTGAACTTCCCCGCCGCGATCCTGGAAAGCCCCTATTTCGATCCGAAGTTCGACGCGGCGGCCAATTACGGCGCGATCGGATCGGTGATCGGGCATGAGATCAGCCACAGCTTCGACAATCTCGGGTCCGATTTCGACTCCACCGGGCGGCTGCACAATTGGTGGACGCCCGCCGATCTGAAGCGGTTCGAGGGCGCCGGTCAGGCGCTGGTCGCGCAGTATAGCGCCTATGAGGCGCTGCCCGGTCTTCACCTGAACGGCGAGCAGGAACTGGGCGAGAATATCGCCGACGTCGCCGGACTGACCGCCTCTTATGAGGCGTACAAGGCCTCGCTCGGCGGCAAGCCCGCTCCGGTGATCGACGGCCTGACCGGCGACCAGCGCTTCTTCCTGGCCTTTGCGCAGAGCTGGCGCACCAAGATGCGCGACAAGGCGCTGCGGGCACGGATCGCCACCGATGTCCACGCGCCCGCGCCGTGGCGGGTGCTGACCGTGCGGAACCTCGATGCGTGGTACGGCCCGTTCAAGGTGCAGCCCGGCCAGAAACTGTACCTGACGCCCGAACAGCGGGTCCACGTCTGGTAAGTTAGGACAGACCGCCCGTCACGAACACCCACTTCCCTCCCCCCTCTCAGAGGGAGAGGGTTGCGCAGACTTGGTCTTTGCGAGAGCAAAGGCCTAGTCGGAGCTGGGTGAGGGGTGGAGCGCTCGCTGGGCGAGCGCGCGAGCCGGAGGCTCGCTCGACCCCTCACCCAAGCTGCGCTAGCCAGCACGCTGGCAAGCTCCGCTAACCCTCTCCCCTGTCCAGGGGAGAGAGGAGAGGGTTATTGATCATCATACTTCGCCAGCCCACCATCCGTCACCGCCAAGCCAACCTTATCGCCCCCCAAGGAAGCCTTGCCCCCCAATTCCCAGCATCGGTGTAGAGATAGGAGCAACAAAGCCCATCTCGTTGATAATATTAAGGGGGAACGACCCGATGCGCACCGCGCGATCCGTGCTGCTTACCGGCACCATGCTGCTGACGCCGCTGCTAGCGGCACCTGCTCTGGCCCAGAACGCCACCGAGCCGACCGCCCAGACCGAGGCCGAACCCGCCGCCACCCCGGCGCAGAACGACATCGTGGTCACCGGCACCCGCGCCCAGGGGCGCAGCCGCCTCGACTCCGTCTCACCCGTCGACGTGCTGAGCGGCAACGCCCTACGCGCGCAGGGCACGACCGAGCTGGCGCAGGCGCTGTCGAGCGTCGCCCCCTCGATCGACTTCCCGCGTCAGGCGGCGGTCGACGGCACCGATGCGATCCGCCCCGCGACGCTGCGCGGCCTGTCACCCGACCAGACGCTGGTGCTGATCAACGGCACGCGCGCGCATACCTCCGCGCTGCTCAACATCAACGGCTCGATCGGGCGCGGCGCGGCGGCGGTCGATCTGAACACCATCCCCACGGTCGCGCTCGACCGGGTGGAGGTGCTGCGCGACGGCGCGGCGGCACAATATGGCTCGGACGCGATTGCGGGCGTGGTCAATCTGCGGTTGCGCGAAGCCCGGTCGGGCGGCGGTGCGAACGTGACCTTCGGCACCTTCGCCACCCAATATGACGCGGCGCGCACCTCGCGCTCGGTCCGCGATGGCGAGTCCGTGACGATCAGCGGCTGGAAGGGCTTCGGCCTGGGCAGCGATGGCTTCCTCACGCTGTCAGGCGAATATGTCGCGCGCCAGCCGACCAACCGCGCCGATATCGACCCGCGCGGCCCCGCGCCCTTGCGCATCCGCGCGCGCTTCGGTGATCCGCAGATCGAGCAGGGCACGGTCTATCTCAACGCCGCGCTGCCGCTCGCCGACAGCGGCTGGACCGCCTATGCAAATGGCGGTTTCCAGCAGCGCAGCAGCGAAAGCGCGGCCTTCCCGCGCGTCGCGGGCGCGAACAACGTCAACGCCGAAGCCGTGCGAGGCCTCTATCCAGACGGCTTCCTGCCGCTGATCGGTACGACCTCGCGCGACTATACCGCGACCGGCGGCGTGCGCGGCGCGATCGGCGAATGGAATGCCGACCTGACCGTCAGCTATGGCCGCAACACGATCGACTTCGCGACGCTCAACTCGGCCAATTCGACCTATGGCAATGCGACGCTGCGCGACTTCGACGACGGTCGCCTGACCTATGACCAGCTCGTTACCGGGCTGGACCTGTCGCGCGAATATACGCTGGGGGCGGCGGTCTTCAACGTCGCGGCGGGTGCCGAGTATCGCCGCGAGGGCTTCAAGATCGATGCGGGCCAGCCCGAAAGCTATAACCGTGCGCCCGGCGCCGCCGCCAATCTGGCTTCGGGCGCGCAGGGTTTCGTCGGCTTCCGACCCGAAAACCAGGTCGACGCGCATCGCAGCAACGGCAGCCTTTATCTGGATGTCGAAGCCAAGCTGTGGGATCGCCTGACCCTCGGCGCGGCGGTGCGGGGCGAGAGCTATTCGGACTTCGGCGAAACCGCGACCGCCAAATTCTCCGCCCGCTATGACGTGGCACCGTGGCTGGCCTTCCGTGGCACGCTGTCAACCGGCTTCCGCGCACCGTCGCTGCAACAGCAATATTACACCTCGACCCAGACGCTGGTCACGAACAACCAGATTCTGGAAACCGGCCTGTATCCGGTCGACAGCAATCTCGCCCGGACGCTGGGCGCGCTGCCGCTGGAACCGGAGAAGTCGCGCAACTATTCGCTGGGTACGGTCGTGCGCTTCGGCGGGTTCAGCCTGACCGTCGATGGCTATCGCATCCGCATCCGCAACCAGATCGTGCTGTCGGAAAATATTCAGTCTTCGGCCAGCCCGCAGGTCGCAGGCCTGCTGTCGCCGTTCGGGGTACAGGCGGCGCGCTTCTTCATCAACGGCGTCCAGACCACGACCAAGGGCCTGGATATCGTCGCCGCCTACAACTGGCGCACCGAGACGCTGGGCAATTTCAACCTGAGCGCGGCGGCGAACATCAACGACCTGTCGGTCGACCGGGTGCCGACCTCGACGGCCTCGCTGAACCCCGCGCCCAGCCTGTTCGGCCGCAACCGTATCCTGACCATCGAACAGGGCACGCCGCGCACCAAGATCGTCGGCTCGGTCGACTGGACCCGTCAGGCGGTCGGCGCGACGCTGCGCGCGGTGCATTATGGCGATGTGCTGCAACCCGGGTCGGTCGTCGCCAACGACCTCTATACCGGCCCGCGCACCATCGTCGATCTGGAGGGGCGGTACCGCTTCAACGACAATGTGTCGTTCGCGCTAGGCGCATCGAACCTGTTCGACGTCTATCCCCGTACGACGCCCGCCACGCTCAACAACAATGGCGTGACGGCGTTCCCATACTACTCGCCCTTCGGCTTCAACGGGCGGCAGCTTTACGGCCGGTTGAACCTGACCTGGTAAGGCCCGCCAATTCCTCCCCATCTTTGATGGGGAGGGCAACCGCGCTCGAAGAGCGTGGTGGAGGGGCATGGGGCACCTCCCCCTCCACCACCGCTGCGCGGCGGTCCCCCTCCCCAAGTGGGTTTGGGGAGGAATGGTTTAGCGGGTAAGCTGCGCCTGGAACGCCTGCATCGTGCAGAGCCCCACTATACCCCGCGCCTTGCAGCCCGCGATCGGCAGCACAGCGACATAGGGCGCCTCCGCCCCCGGATCGGCCAGCTTGCGGATCTGCTCGACAGTCTGCGACCGATAGAGCGCGCGAACATAGGCCTGTCCCCGCGCATCGACCAACCGCTCCAGCACGATCGCCCCGCCCGGCGCGGGATCGTCGGCCGCCAGCCCCGGCACCTTCCAATGCAGGTCGAGCAACCCGCCCAGGCTGGCGATGTTGGTGTCGTGGCCCGAGATCATCGTGACCACCGGCCCCTTGCCCGCCGTCAGCCCCTGGACGATCAACGGCGCAATCCCCGCCATGTTCGCCTTGGCGACATAGCGCGGGCGGGCGAGCAGCCGGAACTCCTCGGCATGGAAGACGCCCAGCCGCTCGATATCGGCGGCCGTCGCGCGGCCCCAGCCAACCTCGGCCATCGGCTTGCCCTCGGCATATTCGAGCAGCAGGATCTGCGCCGCCGTCGACGCCCGATCGACCGCGCCGGTCAGCTTGGGGCGTTTGTCGGGTTTGGCCGGGGCCAGTCCGGTAGGCTTCTGCCGCACGCCGCAGGTCGGCGATACGGGCGCGCAAAGGATCGCATCCAGCCGCGCCAGCTCGGGCGCCAGCCGCCGGTCGAGCGCGGCAAGGCCCGCCTCGCCCCCTGCCCCGTCCAGCACCGCCGCCCGCGCCTTGGCCGCGTCGAAGGGCACCGCACGCTCATCGATCGGCGAGAAGATCGGATCGGCCACGTCTTGCGGTTTATGCTCGATCGCGACCGTGCACCCCGGCTCCAGCGTCCCGGCATAAGCCTCGGCCGTGCGGATGGTACGCTCGTCGCTGTCGGCCACGATCCGGATCGCGGCACAGCTCGAGCGGGGCAGCAGGCCCGCCGCCGTCCAGACGCGCCGGTCATAGCCGCCCAGCCGCTCGACGCCCACGCGCCCGTGCGGGGTCAGATAGCCGGGCGCGACCGGCCAGTCCGGCCAGGGCTGGTTAGCGGTGCCTTCGGGCATCGGCGGAGACTTGGTCGGCGGGCGGACGCCGTGCCGCATCAACAGAACGACCCGATCGAGCTTCAATCCCGGCGGCGCAGCCGTTTCCTGCGCGGATGCCGCCCCCGCCAGCAACAGTCCCAGGGCAGACACACCCACAAGTCGCGAAAAACTCTTCATAATGTCACCCGCCCCTTTCGCTCACCCGCCGGTGGGTAGGGCGGTCGAAAGACAGGAAAGCGACACGGGCATGAACAATATGTTACAGTGGCAAGTCGCCTGCATCCCCGTTTGACCTGCGGCCAAGCGCCGGTCATCCTGCGGGCATGACCAGTTCTTTCTCCCGTCGCGAAACCCTGGCGGGCATCACCGCCCTCTCCGCCTCCGCCTCCATACGCGCCGCTGCCCCCGCCAGCGATGCGGGCGCACTGCTCGATCGGCTGGCGTGGCAGTTGCTCGAACTGGTCCCTGAGCGGGCGACGACCCTCGGGGTGGATACCGGAACCCATGCCGATCTGCGACGCAGGCTGGAGGATCGCTCGCCCACCGGCATCGCCGCGCGACAGCACTTCCTGACCGATGCGCTGAAACAGGTCGCGCGGGTGCCGCGCGCCGGGCTCGATCCTTCGACGCTGACCAGCCTCGCCGTCGTGGAAAGCGCGTTCCGGACCGCGCTGGACGGCATGGCACTGCCGTACGGCGTCGCGACGATCGGGGACTGGCGGAACACGCCCTATGCCGTCATCCAGAATGTCGGCGCTTGGCTGGACGTGCCGCAGATGCTGGACGGCGACCAGCCGGTTCGCGACAAGGCCGATGCGGAGGCCTATCTCGCCCGCCTTGCCGCCATGCCCGCGCAGCTGGATGGAGAGACGGTGCGGATCCGGCAGGCACGCGAACAGGGGTTGGTACCGCCCTCCTTCCTGCTCGACAAGACGATCAAGGGCATGACCGGCACCATTGCCGAGGCGGCGAAGGCCGACGGCCCATTGATCGGCCCGCTCGCGTGCAAGACGACCGCGATTCCGGGCGATTGGACCAACCGTGCCGCGCAGATCGTGCGCTCGGCGATCGTGCCCGCGCTGGAGCGGCAACTGGCCGAGTTGCAGGCGCAGCGCGGCGTGGCCATCGCGGCACCCGGCATGAATGTCCGCCCGCACGGGCCGGAATGGTATGGCTGGGGCCTTCGTGCCGGGACGACCACGCGGCGCAGCGCGGCCGACCTGCACGCCATGGGCGTCGCCCGCCTCGCCGACCTCCAGGCGCAGATGGATGCGATCCTGCGCAAGGAAGGGCTAACCCAGGGCAGCGTCGCGGAGCGGACCATCGCCTACCAGAAGCGCCCCGGCATCGGCTTTCCCGATGGCGACGAAGGACGGCGGCAGATCGTCGCCTATATGCAGGGGCGGATCGACGCGATCCGGCCGCGCCTGCCCGATGCGTTCCGGCGTCTGGCGCGCGGCAATCTGGAAATCCGGCGGATGCCCGTGGCCCAGGAACCGGGCGCACCTGCGGCCTATGGCGGCCCCGGCACCATCGACGGCAGCGTGCCGGGCAAGGTCTGGGTGAATCTGGGCGATCCGTCGATCCACAACCGCGTTACCATCCCCGATCTCGTCTATCATGAGGGGATACCGGGCCATGTCTGGCAGGGCGAATATGCGCAGAAGCTGCCGCTAATCCGCTCGATCCTGGCGTTCAACGCCTATTCGGAGGGCTGGGCGCTCTATTCCGAACAGCTGGCGGACGAGCTGGGCATGTACCGCGACGATCCTGCCGGGCGGCTCGGCTATCTGATGGGTCTGGCGTGGCGCGCGGTGCGGCTGATCGTCGACACCGGCATCCATGCGATCGGCTGGTCGCGGGACAAGGCGCTGGCCGAGTTCATCGCCGCCACCGGCCTGCCGCGCAGCAATGCCGAGAGCGAGGTGGACCGCTATTGCGCCTGGCCGGGTCAGGCCTGCGGCTACGAGGTCGGGCGGGCCGAGATCGTGTCGCAGCGCACCCGCGCGCAAAAGGCGCTCGGGACGCGCTATGACCTGCGCGATTTCGACCAGGCGGTGGTCGATGGCGGCAACGTTCCGCTGAACGTGCTGGCGGATAATGTGACCCGCTATATCGACGGCGTGCGCTGAACCCGGCCCATTCCTCCCCTGCAAGGGGAGGTGGCAGGCCGAAGGCCTGACGGAGGGGTGTCTCGCTATCGAGAAGGGTGACACCCCTCCACCATCCTGCGGATGGTCCCCCTCCCCTTACAGGGGAGGAATGAAACAAGCCCGGTCAATCCTCGCCGAACAGCGCTCGCTGCGCCTTGTCCATCTCCTCGGCGTAGCGGCGGCGGACATAGGGTTCGGACAACAGGCCCAGCACCGTCCGGTCCGGGCCGACGACCGCCATTTCGTCGGCACCCGCTGCGTCGAGCGCGCGCATGACCGCCTTCACATCCGCCTCGGGCGTCAGCGCATGATCGCGCTGGATGGCGAGCGTCGCGACCGGCTCGGCCGGGTCCAGCCCGTCGACATAGGCCCGCGCGGTCTGGACGATCCCGGCATAATGATCCTTTTCGTCGACCAGCACGACACGACTGGTCGATCCCAGTGGAAAGGCACGGCGAAATTCGGCGATGGTCCATGCCGAGGGCGTCGCCCGCTCGACCCGGCGCATCATGCGGCCAGCGGTCAGGGTGCGCATCCAGCCGACATCGCGCGCGCTCTTGATCGTCTCGCCACGCAGATGGAGCCGCCAGGTCGAGAAGGAATAGCCGAACGTCTCGCGCACGATGGTCGTCGTGACCAGCGAGGCCGCGATCGCCGCCCCCGCCAGCGAGAAGTCGTGCGTCGCCTCCAGAACCAGCATCGCCATGGTCATCGGCCCACCGACGACCGCCACAGCGAAGGCCGCCATGCCGACCAGCGCGGCATTTTGCGGATCGACGACCGGCGTGCCGACCATCAGGCCGATCAGATCGGCATAGATATGGCCGAGCAGGCTGCCGAGGAATAGCGAGGCGAAGAACAGGCCGCCACGAAAACCGAAACCCAGCGACACGATCGATGCTGCGCTCTTCATGACGAAGATGGCGGCGAGGAAGCTGAGCGGCAGGCCATATTCCAGGTCGAGATGCAGCGCCCCGTGCCCCGCCGACAGGATCTGCGGCGTCAGCCACGCTAACGGGATCAGCAGGAATCCACCCAGCACCGGCCGCCACGCTGCCGGGATGGGCAGGCTACGCGTCAGCGTCTCCATCTCCGCGACCGCGCGCATCAGCACGATGCCCAGCGCCGCCGCCACCGCTCCCAGCCCCGCATAGATAAGGTAGTGATGGGTCAGCACCGCCTCACCCGCGACGGCATTGACCAGATAGGGTTGCGCCCCCAGCGTCTGCGCCACCAGCACGCCGGTCAGCGTCGCGGCGGCGACGGGTGCGATGGCGGCGGGGGTATAGGCACCGATCACGATTTCGAAGGCATAGAATGCCCCCGCCAGCGGCGCCCCGAACGCGCCCGCGATCGCCGCGCCGGTCCCCGCCCCGACCAGTACGCGCAGGTCGCCGCGCCGCAGTCTCAGCCAGCCCCCGGTGATCGAGGCCAGCCCCGCCCCCAGCTGCGCATAGGCCGCCTCCAGCCCGACCGAGGCGCCGAAGCCGTTGGAGATGATCGTCTGCCCCGAAATCACCAGACTGTCCGACCAAGACATACGCCCGCCGTGCAGCGCATTGGCCTCCACCGCGTCGACCAGCCGCCGCTTGCGCGCGCCGGTTACGCGCGAAAACAGAACCAGCACCAACCCGCCGAGCGGCAGGGCGAGCAACCCCCAGACGGGCACTGTCGCGGTGGCGCTCAATCGCTGATCCGCCTCCAACGTGAACAGCAACCGCTGCAAACCCCGCGCGATCACGCCCTGTGCCACGCTGAGCAGTCCCGCCGCCGCGCCGATCGCGATGGCGAGAAGGACAAGGCTGGCCTCGCTCGATCGGACCCGGTGGCGGAACCAGGATGGTGAGAGTCGAGGGAAGGACATGGTCTTCGCTATGTCGCCAAACAATTGGTCCTGCCAGCGTCGTTAATGACCGTGGCATAAGGCATGGAACAGGTTGCTCCCGAGCATTCTCCGAATTACTCTTACAAAATAATAATGTCACGGGAGGATCACGGGTGGGAAAATTCACCATGGCGCGGCGTTTGGCATGGGTCAGCGGCTTGGCACTAGCTCTATCGAGTGCACCCGCGCTCGCGCAATCTGCTGTCCCTTCGGCGTCCGAAGCAGTGGCGCCGCGCACCACCCTGTTGCTTCACACCGATCGCCCCGGCCCTCGGATCGCGCCTGAGATTTACGGCCAATTTGTCGAACATCTCGGGCGTGGCGTCTATGAGGGCATCTGGGTCGGCGAGGACTCCCAAATCCCCAACACGCGCGGCATCCGCAACGACGTGACCCGGGCACTGCGGCAGGTGAAGGTGCCCGCGATCCGCTGGCCGGGCGGGTGCTTTGCCGATGGCTATCACTGGCGGGACGGCATCGGCCCGCGTGCGAAGCGGCCGCGCAGCATCAATGCCGCCTGGGGCAACACGCCCGACCGCAATGCCTTCGGCACGCATGAGTTCATGGACTTTCTGGGCCAGATCGGCGCAAAGTCCTTCATCTCGGTCAATGTCGGCTCGGGCAGCGTGCGCGAGGCCGACGAGTGGCTGCGCTACATGACCGCGCCCGCCGAAAGCTCGGCCGGGGCGGAGCGCGCGGCCAACGGCCATGCCGCAGCGTGGGACGTGCCCTATGTCGGCGTCGGCAACGAGAGCTGGGGCTGCGGCGGCAACATGACGCCCGAAACCTATGTCGCCCAGTATCGGCAATATGCCGCCAACATTCGCACCTTTCACGGCGATCCGGTCAAGCTGATCGCGGTGGGCGCGGACACCGACGATTACGAGTGGACCGAAAAGGTCATGGCCGGCGCGATGAAATGGCGGCCCAACCCCACACCGCTGGCCTATATCGACACCAAGCCGCTGATGTGGGGCCTGTCGCTCCACTTCTACACCTTCACCGGCAATGACTGGTACGCCAAGGGCCGCAATGTCGGCTTCACCCGCGACGACTGGGCCAAGGCGCTGGGCCGGGCGCAGCTGACCGACGAGATGGTCCGCCGCCACGCCGCGATCATGGACCGCTACGACCCCGAAAAGAAGGTCGCGCTGGTCGTCGACGAATGGGGTGCCTGGTTCAACAGCGAGAAGGACGCGCCCTCCGCCCTCTATCTGGAAAGCACGCTGCGCGACGCGGTGATCGCGGGGTTGAGCCTCAACATCTTCAACAACCATGCCGACCGGGTGCGGATGGCCAATATCGCGCAGATGGTGAACGTCATCCAGTCGCTGATCCTGACGCGCGGTAAGGAGATGGTGGTGACGCCGACCTGGCACGTCTTCGACCTGTACAAGGTGCACCAGGGCGCGACGCAGGTGCCGGTCGATGTCGATACGCCGGATTATGTCCAGGGCACGACGCACCTGCCGACGGTCAGCGCCTCCGCCTCGCGGGATGCGGCGGGCAAGCTGCATGTGTCGATAGTCAATCTCGATCCCGACAAGCCCGCGCCGGTCGAAATGGTGGCCACCGGCCTGTCCGGGCGGCGCGCGCAGGCGTCCGCGATCACCGCCGACCGGATCGACCGCAAGGTGGAGTTCGGCCAGCCCGATCCCTTCCTGCCGCAGCCGGTGCAGGGGATCGCGATCGACGGCGACCGCCTGACCCTGACCGTGCCCGCACGCTCGGTCACGATGGTCACGGTCGAGTAGCGCCGGAGGCGGGATATGGGATAGGCGACCGGTATGAGCGACCAGAAAACCTATCCCCTCCTCAAAGACCTTCTGGGGGCCGAGGCGGTGGCGATCATCGCCGATGCAGGCGCGGCGGCGTCGCTGGTCTTCGACCGGGACGCCTTTATGGGTGCGGCGCTGGACGGGTTGGAGCCGCTGTCGATTATGGAACGCGTGCGGCACATCGCCGACGCGCTCCATGCGGCCCTTCCGACCGACTATGCGACCGCGCTGGAGGTCGTCCGCGCGATCGCCCCGCGCCTGACCCACGGTTTTCAGGCCATCGCCGTCACCGAGTTCGTCGCGCGGCAAGGGCTTGGCGATTTCAAGCGATCGATGGAGGCGCTCGCCGACCTCACCCGCTTCGGCTCGGCCGAGTTCGCCATCCGCCCGTTCCTGGCCGCCGATCCCGAACGGACGCTAGCGCAGATGCTGCGTTGGACCGGGGACGCGAACGAGCATGTCCGCCGCCTCGCCAGCGAAGGTAGCCGACCACGCCTGCCCTGGGCGTCACGCGTTCCTGCGCTGAAGGACGATCCGACGCTGGCCGCCCCGATCCTCGATGCGTTGAAGTCCGACCCCAGCCTCTATGTCCGCAAGTCGGTCGCCAACCATCTGAACGATATCGGCAAGGACCGTCCTGAGTGGCTGGTCGACCATCTGCAAGGCTGGGAGCCCCAAGCGCCGGAAACGGCCTGGATCATCCGCCACGCGCTACGCAGCCTCATCAAGAAAGGCGATCCGGGTGCGCTGGCGCTGATCGGCGTGCGCCACGGCGCGGAGGTCCGCGTCGATCGCTTCGCGGTCGAACCGCCGGTCGTTCAGCTCGGCGAGGCGATCGCGATCACGGTGTCGCTGTCGTCGCTGGCCGCCTCCGACCAGCGCCTCGTGGTCGATTACCGCCTTCATTATGCGCGGGGGGCGGGCAAGACGGCGGGCAAGGTCTTCAAGCTCAAGACCTTCGACCTCGCCGGATCGACATCGGCGACGCTTCGAGCCCGGCAGACGATCCGCGATTTCAGCACCCGCCGCCACCATCCCGGCCGCCATGAAGTCGAGTTGCTCGTCAACGGCCAGGTCATGGCCACCTCAGCCTTCGACCTGATCGTGCCGGAGAACTGAGGGCGACCGAAACCCGCGTCAGTTCCCCTCGGCGTCGACCGTGAAGACGACCGGCCTGCCGCGCGACGTCGGGTCCCAGCCCGCCGCCAGGGCCGAGCGCACACAGCGCATCATCGTCGCATCGTCGAGTTGAAGCCGTCCGCGTGGCAGCCCCTTCAACAGACGCTTGGGCGCCGGAAATTCCATCTGCGCCTCGCGCTTGGCGCCCTGTTCGACAAGGGCGATGGTCATGCCCTTCCAGCCTTCATCGTCCGACAGATGGGGCTCGCAATGGAGGCGCCAGTCATAGGTGACGCCGTCGACGGTCACGCTACCGTCCTGGATCTGGGATTTCGACATGGCACCGCCCCTAGCACGTCTGCCGTGCCAAGGCACAGGCCGCCTCGCCAAGGAAGGCAGCGGCAAACCGCCCCGCAAAATTCTCGTCCGATTCCGTAGCTTTAGCGACGCACCGCCCCATTCGCGCTTTTGACGGAACGTGATTTGGAGGATTTTGGTCGTGAAACCCTATCTCGCCCCCTTCGGCATCGCGGCGCTCGGCTGCGTCATGATCGCCGATCCCGCCGCCGCGCAGCAGAGCACCCAGTTTCAGGTGTCGATGACGATCCAGGCGGAATGCCGCCTGACCTCGGCAAGCGATCTGGCGTTCGGCAATACCGGCGTGATCCAGGCGGCGATCAATTCGACCAGCAGCATCGGCGTCCAGTGTACCAACACCACGCCCTACAATATCGGGCTGAACGCCGGGGCGGGCACGGGCGCGACGGTGGCGGCGCGGCGGATGACCTCGGGCGCTGGGGCCACGGTCGTCTATGAGCTGTTCCGCGATCCCGCGCGGTCGCAAATCTGGGGCAATACGGCGGGCACCGACACGCTGGCCGGGATCGGCAACGGCGCGGTGCAGACGCTGACGGTGTATGGTCGCGTCCCTGCCCAGACCACTCCGGCGGCGGGCAGCTATACCGATACCGTCCAGGTCACGGTGACATACTGATGATGACGCGCACGAAGCGGTCGCTTGCGGTTGCCGCCGTAGTCCTGGCGGTTCCGGCGGCCAGCCCTGCCTCCGACATCCGGGTCGCGCCGGTCGCCATCGATCCGCTGCCGGGCGCGCGCACGACCTCGCTGACGCTCAGCAATGCCGAGCAGCGGCCGGTGCGGGTCCAGGTGCGGGTGATGAAATGGACCTCGCGCGACGGCGCCGATGTGCTCACCACGACGAGCGACGTGGTGGCCAGCCCGCCCTTCTCGACCCTGGCACCGCAGCAGCAATATCTGATCCGCGTCGTACGCACCGCCAAGGCCGCGCCGGTCGGCGAGGAAGCCTACCGCGTCCTGATCGACGAAGTGCCCGAGCCGACCCGCGCCCAGCCGGGCACGGTCGATCTGGTCGTCCGCCAGTCGATCCCCGCCTTCTTCTCCGACATTCCGCGCCGGGTACCCGATGTCGAATGGCGGATCGATCGGTCGGGCGGCGGCGCGGCGCTGGTCGGGCGCAACAAGGGCAATCGGCGACTGCGCATCGCCGACCTCCAGCTGATAGCGGGCAGCCAGCAGTTGCTCGCCCGGTCTGGGCTGGTCGGCTATGTGCTTGCCGGGTCCGAGCTTCGCATTCCGCTGAACCCCGGCACGACGCTTCCGAACGGTACCGACCTGCGGATGCGGGCCGTCTCCGATGGCGGTCCGATCGAGGTCTCCCTTGCGACCCAGCCGCGCCGGTGAGCTGGCCTGGATCATCCTGGCCACCATGTCCTGCGCGCAGACGGCTCGTGCGCAGGACAGCGACAGCCTGCGCGTCGGGGTTGATGTCGACCCCAGTCGCCAGGAACAGGCGCTCCAGCTCGAGGTCTATCTGAACGACAAGCCCACCGGCTATGTCGCGTCATTCACGCAGCGCGCGGACGGAGGCTTCACCGCCCCCGTCGCGCAATTGCGGACGCTCGGCGTCAAGGTTCCGCTGGACGCCGAGACGGGCGAGGTGCCGCTGGAGCGCATATCAGGCCTGCGCTACCGCTATGAGCAGATGCGCCAGATCATGTGGCTGGTCGCAGGACCGACCGTGCAGAGCCCGACGCTGATCGATGGCGGGCGAAGCGACCGCTCCAGCCTGAAGCCCGACCGGCCGCCCTTCGGCGCGGTGCTCGACTACACCCTGTTCGCCAGCGGCGACCGGAGCGCGGTGGGACCGCGTTTCACCGGCGCATCGGGGGCGTTCGGCGCGCGCGTGTTCGGCGCGTTCGGCTTGTTCGAAAGCAGCGCGGTCGCCCTGTTGTCGGGCGGGCCGCGCGTCACCCGGCTGGCCACGACCTATAGCTATGAAGACCCCATGCGGCTGGTGACGCTGCGCGCCGGCGACACGATCAATGGCGGCCATGCCTGGACCCGCCCGATCCGCATGGGCGGCCTTCAAATCCAGCGGACCTTCGGGATGCGCCCCGATCTCGTCACCATGCCGGTTCCCCGGCTGGTCGGCAGCGCCGCCGCCCCCTCGACCCTCGACCTGTTCATCGACCGGGTCCGCACCCTGTCGGCCGATGTGCCGCAAGGTCCCTATGCCGTCATGCACCCGCCGGTCGTGCAGGGCGCGGGCATCGCCACCGTGGTCGTGCGCGATGCGCTGGGGCGGGAAACCGTGCAAACCGCGCCCTTCTATGCCTCGCCCCAGTTGCTGGCGGAGGGGCTGACCGATTTCAGCGCGGAGATCGGCTTTGCGCGGCGCAGCTATGCGATCCTGTCGAACGATTATGACCGGCGGCTGATCGGCTCGGCCTCGGTGCGGCGCGGCATGACCGACCGGTTGACGCTGCAAGGTCACGCGGAACTGGGCGCGGGCCTCGTCCAGCTGGGCGCTGGTGGCGTCGTGACGTTGCGCGATCAGGCGCTGCTGTCGCTGGCGGGCGCGATCAGCCAGGCGGAGGGGCGGCGCGGCGGGCTGATCGATCTGGCGTTCGAGACACGCCGATCCGGCTTTTCGGTGCTGATACGGTCGATGCGGACGATCGGCAGCTATGCCGACCTCGCCTCGCGCACCGCGTCCTTCGGCCCGATCCTGGCGGGCGATCGACGCATCTTCGGCGCGCCGCGCGAGGTCGATCAGTTCTCGCTATCTTTGCCCATCGCCGCGACCTCGGCGTCGGTCGGGGTCAGTCTGGTAAATTCCAAGACGGCGGCGGGGGATCGCTATCGGCTCGCCAGCCTGTCCTCGACCGCCAATGTCGGTCGGCTGTCGCTCTTCGCCAATGCCGTCGCGGACCTGAGCGGCGGCCGCAGCTTCGGCCTGTTCGTCGGGGCCAGCCTGCCCTTCGGACGGCGCGCATCGGTGACGACCGGCGCGACCGTATCGGAGGGGCGCGTGTCGGGCTATGCCGAGATGTCGCGGCAGGGCGCGCACGAACCCGGCTCCTGGGGCTGGTCGGTGCGGGTGGCCGATGGCCGGGAGCGAGCGGGCCATGCGATCGTCCGCCATACGACCGGCTTCGCGCAGTTCGAGGCGACGGGCCTTTATGCGGGCGGCAACGTCTCCGGCACCTTGCAGGCCGAGGGTGCGGTCGCGTTGATCGGCGGCGACGTCTATGCCGCACGGCGTCTCGATCAGTCCTTCGCGGTCGCTGATGCAGGGGCGAGCGGCGTGCGGGTGTACCGCGAGAACCGGCTGGTCGGCACCACCGGCGCGTCGGGCAAGCTCCTCGTCCCCGACATCGCGCCGTTCGAGCCCAGCGCGATCTCGATCGATCCCTCCTCGCTGCCCGTCGATGCACGCATCGCCTCCACCCATGCCGAGGCGGTGGCCTTTACCCGCGTCCCCGCCCTCGTCGCCTTCGGCGTGGCGCGCGAGACCGATACCGCGCTGGTCGAGTTCGTCGATCGCGAGGGTCGGCTGCTGCCGCTCGGCTCGGGCATCGCGCGGCCGGGCTTGCCCGATGACGTGATCGGTTATGACGGTACGGCCTTTCTCGGCGCGCTTGGCCCACAGAATGAGGCGATCGTCACCGATCCCGATGGCCGACGATGCCGGGCGCGCTTTCCCTTTACCGCCCAGCCGGGCGAGCAGGTCCGAGTTCGTGCCGTCTGCGCGCCCCTGGCGAGCGCTACGCCATGAAGCGCCTGACCCTCATATTGCTGGCCGTCATCGCCTTTTTGGCCCTTCCGGGCAGGGCGCAGGCCCAGACCTGTTCGGCGACGGTGTCGTCGATCGATTTCGGCAGCCCGTCGCTCCTGACCAGCGGCCCGGTCGACGTGACCGGTACCGTGACGATCACCTGCACCAGCATCCCGTTGCTCAGCGTCGTAAAGGTCTGTCCCGGAATCGGCGCAGGCAGCGGCGGCACCGATGGCTCGGGTCGCTTGATGACGGGTACGGGCGGGGCGCTGCGCTACCAACTCTATCAAGACGCGGCGCGGTCGGTCGCCTGGGGATCGCTCGACAATCCGGTGTTGGGAAGCGTGCCCGCGATCATCATATCGAACCTGATCAACGGGGCGGGTTCAGCGACACGGACCATCTATGCCCGGCTGTTCGGCGGTCAGGCGACGACGGTGCCGGGCGCCTATCGCTCCAGCTTCATCGGCAACGCCACGCTGTTCAGCTATGGGGCCGAGCTACTGGGCACCAGCACAAACTGCACCGGCTTTGCGGGTACCGCGTCCGTCCGCCCGACCTTCGAGGTTACGGCCGCCCCCGCCAAGGGGTGCACCGTTACGGCCACCGCGCTGACCTTCCCGGAAACTGGCGTGCTGTCGCGCGCAGTGACGGCGCAGAGCGGATTGACGCTGACCTGCACCAACCAGACCCCTTACGCCCTGCGCCTGGATGCGGGGCGCAATGCCGATGCGTCGGGAGGGCGCCGGATGCGCGGGGCCTCGGGCAGCTTCATAACCTATGCCCTGTTTCGCGACGCCGCCCTGTCCTCCAGCTGGGACAGCGGTCTCAGTGCCTCCGGCACCGGCCTCGCCCAAGCGTTGGCGATCCATGGACGCGTTCCGGCCCAACCGACTCCGGCACCGGGGCTCTACACCGATACGGTCGTTGTCTCCGTCACCTATTAGCCATTCCGGGCCCCGCCACATAAGCCGCTGACATTCTATATTTCCTGTCAGTCGCGCCATCGGGGGCGATGTCAAAGCGACCTCGTCTGTGGCAGGGTGCGGACACGCGCGGCGTGCGCACTCGTTACCAGGCAGCATCGCCCACAAAGCCGGAGTGCCTCCCATCTTCAATTTCGTATTTGCCATACCGGCGCTGATCGTCATCGCCCGCTGGCTGTGGCCCTTGCCGCTGCCGCTCTGGGCCAGGATCGCCACCGCACTCTTGATGCTAGCGGCGTCGCAATTCCATCTGTGGAGCCGGTTCTCGTCGGGGTCGGTCTTCGCACCCGAATTTCCCCGGCTGATCGTGATCCTTTTCAATTGGGCATTCGGCGCCCTGGTGCTGCTTGCCGTGTTCCAGTTGATCGTCGACATCGGCACGCTGCTGACGATGCTGGTTCGTCAGGAGGTGATGCGCGCACCCTCCCCACTTCGCTACGCGATCGCCGGGCTGGCGGCCTTGCTCGCCGGGGTCGGGGTGGCCAACGCCCTGCGCGTGCCGCCGGTCAAGGACGTGACGGTCAGGATCCGCAACCTCCCGCCATCCTTCGACGGCTATAGGATCGTCCAGCTTACCGATCTGCACATCAGTCGGCTCTTCACGGCCGGGTGGGCGAAAGAGGTCGTCGATCGCAGCAACGCGGCCGGGGCCGACCTGATCGTCGTGACCGGCGACTTCATCGACGGGTCGGTCGCGATGCGACGCGACGACGTGGCGCCCTTGCAGGGATTGCGGGCGCCGGACGGGGTCTATGCCATTCCGGGCAACCACGAATATTTCTTCGATTACGGCGCGTGGATGCGGCACCTGTCAGGCATGGGGTTCCACATGCTGACCAACGCCCATGCGGTGATCGAACGGGGTCGCGACCGGCTGGTCGTCGCCGGCGTAACCGATCTGTCGGCCCCCAGCGTCGGCGAAGCCGGGCCGGACCTCGCCCTCGCGCTCCGGGGGGCGCCCGCCGACGCGCCGGTCGTGCTTCTCGATCATCAGCCCCGCAAGGCGCCACAGGCCGCGGCGCAGGGAATCGCGCTCCAGCTGTCCGGGCATACCCATGGCGGGATGATCGTCGGGCTGGATCGCCTGGTCGCCAAGGGCAATGACGGCTATGTCTCGGGGCGGTACGCGGTGGGCGGCATGACGCTCTACGTCAGCAACGGCACCGGGCTGTGGCCGGGCTTCGCGCTCAGGCTGGGCGTGCCGTCCGAGATCACGCGGTTCACGTTGCGACCGGCGGATTGACGTACCCCCGGTCAATCGACCGGGGTCCGCCGTACCCAGAATACCGCGATCAGGACGATGGCGGTCAGCACGCCGCACATCGCCCAGGCGGCGTTGACGGCGGGGACCAGCGCGGCCTTTTCCACCAGCGGCCGCACCATCTCCACCGCGAAATCGTCGAGCGGCTGGCCGCGCTGCTCCAGAAACGCGTCCTTGGGAATGCCGATCCGCAGCGCCGTGTCGAGGTCGCCCGCCTGAAGGCGGCTGGCGATATGGCGGCCCTCGGTCGCCGCGCGGCTGAAGATCATGGTGTCGACCAGCGCCAGGCCGACCGCGCCGCCCAGATTACGCATCAGGTTGAACAGGCCGCTGCCGTCGGCGACCAGCGTTCGCGGCAGGCGGCCCAGCGCCATGCGGGTCGGCGGCAACAGGCAGAACATGATCGCCGCGCCGCGCACGATCTGCGGCAGGATCATCGCATGGAAATCGGTCTGCGGGGTCTGGCCCATGCTCATCAGCAGGCCGACCGCGAACAGCCCGAAGCCGAAGGCGGTCAGCCAGCGCGGATCGACCCGCCGCTCCGCCCAGACCGCGATGGGCGCGGTGACGAGCTGAGCGATCCCGGTGACGAGCATGATCTCGCCGATGCGGAGCGCGCCGTGCCCGCGCACCAGCCCCAGGAAGAAGGGCATCAGATAGGTCGAGCCGAACAGGCCGAACCCCAGCACGAAGCTGAACAGACATCCGATCGCGAAATTGCGGTCGGCGAAACAACGCAGCTCGACGAGCGGCACCGCCGCGCGCCAGGTCCGCACCACGAACCCGATCCCGCACGCCACGAAGACAGCCAGCAGGCCCAGCACCCGTGCATCGCGCCAGCCGCGCGTCGGCGCGTCCTTCAACCCGATCTGAAGCGCGACGAGCGCGACGGCGAGCAGGACGAGCGCCACGATGTCGATCGTGCGCCGCGTGCCCGATCGCTCGACCGCCGCCTGCCCCCGAAGCAGCCAAGCAACGCCCAGCGCGGCGACGATGCCCGGCACGATGTTGATGCGGAACAGCCAGTGCCACGAAAAGGACTGCGTCACCCAGCCACCGACGATCGGCCCGACCGTCGGTGCCATCACGGCGGCGACCCCGGCGATGGTGGTCGCCAGCCCCTGCACCCGCTCCGGAAAGAGCAGGAACACCGCGGAAAAGACGATGGGGATCAGCGTGCCGCCCGAAAATCCCTGCACCACCCGCCACAGGATCAGGCTTTCGAAACTGCCGCTCATCGCGCACCCGATCGAGGCCAGCGTGAACAGGCTGACCGCGCCGACGAACAGCCGCCGCATCCCCAGCACATCGGTCAGATAGCCGGTCAGCGGGATCGCGACGATCTCGGCGGTCAGATAGGCGGTCTGGATCCAGACCATCCGGTCGGGGGCGATGCGCAGCGCCGTCTGGATCGTCGGCAGCGAGGTCGCGACGATCTGCACGTCCAGGATCGCCATGAACATGCCCAGGCACATGAAGGTAAAGCCAGCCCAGGCCCGCCAGGTGGCGGATTCGGCCTGCACGTCGGACGGCGCCGTCATTGGAGTCATATCGTCCCTTCTCACGCCGAAGGCTTGGCCCGAACAGTATTTCGCAGGGCAAGAAACTTGCCGCGACGCAGTTCGTTGCGCCCCAGAATCTATTTCCGCCGGTCCGCCGGCTATGCGGACGGTGCATGTCTCAATCGGTTGCCATTCTCTCGCTTGCGACGCGCACGCCGCCTCACTCGCTGTCCCAGGATCAGGCCTTGGCCACCGCGCGGGAGCTGATCGGGGATCGCTTCGCCGATTTCGACCGGTTGGCCCCGGTGTTCGACCATGCGGGCATCGCCGAGCGTCGACTGGCGATGCCGCTCGACTGGTATCGCACGCCCCGCTCGTTCGAGGAGCGTAGCGCCGCCTATCTCGACGTCGCGCTCGATCTGTTCGTCGCGGCGGCCAGCGGCGCGCTGGACGAGGCGGGGCTGACGGCGGACGAGGTCGACGCGATCGTCACCGTCTCCTCGACCGGAATCGCCACGCCCAGTCTGGAGGCACGGGCGATGGCGCATCTGCCGTTCCGGGGCGATGTGCGCCGCGTGCCGGTCTTCGGACTGGGCTGTGCGGGCGGCGCCACAGGGCTTGCGCTCGCCGCCGATCTGGCACGGGCGCGGCCGGGTTCGACCGTGCTGTTCGTGACGGTCGAGCTGTGCAGCCTGGCGCTGCGGACCCATGCGGCGGACAAGGCCGACCTGATCTCGACCGCGCTGTTCGGCGACGGTGCGGCGGCCTGTGTGCTGCGGACCGACGCGCCCGGCTTTGCCCGCATCGTCGGCAGCGCGGAGAAGACGTGGAACGACACGCTCGACATCATGGGCTGGCGGACCGAGCAGACGGGGCTGGCCGTGGTCCTCAATCGCGCGATTCCGACCTTCGTCGAGCGCGAGATGCGCCAGGCGGTGACCGAAATGCTGGCCTCGCAGGGGCTGGCGCTGTCCGATATCGACCGTTTCATCTGTCATCCGGGGGGCGCGAGGGTACTCGACGCGCTTGAAAACGCCCTGGGTCTGGAACACGGCGCGATGGTGCAGGAACGCGCCGTTCTCCACGACCATGGCAACATGTCCGCGCCGACCGTGCTGTTCGTGCTGGATCGTTACCGCCGACAGGGCCTGCCGCCCCGATCGGTCCTGAGTGCGTTGGGGCCGGGCTTCACGGCCTCCTCGCTGGTGCTGGAGTGCGACCGATGAACCTTCCCTATGCGATCATGGCGTTCGTCACGCTCCAGCGGCTGAGCGAGTTGGTCATCGCGCGGCGCAACACCGCGCGGCTGATGGCGGCGGGTGCGCGCGAATATGGCGCGAGCCATTATCCGGTGATGGTGGCGATGCACAGCGCCTGGCTGCTCGCTTTGTGGTTCAGCGTCGGCGACCGGGCGGTGTCCTGGCCGCTGCTGCTGGTCTTCGCGGTATTGCAGGGGATGCGGGTCTGGGTGCTGGCGACGCTGGGGCCGCGCTGGACGACGCGGATCATTGTCCTGCCCGGTGCCTCGCTGGTCGCCAGGGGGCCGTTCCGCTTCCTTCGCCACCCCAATTACGCAGTCGTCACCGCCGAGATCGCGGTCCTGCCCCTCACCTTCGGGCTGGTCGGCATCGCCGCCCTGTTCACCGTGCTGAACGCGGCGATGCTGTATGTCCGGATCGGCGCGGAGAACCGCGCGCTGGGCCTCAACGCCGGGGCGATGCCGCCTCCCGCTCGGCCTTGATCCGCAGCATCGCGGCGTGACAGCTGGGTGAGGTCTGGTCGATCTTCTGGATCATGCAGGCCTCGACCTTCTTGCGGCTCATCGACTTCATTTCCATCGGGCAAAGCCGCCTCGCCTCTGCGACGCAGGCTTTCTTGCCCGGATCGGATTGGGCTTGGGCCGCGGCGCCGGTCAGGGGTGACAGGAGCGCGGCTATGGTAAGAATTGCGTAGTTCATCCTGATTGCACCTCATGGGGATCGTGCGAGAAACGCCGGTGCAGATACGCATGATGGGCCGAAAAAGTCCGCTGCAACCCATCTTTTGGTCCGTTGCGAGCGGGAAGATTGGTTGCGGCGGCAAGTGCGCATATCCTCTCGGAACGACTCGTGCGTAGCCACGGGACAGGAGAGCCGCACGATGCCCAAGATGATTTTCGTCAACCTGCCGGTCGCAGACGTCGCGGCCTCGACCGCCTTTTACGAAGCCATCGGCTTTCGGAAGAACGCGCAGTTCAGCAACGAGCAGGGCGCGGCGATGATCTGGTCGGACGCGATCTATGTCATGCTGCTCGCCAAGCCGTTCTTCGCGACCTTCACCGACAAGACGATCGTCGATGCCGCGACCAGCACCACCGGCCATTATGCGCTATCGTTCGACAGCCGCGAGGAGGTCGATGCGATCACGCAGGCGGCAGTCGAGGCGGGCGGAAGCGAATTGCACGAACCGCAGGATATGGGCTTCATGTACAGCCGCGCCTTTCAGGACCTCGACGGTCACGGCTTCGGGCCGTTCTGGATGGCCCCCGCCGCCGTCGATGGCGGGCCGCCCGACGGAGCCTGACACCGCATTATACCTGCAATCGATTTCGCATCGAAGTGTCACATACCGGTTCTAGAGGACCGCCAGCCGCAAGATAGCTGGCACCGAGGAACCCATGAGATCGTCAAAAATCGTCGCGTGGCATCGTGCCTCGCTGTGCATCGCCGCGTCCCTTTCCGCTTTCGCCTGGTCGTCGCAGGCCATGGCGCAGCAGGTCGCCACACCTCCGGATGACGGCACGACCGAGGCGGCGTCGAATGACGGGATCGTCGTAACCGGCAAGCGGACCACCCGGTCCGCCGTGGTGCTGGAGGCCGCCGAAATCCAGAAGGTCCTGCCGGGCGTCAATCCCGTGAAGGCCATTCAGACGCTGCCCGGCGTGCAGTTCGAAACCGCCGATCCCTGGGGCAATAACGAACAGAATATCGCGCTGTTCGTCCATGGCTTCAATCAGAACCAGCTGGGCTTCACGCTCGACGGCGTTCCGCTGGGCGACCAGTCCTATGGCAATTTCAACAGCTTGTCGCCGCAGCGCGCGGTCATCAGCGAGAATGTCTCGCGGGTGCGTCTGACGGCGGGCGCGGCCGACCTCGCCACCGCATCGGCCAGCAATCTGGGCGGCGGCCTGGAAACCTATACCAGCGATCCGGCTGCAACGGCGGGCGTCCGGTTCGGCCAGACATTCGGCAGCTATGACGCAAGCCGAAGCTATCTGCGGCTCGACAGCGGCACCTTCTCGGGTCTCGGTGGCGACAACAGCCTCTATGTCTCCGGCGTGCGCCAGAATGCCCGCGCTTGGGAGTTCGATGCCCGCCAAAAGGGGTGGCAGGCGAATGCGAAGTTCGTGCACGCCTCCCCCACCACGCGGTTGACCGCCTATTTCGCCTATAGCCAGAAGGACGAGCCGAACCAGGATTCGGTCGCGCGCAACGCGGGCGGGCTGGAGCCTTATTACCGGACGGTGCTGTTTCCCGACTGGAACGCGGCGTTGAACTATGTCGACGCGAACGGTGCTCCGCCGTCGAACAACCCGAACAATTACACGAACTATTATGGCGATGCGCAGCGCACCGACTATCTGGCCTATCTGAAGATCGAACAGAAGCTGGCGAGCAATGTCACCCTGTCGATTCAGCCCTATTACCATCATGACGATGGCCAGGGTCAGATCGTCGGACCGATCGCGGCGGCGGGGTTGCCCAACCTGTTCCGCACCTATTATCCGGGCCAGAACCTCAAGCAGGTCTTCGGCAATTCGGGCTATGCCCTGCGCACGACCGAATATGGCATTTCCCGCGCCGGTGCCCTCGCTTCGCTCGCGATCGAGGCGGGCGCGCATGAGATCGGCCTGGGCGGATGGTATGAGCATAATCGCAACACTATCTTCCGCCGCTGGTACGCCGTGCCGCGCGACCAGCCGCCCTCGCCCTATGAAAATGCCGACCCCAGTCTTTTGCGCCTGACGCAATATGCCGCGGTCACGACCTATGACCTGATCCAGTTCCATGTTCAGGATCGCTGGCACCTGACCGACACGCTGACCCTGGAGGGCGGCTTCAAGTCGAGCCTGCAATTCGCCGACGGCCGCATTCCCGTCCAGCCGCTGCCCGGTGCCCTGCCCGGCTCGTCCACCGGCTTCCCGGAAGGGCGGCTGAATACGCGCAAATGGTTCCTGCCGGCGATCGGCGCGGTCTGGGACGTGACGCCCAACGACCAGCTGTTCGGCCATATCCAGAAGAATGTGCGGCAGTTCCAGGCATCTGTCGCCGCTGGCCTCTCGCCCTACAATGTCGGCAGCCAGCAGGCCTTCGACCAGATCAAGGCGAACACGCAGCCCGAAAGCTCATGGACCTATGAGGCGGGCGTCCGCTCGCGTCATAATGTGAATGCCGGTCCGCTGACCGCGATCGAAGGCCAGATCAGCGCCTATCATGTCGATTTCAGCAACCGACTGCTTCAGATCAGCGCGACGCCGGTCATCGCATCGGTCATCGGCGGCGTCTCGATCCTGCAGAATGTCGGCGGGGTGAAGACCAACGGCGTCGACGGCGCGGTCACGTTCCGCTTCGGGAGCGGCCTGTCCGTCTATAACGCGCTGTCCTACAACCGCTCGCGCTATGACGACAATTATACCAGTGGGACGACCGTCATCGCGACGGCCGGGAAAGACGTGCCGAACGTCGCCCGCTGGCTGAACAAGACGGTCGTCACGGCGAACTCCGGACCGTTCGAGGTTCAGGCGATCGGCGACTATGTCGGGCGGCGGTTCGCCACCTATACCAACGACCAGTCGGTGCCGGGCCGCTTCCTGCTGGGCCTGCAGGCCAGCTATGCGCTGCCGGAGGGTCTGGGGCTTGGGCTGCGCAACACGCGGCTGTCGGTCAACATCACCAACCTAACCAATCGTCGCGGCATCTATGAGCTGGTCGTCGGGGCGGCCGCCCGCACCTATAACAGCTATGCGCAGCCTCCCCGCATGGCATTCTTCACCCTGTCGGGCGGGTTCTGATCCCAGGGTGCCGGGACGTCGAACGGCGTCCCGGCATTCCCGCCCTCAGTGCCGGGCCGCGCCGGGCGCCAGGACCGGGGTCTGGGGCGGGTTTTCGTCCAGCAGGTTGCGGGTGAAATAGTCGCGGAACTTGCGCCAGAAAAAGGGCTGATAGACCGAATGGCGCGTGTTGGGCAGGATCACCAGATCCACGTCACGGCCCGCATCGATGATCGCCTTGGCCAGCCTCAGGCTTTCGGTCACCGGCACATTGTCATCGATATCGCCGTGAACCAGCAGCAGCTTGCCCCGCAACTGCCCCGCCACCGCCATGTTGGAATTGCGTTCCCAGGTTGCCGCGTCGGCATTGCCCATCGACGCCTCCGGCCACCATGCCTTGTCCAGCCGCAGGTCGTGATTGCCCGACCAGGCCAGCCCGACCTTGAAGAATTCCGGCCGCCGCAACATGAAGCGCGCCGCGTCATAGCCACCCGCCGACCCGCCATAAACGCCGACCCGGCTGGCATCGATCGAGTGGTAGCGCGCCGCCATCTGGCGGATCATCGCGATATGATCGTCCAGGCCGACCTCGCCCAGATTCTGGTAGGATGGCGCACGAAACGCCTTGCCCCGGCGGGAGGTGCCGCGCCCGTCGATCATGACGACCACCGCCCCGATCTGCGCCACGCTGGACGAACTGGCGGAGATCGTGTCGCGCCAGCCGACCGGGACCTGGGTCGTCGTCGGGCCGGTATAGACATTGTCGATCACCGGATAGCGCCGGGTTGGGTCGAAGCCGATCGGGCGGTAGATCATGGCGCGTAGCGGCGTGACGCCATCGGCCGCGACGCCGTAGAAAGGTTCGGGGGCCTGATAGCCGATCGCCCGCAGCGCGCCGTCGTCCGCCTTGCCCAGTTCCGCGACGATCCGGCCATCGGCGGCATCGCGCAGGACGGTGCGGGTCGGTTGGGTCGGGCTGGACATCGCATCGACGAACCAGCGGCCATCGTCGGACACCGTGACCTCATGATCGAGAGGCTCGGGCGTCAGCAGCCGGGGGGCCGCGCCGTCCATCGTCACGCGGTAGAGCGCACGGTAATAACGGTCCCGGTCCGCCTCTCGCCCGACACCGGTCAGCAGGATCGTCCGCGAGGGAGCATCGACATGCTCGACGCTCGTCACTTCCCACGCGCCACGGGTGAGCGGATAGCCCTGATCCGGCGCGTCGGGGCGGACGAGGTAAAGCTGCGCCCAGCCGCTGCGCTCGGACACGTCCAGTTCGCCGCCGAGCGCGGGCGCCGCCCGGAAGAAGCTGGAGGTCACGAAGACCAGCGGATCGCCCTTCTCCCGCGCGACCACTTTCGCCGCACCCGTGACCGGATCGGCATTGTAGACGCGCAGTTCGCCATAGCCGCGCTGGGTCCAGACCGACCGGACATGATCCCCCTCCCAATAGAAATCGGGGTCCTGCGGATAGAGGATCGCCTCTGACGGGATATCGAGCATCACCGGCTTGGCACGGCGATGGCGCACCGCCTGCTCGACATCGATCACCAGTTGCTGCGCCTGGGGCAGCTTCGCCCCGCCCGCCAGCGGATAGATATATTGGAAGGAACGCGGATAGAGGCTGCCCGGCGGATTGGCCTGGGTGATCGACAGGCGCGGCACGTCACGCGTGTCCAGCCGCCATGTTGCGATCCGGCGGCTGTCGGGCGACCATTTGACGGAGACGGGCATGGGCGGCTCCTCGGTGCCCGCCTTCAATATATCAGGCAGCAGCGCGATACCGCGTCCATAGGGCTGGTCGCGGGTGCCGTCGCTGGTCAACCGCACCTCGCGCCCCGACTTTCGCTCCCGCGCATAAAGGTCATAGCCATGGGCGACGACCTCGAACCGGCCATCGGGCGAGACGACGCCCTCCCCGTCCGGCGGCCCCTTGGCGGCTTCGGTCAGCGTTCCATCCGCCGCCAGCGTCCAGCGGCGATCCATTTCGGTGAAGCTGAAGACGCCCGTAGCCGGATCGAAGGCGGGTTGCTCGACCGCCAGCGATAGCGGGTCGACGGGCTTGCCGATCTTCGCGGCCAGCAACGTCGCCAGCCGCGCCTCGTCCACGATCTCGCGCCCGGCCTGGCTTCCCAGGTCGAGATAGCGCAGCATCCGGTGGCCCTGGATACCGGTCCGGTAGAGCAGCCCCTTGTCCCACTCCGTGAACACGGCGCGCAGCGAGGCATTGGCGAGCAGGGTCGACAATTGCGGCCAGAGCAGCCGGTCCGCACGGGCATAGCGCTCGGCTATGGGGACGGCCGGAGAGGTCGCGGCGGCACCGCCCGTTGGCCTGCCGTGCGACCATGCAGGCCCGACCGGCAAGGTGAGCGACAGCGCCAGGGAGAGGCGGAGCGCGTACGAACCCAGTCCGGCTTTCCACTGTGGCATAAACGTAACACAGCCCCTTTTTGAACAGTACGTCACTTGACACCCCGTCGACGACTATATTCTGTATACGAAATACATCAGCAGGGGGCAAGCGACATGATCGATCGGAAAAAGGCGATTCGCACGGCGTTGATGCTGGGTTGCGCGTGTTTCGCACAGCAATTGTGCGCACAGACGACGACGCGTTCGACGGACGATGCACAGACGCAGAGCGATAATGGCGATGGCAGTGGCGACGTGCTGGTCACGGGTTCGCGCATTCGTCGCGACGCCAAGGACAGCCCCGCTCCCGTCGCGGTGGTCACGGCCGCCGAAATCCGGTCGGTGGGATCGCAGCAGATCACCGATGTCGTGAACCAGCTCCCGGCGCTGGCCATCACCCAGACCAACCAGACCAGCAATCTGGCGGGCAATGCCGGCATCAACGCGCTCGATCTGCGGGGCATGGGAACGCAGCGGACGCTGGTGCTGGTCGACGGCCATCGCCAGGTGCCCGCCATCCCCGGCACCTCGGCGGTCGATCTCAGCAACATCCCCTCCAGCCTGGTCGAGCGGGTCGAGGTCGTGACCGGCGGCGCCTCGGCGCTGTACGGCGCGGATGCGGTGGCGGGCGTCGCCAACTTCATCCTGAAGAAGAATTATCAGGGGCTGGAATCGAACGTCCGCTACAATGCGTCGACCCGCAACGATATGAACCAGTACGGGTTCGATCTGCTGGCGGGCACCAATTTCGCCGACAATCGTGGTAACGTCACCTTCTACACCTTCTACGACAATCAGCCCGAGGGGATCAGCGGCGCGGACCGACCCTGGACGGCACAGGGCTATCCCTATTACGGCAAGACCAAGACCGCGTCGAAGAACACCATCTATGACGGCAACTTCAACATCTACTCTTCCAACTCGGCGCAGCTGATCCTGAACAAGCAGCTCTATGCCGTCGCCGCAAACGGTACGTTGCGCGCGCCAAATCTGGGACCACAAGGGTTCCTCAATCCGCAACCGGTCAACATGGCCAATACCAGCGAAGCGCTGGGCACGTTGCTGGCCGGGGACGGCAGCGAATATCATGGCCGCTATGACGGCTGGCTGCTCTCGGTCCCGTCCGAGCGTTTCTCCACCCGCCTCGCCAGCCATTACGACTTCAGCGAGGCGTTCAAGCTGTTCGGCAATGTCAGCTTCTCGCGCAACTTCTCGACCGCCGCCTATGCCCCGCTGACCGCCTTCGGTTATGACGCGGTTCCCGCCGACAGCCCCTATATCACCTCGCAGATGGTCGCGGCGGCCGGCGGCACGATCCCCGCGGGCGGCGTCAACTTCGCGCGCCGCGTCATGGAGGTCGGCACGCCCGAAACCCAGTATCGCCGCAAGATGGTGCAGGCCGTCGCCGGAGCCGAGGGCGATTTCCGCCTGCTGGCGCACAACTGGAACTACACCGCCTATTACTCTTACGGCCGGTCCGAACAGCAGGTGCGCGACTTCAACGCGACCTCCTATGCCCGCTGGTATCAGGGGCTCGACTCGACGACCGACGCGGCCGGCAACCCGGTCTGCCGCAGCACGCTGACCAGCCCCGGCGACGGCTGCGTGCCGATCAATCCGTTCGTCACGCTGACCCAGCCGATGATCAACTATATCCAGTACACGTCGAGCTGGGCGAAGTCGGTCATGACCCAGCAGGTCGCCTCCGGCTATATCTCGGGCGGGTTGTTCGACCTGCCGGGTGGCCCGGTGCAGGCGGTGATCGGCGCCGAATATCGCAAGGAGCGCAACGATATCGGCGTCGCGGCGGAGTATAACGCCGACAGCCCGCGCTACGACCCGACGCTGGGCGTGACGCAGATGCCGCTGGTCGGCAATTACAGCGTCAAGGAAGCCTATGGCGAACTCCATGCGCCGATCCTGCGCGCCACCCCGTTCTTCGACAGCCTGTCGGTCGACGGCGCGGTACGCCTGTCGGACTATAGCACGGCGGGCCGCACCACGACCTGGAAGCTGGGCGGCGAATGGGCGCCGATCCGCGACATCCGCTTCCGCGCCACCTATGGCCAGGCGGTGCGCGCCCCCAATATAGGCGAGCTGTTCACCGCGAGCAGCGTCGGCGGCATGTGGGTCACGGACCCTTGCAACGCCTATAACCTGGCCAACCGCATCACCCGGACGCAATATACCGCGGCCAATTGCGCAGCGATCAAGCCGACCGACCTGAGCAACTACTGGATCTACCGCGACATCATCTCGAAGGGCAATCTGGCGCTGAAGCCGGAAACCGCGCGGACGCTGACGGTGGGTGCGGTGCTCCAGCCGCGCTTCATCCACGGCCTGTCGCTGACGGTCGATTATTACGATATCGATCTGCGCAACGCGATCGACGCCTTCGGTGCGCAGACCCTCATCGACAAATGCGTCGACCAGCCGAGCCTGAGCAACGTCTTCTGCTCGCTGGTCACGCGCGATGCGGGCAACAACATCAAGTCGGTCGTCACCCAGAAGCTGAATCTGGCGCAGTATCTGACGCGCGGCCTGGACTTCGGGCTGAACTACGCCACCGATCTGGAACGGCTGGGCTTCGGCGCGGGGGCTGGCAACCTGTCGATCAACGCCAACTACACCCGGTTGCTCAACCGCCGCTATACGCTGGACCCGAGCGACCCGAACACCGTCACCGAATATCGCGGCGTGTTCGGTAGCCCGACCTGGAAGGGCGTGATCCGCACCACCTATACGCAGGAGAACTGGGGCACGACCTGGACGCTGCGCCACTTCTCGCCGATGAAGGCCGCGAGCACGATCACCTCGGCCAAATATGATCCGGTCTTCACGCCGAACGTCTTCTACAACGACTTCTTCGGCTGGGTGCGCCTGAACAAGAATATCGAGCTGTCGGGCGGCCTCAACAACGCCTTCGACCGCAAGCCTCCGCGCATTCCAGGTGCCGAAGCGGGCGGTGCCAATTTCGAGCTGAGCTATCAGGCGGGCGTCTACGACGTGATCGGCCGGACCTTCTTCGTCGGGCTGCGCTTCACGCGCTGAGTTTGTCCGACTGACGGGGGCGTCGATGATCGATGCCCCCGTCCCTATCGTCCTCAACCCGCAAGCGGCGTCGCGCTGGCCTCCGGATCGAAGAATGCCGCGCGCAGGGGCAAGGTCGCCGCGCCGATGGCGGCGGCATCGCCCTCCATCGAGGACGACACGATCGCGGCGGCGGGGCGATGATGGCCGCGACGTTCGGGATTGGTGATTACGATCCGCTCGGCGATCCGCTGCGCCAGTGACGCGGGCAGGCGCCCGCCCAGCACGATCATCCCCGGATCGACCGTGGCCGAGATGGCGGACGCGACCAGATTGAGCGACGGCAGGCTGCGCTCCAGCCAGGCGTTCACGGCGGGATGGTTCACGTCGAACGCGCCGAGCATCGTATGCAGGTCGGGGAAGGCGGTGCCCATGTCCTGAAAGGTCAACCGCAGCACTTCCAGATTGGGCTGGGGCCAGTCCAGCGGCAGGATGGATGCGAACTCCCCCGCATTGCCATGCCGCCCGCGCAAGGGCAGCCCGCGCGAGATGACGCCGCCGCCGAAACCGGCGGAGAAATAGAGATAGGCGAAGTCGCGCATGGTCCGGCCATGGCCCAGCATCGCCTCGCCGATCGCGGCGACATTGCCGTCATTGTCGATCCACACCTTTTGCCCCAGCGCGTCGGCCAGAATGGTGTCGAGCGGCACCAGCGCCCATGGGTCGAGCAGGCGCGGCGGGTTCAACCGCGCGCCGTCGCCGATGAAATAGCCGGTCACGCCGATCCCGATCCCGACCAGCCTGGACCGGTCCAGCCCGGCTTGGCGGATCGTCCGGTCGATCATGCCGCGTATCTGACGGCAGGCACCACGAATTTCGATGTCAGCCAGCTTTTCGCTCGATGCCGCGCGCACCTCACCGGCGAGGTCGAGCAGTATCAGCGAGACCGCGTCGGTCATCACCGATAGCCCGACCGCAAAGGCCGATGCACCATCGAGCGTCAGCTTGGCGGCAGGCTTGCCGACGCCAACGGCGACCGGCTGCGCTTCGTTCAGCAGGCCGCGCGCGATCAGCGGCTCGACCAGCCGGGTGATCGAATGCGGCGCCAGCCCCGTCAACCGGGCCAGATCGGCCCGGCTGGCCGAACCCTGGCGCGACAACAGCTCCATCACGACCCGCTCGTTCGCGGTCGCGGTGCGCCGTCCATCCTCACGCAGGAACTGGGGCGGAAACCCGCCAGCGGTGATCGCGCTCATGATGGGGAAAGACCGTGTGGCCGCGCCGATGTCAACCGACCAGCGGCGCGGCCCCGTGCCGTTTCACGGAAGCCAGCGGACCTTGTAGAGCTTCAACCCCGGCGTCTCGAACCGGCGCGGTGCGCTGGCATCCCGGTCGGCGACGGTGAAGCCATGCGCCCACCAGCTTTCCTCCGCCTGCACCCATGCCATGGCATCCCGCGCGACGCTGACCGCCTTGACCCGCAGCTTGGGGTTGAGGGCGGGGATCGGCGTGAAGCGACTGCTGCCCGGATCGAACGTCCAGGCACCGTCATCGGTGGTCACGACATAATCGCCCTCCGGCGTCGGCGACAGGTCGTGGCCGTCCCGCCGCCCCGGCAACGTCCAGCGTGCGGTCTCGGTCAGGCGCGGCCCGGCAGCGCCCGTATGGAAGGAAAATGCCTGGATCAGGTCGTGAGACATGGCGAACAAGCGATGCCGCTTCGCATCCCACACCGCGCCATGCCCCGAGGGGAGTGGCAGGCTGAACAGCGGCTGTTCGCTGCGGGACAGCTTGTAGAGTTGCAGGCGATCGCCGTCCTTGTTGATCGACAGCGCAACCGCGACATAGCCGCCGGGCAGCAGATCGGCCGAATGCGCCATGGGCGCGGTCGCCCGGAACCGGACCCTGCCGCTCGCCCGATCGATCAGCACGACCCCGCCGGTCGAGGCCGTCACCAGTATCGCCCTGCCCCCCTCCACCGGCTTGCAGTCGTCGATATGGGCAAGCATCGTCGTGCGATAGGCGGTGGGCAGGTCGACTGCGTCCGATGCGGTCCACTGCCATATCTGGCGAGCCTGATCTCCTGACGGCGCATATTCGCGAATCCGGTCGTCACCACAGGCATAAAGCCGGTCGGCAGCGGCCACGCCGGTACTCGCCGCCAGTCCGACCACCGCGATCAACATACGGAATTTCAGCATCTTTCCCGACCTCATGGATGACGATGGCACGTCTTCATACCCCTCGTCATAGATATGTCACTCATAGTGCTTAATAGGCCTTCGACCTGTTCGGGGAAAGAGGGGAAAGATGATGAAAGCGGTATTTGCGGTAAGGACCCTGGCGTTGCTGTCGTCGGCGCTCGCCGTGCCTGGTTACGCGCAGATGGTGCAGGCGACCGCGTCGTCGGACAAGGGGACGGACGCCGACATCGTCGTCACCGGCGCCCGGCTTCAGGCGATCAAGGACATTGCCGCCAAGCGCAGCATCGACGTCATTTCCGACAGCATCAGCGCGGACGAGATCGGCACATTGCCCGACTTTGGGCTGGGCGAGGCGCTGACCCGCGTACCCGGCATTTCGACGATCCAGAATAACGGGCGGGGCGAAGCGCAATTCCTGTCGATCCGTGGCCTCAACGCGGATTACAATCTGGTCGAGATCGACGGCGTGCCGCTGCCCGCCAACGAGATCAGCCGCCGCAACGTCTCGCTCGACGTCATACCCTCCTCGCTCGCCGCTCGGGTCGAGGTCTATAAGTCGATGACCGCCGCGATGAACGGCAATGCGATCGGCGGCATCGCCAATCTGCGCACCCGCAGCGCCTTCGACAATGGCGGCAAGCCGTTCCTGGGCGGCCGCTTCGACATCGGCCGCTGGGATTTCCAGCGGGTGCGCGGCGGCAACCTGCCCTCGGGCCAGGCGGAGCTGGTCGGCGCGACGACCTTCGGCCCGGACAAAAAATTCGGCATCGTCGTCGCGGGCAGCTATTTCCGCCGGGTCAGCGCATCGCTGGACCCGGCCAGCACGAACCCGCTCTATGTCGATCCCACGACGGGCCAGAAGCTCAACCCAGCGACCACCGATGCGGCCGATGCCTTTGTCGTGCCCTCGGTCCGCCGCTGGCTGCAATATGACAATCTGCGCCAGCGCTATGGCGGCTTCGCCAAGCTGGAGTTCGACGATCATGCGATGTTCAAGGGCGCGCTGACCGTCGCCAAATTCTATCACACAAATGACGAGGACCGGCAGGCGAACAGCGTCACGCCGCAGACCTCGGTAACGGCCGCGACCGGCAAGTTCGCCAACATCACCGGCGTCACCGCGACCAGCGGCACGGTGGCGAGCGGCAATTACGCACAGGTCGACGACGCCCGCTTCTTCCAGAAGCGCGGCATCCAATATGCCGATTTCCACGGCGAACTGACTCCGGCCAGCCATATGCTGGCCGATTTCGGGGTTAACTATGCCATCGCCACCTATCATCAGGATGCGACGACGTCGGTCTTCCGCGCGCCATCGGGTGCGAACCTGGCCTATGGCTATACGCTGACGCCAGGCGGCTTTCCGCAGTTCAACTTCGCCAAGCCGGACTATGTCTTCAATCCGGCCAATTACGCTATCTACGACTATCAGGTCGCACCCGACGATCAGAAGGAAAAGGCGTTGACCGGACGCGCCAATCTTCAGGTCAACACCGGTGCCGACGATCGCGGTTTCGGATTTGCAACGGGCCTGTATGCGCGCTTCCTCGACCGCCGCTACGATCGCGACGTGATGGGCTATACGCCCGCTTCGGGCGCCACCAGCCTGACGCCGTTCGTCGTACCGCAAAGCTACACGCCCTATAACGGCAACGGCCAGCGCATGATCTTCCTCGATCCCGCCGCGGTCACCCGCTTCGTCAACGCCAATCCGGGCAAGTTCACCGCCGATCCGACCGACAGCCAGACCGGGCTGCAATCCGACTTCACCCTGACCGAGGATATCAAGGCCGCCTATGTGATGGGCCGCTATGCACTCGACACGCTACGACTGACCGGCGGCGTGCGTTACGAGGCCACCGACCTGTCGACCGGCTCCTACGCTCTCACCACGAGAGGCAAGGCGACCCAGCTGACCTATGGACAGCAGGGCCAGCATTATCATGACTGGCTACCCTCGGCACAGCTCGACTGGAATGCGACCGATGCCCTGCGCGTCCGCGCCGCCTATAGCCGCACCCTGGCGCGTCCCAATTACAGCGATCTGGCCGGGCGGCAGACCATCTCGATCAATTCGACGACCAGCTTCGTGACGATCAGGACCGGCAATGCCCAACTCCGCCCGCGCCGCAGCGACAATTACGACGTCAGCCTGGAATATTACGTCAATCGCGACGTAATGTTCTCGGCGGCAGGCTTCATCAAGCGCGTCCAGGACGAGATCCTGACCGTCAGCAACACCGCGCTCCAGCCCTTCAACGGCGTCACCACCCAGGTGACGACGATCCAGCCGATCAATGCCAGCGGCACCGTCATCCGGGGCGTGGAACTGAACGCCGTCGTCACTCGCATGCGCTTCCTGCCCCACCCGCTCGACGGCCTGGGCTTTTCCGCCAACATCACACTGCTCGATCCCACCCCGCCATCGATCGTGATGGCCAACGGCACGCGCCGCCAGCTGTCCAGCCTGAGCGAGAGCGCCGATGTGGTCGGCAATGTCCGCGCATTCTACACGCTCGGCCCGATCACGGTGCAGGGCGCGTGGAACCACCTATCGCCGCTGCTCATCACGACTTCGACCACCGATCCGACGCAGGACGTGCGCTACAAGGCCAGCGACATCTTCGACGCCCAGATCCGGGTGAAGCTGTCCCGCGCGCTGACCATCGTCGCGCAGGGCAAGAACCTGTCCGACAACCGCCCGACCCGCGTCACCGGCCCCGCTTTCGGCCTGCTCAGCGAGGAGCTCGTCAACGGCCGCGCTTACTATATCGGGGCGCTGGTGCGGTTCTAACCCGATCGGGGGGAGCCGCAAACGGCGCAGGAAGAGGCAGTGCGTGATGCTGGCCACGCTTGGCTGACTCCGGCGCCGGGTGGCGTGAGCGGCCAGCATCCGCTATAAGGGTGGCGATAACGAAGGAGCCACGCCCGTGAATGACCGGAAGAACAGCGCCAACCGCCCTGCCCTCCGCGTCCGTCACGGTGTCCATGTCCAGCTTCCTCACACTTTCCGATCTCTCCGCCGCCACGCCTGACGGCCGACTGCTTTTCCAAGACCTGACCCTGTCGGTCGGTGCGGAGCGCATCGGCCTGGTCGGGCGCAATGGTTCGGGCAAGTCGACGCTGCTGCGTATCGCCGCTGGCGACGCCCCCTTGTCGGGCACCGTCCATCGGGCGGGTACGGTCGACCGGCTCGTCCAGCATTGGCGCGAGAGCGATAGCATCGCCGAAGCGCTCGGCGTTCAGGAACCGCTCGCGGTTCTGGCACGGATCGAGGCCGGTGACGGTGATGCGGCGGACTTCGATGCCGCCGACTGGTCCCTTCCGGCCACGATCGATGTCGCGCTTGCCGAGGTCGGCCTGGACGGCGTCGTTCTCGACCGCGCGATGGGCAGTATGTCCGGCGGCGAGCGCACGCGGATCGGGATGGCGCGGCTGGCGATCGCCAAGCCCGACCTGTTGCTGCTCGACGAGCCGACCAACAATCTCGATGCCGACGGGCGAGCCGCTATCGGGCGCTGGATCGCGGGTTGGCGTGGCGGCCTGCTGGTCGCCAGCCACGACCGCGCGCTGCTCGAAGCCATGGACCGTATCGTCGAGCTTAGCCCGATCGGGACCCGGATCGTCGGCGGCGGCTGGTCGGCCTTTGCCGCCGCGCGCGACGCGGAGCGCGCGCTTGCCGAGGCCGAACGCACCCGCACCGACGCCGCGCTTCGCACCACCCGCCTGGCGGCCCAGTCGGCGCGCGAGGCGAAGGACCGCCGCGACAAGGCCGGACGCGCCTTCGCCGCCAAGGGATCGGAACCGAAGATCCTGCTCGGCGCCCAGGCGGAGCGGGCGGAAAACAGCGGCGGTCAGGGCCGCCGCCTCGCCGAACGACAGATGGAGGAGGCGGTAAAGGCGCGCAACGATGCCCAGGCGCGGGTCGAGGTGTTGACGCCGCTGACCATCGACCTGCCCGCCACGGGCCTGCCGTCGCAGGCCGAGTTGCTCATGATCGAGCAAGTGACCGTCATGCGCGGCGAGCGACGCCTGGGTCCTTGGTCGCTGACGATCCGGGGTCCGGAGCGGATCGCGCTGACCGGACGTAACGGCGCGGGCAAATCGACGCTGCTGCGCCTGGCCTCGGGAGACCTCACGCCCGATACCGGCACTGTAAGGCGGCGCGGAGATCGGATCGCCATGCTCGACCAGCATGTCGGTCTGCTGGACGCCGGTGATACGATCGTCGGCAATATGCGTCGCCTTCATCCCGCATGGGACGAGGAAGCGGCCCATGCCGTCTGTGCGCGCTTCGCCTTTCGCAACCGCGATGCCCAGCGGATCGTCGGCACGCTATCGGGCGGCGAGCGGCTGCGGGCGGGGCTGGCAGCAGCGCTTTCGGGACCAAGGCCGCCCTGGCTGCTGATCCTCGACGAGCCGACCAACCATCTCGACATCGAATCGATCGAGGTTCTGGAGTGCGCGCTTCAGGGGTTCGATGGGGCCTTGCTGGTGGTCAGTCACGACACCCGCTTTCTCGACGCGATCGGCATCCACCGGTTCGTTTCTGTCAAAGATGATGCCGACGCGGCCAATCGCGGTTAGGCTGGCGTGATGCAGCGTCTTCACATCGCCATTGCGGGCTGTGGTCCGGCGGGTCTCGCCACAGCGTTGCTGCTGCATCGCGACGGCCACCATGTCACGCTGTTCGAGCGGTTCGATGCGCCCCGCCCGGTCGGATCGGGGCTGATGATCCAACCGACCGGCTTTGCCGTTCTGCGCGAACTGGGGCTGGCCGAGGCACTGCTCGACCATGGCGCGCGGGTCGACCGTCTTCACGGCGAGGCGGGAAGCAGCGGCCGGGTCGTCCTCGACGTGCGCTATGCCGCACTCGGCAAACGGGCGGGCTTCGGGGTCGGCGTCCATCGCGCAGCCCTGTTCACCCTGCTGCATCGGGCGATCGCGGCCGAGGGGATCGCGATCGAAACGAGCTGCGCCATCGAGGCCAGCGAACTGGCGGCAGGCGGACGCCGGCTCCTGCGGCTGGCGGGAGGACGCCGCATCGGGCCGTTCGACCTGATCGTCGACGCGCTCGGCACGCGGACGCCGCTCGCGCCGCCCTTTGGTCGCAAGCTGGCCTATGGAGCGCTTTGGGGGACGTTCGACTGGCCCGCCGATGCCGGGTTCGATCCCGGCGTACTGGAACAGCGGTATCGGCGGGCGAGCGTAATGGTCGGCGTGCTGCCAGTCGGGCGATTTCCCGGCGAGCAGCAGCGACAAGCGGCGCTCTTCTGGTCATTGCGCGCGGACCGTCTCGCCGCATGGCGGGAGGCCGGGCTGGAGGCCTGGAAGGCCGAGGTGTCCGCGCTATGGCCGGCAACGCAGGGATTGCTCGATCAGATCGGATCGGCGGATCAACTGACTTTCGCCCATTATGCGCATCGCACGCTCTCGGCGCCTGCCGAGACGGGGATAATCCATATCGGCGACGCCTGGCATTCGGCCAGCCCGCAACTGGGACAGGGCGCGAACATGGCATTGCTCGATGCCTATGCGCTGGCGCTGGCGTTGCGGAGGTCGCCGGACCTCGCATCGGCGCTCGACCGGGCGATCGCGATGCGACGGCGGCATGTCCGCCTCTATCAGGCGCTGACCGCGCTGTTCACCCCCGTCTACCAGTCCGACAGCCGGGTCATCCCCTTCGTGCGCGACCGTATCGTTGGGCCGTTGTCGAAGCTCTGGCCCGCGACGCGCATCCAGGCGGCGATGGTCAGCGGACTGATCGGCGACCCGCTGACGCCCTTGTTCGGCCAGCGGACCGCACCCGAAGCTGCAATCGGTCGATAATCATGCGGCCCGGTTGGCGAGGACCGCGTCGAGCAGACCGGGAAAGCGCCGGTCGAATTCGGCGCGTCGCAGCGTGTTGATCATCTCGCGCCCGGCCTGCGTCGTCTCGATCAAGCCCGCCGCGCGCAGCAATTTCAAGTGGTTGGACAGCGTGCTTTTCGGGATGGACTCGCACGGGGCGGCGTCGGTGCAGCTCAACCGCTCGGTCGCGGCGAGACGCGCCACCATGGCCAGCCGATTGGGATCGGCCAGCGCATGCAGCGCCAGATCGAGCGGAACGTCCTCCAGCCGGGGATGGGTGAAGCGGGGCATGACGTCGATATAGGGTATCCCCGCAAATTTAATAGTTCGGCATTATTGAACTGTTGAACCATCACCCCATCTCCCATCCTGCCGACAGCGCACGATGCCGTGATCGCGGGCCAGAATTTTGGAGAATTCACATGTCAGTTCAGGGCAAAACAGCGCTCGTCACCGGCGGATCGCGCGGCATCGGCTCGGCCATCGCCAAGCGGTTGGCGGCCGAAGGCGCGGCGGTTGCGATCACCTATGCTGGTAACAAGGCGGCAGCCGACGCCACGGTGGCGGCGATCGAGAGCGCGGGCAGCACCGCCTTCGCCTTTCAGGCCGACGCCGCCGATCCGGCCTCGCAGCGTGCGGGCGTCGAACAGGCCGCCGCGGCATTGGGGGGGATCGACATCCTCGTCCACAATGCCGGGGTGGCCGAATTCTCCTCCATCGCCGAGGACACCGACGAAACCTATGACCGCCAGTTCGGGGTCAATGTGAAGGGCCTGCACGTCGGCACCCGCGCGGCCCTGCCACATCTGCGCGACGGCGGCCGGATCATCCTGATCGGCAGCATCTCGGGCGAGATGGCCTTCCCCGCGACCACGGTCTACAGCGCGACCAAGGCGGCGGTCGCGGCACTGGCGCGCGGCTGGGCGAAGGACCTCGCGTCGCGCAACATCCTGGTCAACACCGTGCAGCCGGGACCGATCGACACCGACATGAACCCCGCCGACAGCGATTTCGCCGGGCAGGTGCTGGGGGCCATCCCGCTCGGCCGCTACGGCAAGGTCGAGGAGATTGCGGGTGCCGTCGCGTTCCTTGCCGGGCCGGATGCAAGCTATATCACCGGCACGACCCTAAACATCGATGGCGGCGCGACCGCATAAATTGGATGGCTGCCCTTCCCCATCATGGGAGAGGCAAATGCGCTACGATCCGACACGGGAAGCAGAAACAAAAAAGGGGCGTGGCGGCCGGACCTGTGTCCGGGCACGCCACGCCCCCTGATTGCACCGACCGGCTTAACTGGCTTGGTTGGCCGATACCGGCTTCGAGGTCACGTCGAAGCGATCGGCGTTCATCACCTTCACCCATGCCCGCACGAAGTCGCGCACGAACTTTTCCTCATGCCCGTTCTCGGCATAGACTTCGGCGGTCGCGCGCAGCTGCGAGTTCGAGCCGAAGATCAGGTCGGTGCGGGTCGCGCGCCACTTTTCCTGACGGCCGCCACGGTCATAGCCGATGAACTTCTCGTCGCTCGACGCATCGACCAGATCCCAGAAGGTATCATTGTCGAGCAGGTTGACGAAGAAGTCGTTGGTCAGCTGCCCCGGACGATCGGTCAGGACGCCTTCGGGAGCGTCGCCGACATTCGCGCCCAGCACGCGCAGGCCGCCGATCAGCACGGTCATTTCCGGCGCGGACAATCCCAGCAGCGCCGCCCGGTCGAGCAGCAGTTCCTCGGTCTTCACCGGGTTGCGAGTCTTCAGATAGTTGCGGAAACCATCGGCCTGCGGCTCCATCCACTTGAAGCTTTCGACATCGGTCCATTCCTGAGTCGCGTCACCGCGACCGCCCAGGAACGGGACCGACACGTCGAACCCGGCATCGCGCGCCGCCTTCTCGACCGCCGCCGAACCGGCCAGCACGATCGCATCGGCCAGCGACAGGTCGCCGCGCAGCTCGTTCAGCTTGGCGAGCACCTTCTGAAGCTGTTCCGGCTCGTTGACCGCCCAGTCCTTTTGCGGCGCCAGCGCGATGCGGGCGCCGTTCGCGCCGCCGCGATGGTCCGACCGGCGATAGGTCGATGCCGAAGCCCAGGCGGTCTTGACCAGTTGCGCAACCGTCAGTCCGCTCGCGAGCACCGCGTCCTTGAACGCGGCCACGGCGGCGTCGGACGGCGCGGTGCCTTCCGGTACCGGATCCTGCCAGAGCAGCGTCTCTTCGGGCGCCTCCGGTCCGAGATAGCGGATCTTCGGCCCCATATCGCGATGGGTCAGCTTGAACCAGGCGCGGGCGAAGGCATCGTCCAGCGCCGCCTGATCGTCACGGAAGCGCAGTGCGATCTCGCGGAACTCGGGGTCCATCTTCAGCGCCATGTCGGCGGTGGTCATCATGGTCGGCACGCGCTTGTTCGGATCGCGCGCGTCGGGTGCCATGTCCTCGGGGTCCGGGTTGACCGGGGTCCACTGCTTGGCGCCCGCCGGGCTCTGCGTCAGCTCATAGTCATACTTGAACAACAGCCGCAGATAGTCGCCAGTCCACTTGGTCGGGTTGTTCGACCAGGCACCCTCGATGCCCGACGTCGTGATATGCCCCTGGCCGATCTCATCACTGTCGGTCAGCCAGCCCAGACCCTGCTGGTGGATCGCTTCCGCGGCAGGGTTCTTGAAGCCCGTGGGGGGCTTGGCGCCATGCGCCTTGCCGAAGGCGTGGCCACCGGCGGTCAGCGCGACTGTCTCTTCCGAGTTCATCGCCATCCGCTGGAACGTCGCCTTCATGTCGCGCGCCGAGGTCAGCGGGTCGGGATTGCCGCCGGGACCTTCGGGGTTGACGTAGATGAGGCCCATCTGGATCGCGGCGAGCGGCCCCTCCAGCTCGGGCAGTTCCTCGGTGATGCGGGTCTGCGCGCCTTCATCGACCCACAGCTCCTCGGCTCCCCAGAAGGTGTCACCCTCCGACGCATAGACATCCTTGCGGCCGCCCGCGAAGCCGAAGGTCGGCCCGCCCATGCTCTCGATGGCGACGTTGCCCGCCAGGATGAACAGATCGGCCCAGCTGATATGCTTGCCGTATTTCTGCTTGATCGGCCACAACAGGCGACGCGCCTTGTCGAGGTTGCCGTTGTCCGGCCACGAGTTGAGCGGCTCGAAACGCTGCTGGCCCGACGAAGACCCGCCGCGCCCATCGGTCACGCGATACGTACCGGCGGCATGCCAGGCCATGCGGATCATGAACGGACCATAATGACCATAGTCAGCCGGCCACCACGCCTTGCTGTCGGTCATCAGCGCAAGCAGGTCGGCCTTGAGCGCGGCATAGTCGAGCGTGTTGAACGCCTCGGCATAGTCGAAATCCTCGCCCATCGGATCGGGCGAGATGCCGTGCTGGTGCAGCATGTCGATCGGCAGCGCATCGGGCCACCAGTCCTTGTTGGTCCGCCCCAGCAGCGACCGCGCCTTCACCTCGCCGCCGCCCTTGCCGCCCATCGGGCAGCCGCCGCTCTTGGGCTGTTCATAATCGGCCATCTCGGTGTCCTCTTTCCACCATGTTACGTTGGATACGAAGGTGCCGCATTCGACTAAAATCTGTCCAATCGATTATTCATGCCGGTAAGATCATATTAATCGATCAGCATAGGCTCAGACTTATCGACTGAACTCCGGTTGTCGAGAGCAGTTGCGACACGGCACGCAGGGGCATTTGCAAAGCGCTCGGCCGTGCAGCTCGCGTGGCAAATGGACGGTTCCCGATACCAGCGGCGTCGGCGAAATCGTGCGGTCCGCCCCCTATTGAACTCCGGGCTTTGCTGCGTTAGCCAGTTAATACACTCAAACATATGGGCAGGCAGGCTTGGAATATCAGCGGATGGGGACATCGCGGTCGAAACCGGAGACGACAGCGCTCGCCGCTGCGGCCCTGGTTGCGATTTTCCATCTTGCGCTGGGTGGACGATACGACCTGTTCCGCGACGAGCTGTACTTCATCGTCTGCGGCCAGCATCCCGCCTTCGGTTATGTCGATCAGCCTCCGGGCGTGCCGATCATGGCCGCCTTGCTTTACAAGCTCGGTCTTGGGGCCTGGGGCCTGCGCATTCCAGCGGCGCTTGCGGCAGGCGCACTGGTCTGGCTCGCGATGCGCTTTGCCCGACAGCTGGGGGGCGGGCGATCCGGCGAAGCGCTGACCGGTCTCGCCTGCGCCATCGCGCCCATGTTCATGGGGATGGCGGCGACACTGAATACATCCGCGTTCGAGCCGCTGGCCTGGAGCGCCATCGCCTGTCTGTTCGTGCGCGCCGATCGGCAGGGAAACGACCGCGCCCTGATCGTGGCCGGAATTGTCGCGGGGCTCGCCCTGCAGATCAAATATGCGATGGTCTTCTGGATCGTGGGACTGGGCGTCGGCCTGCTCTGCACGCCGCAGCGGCGTCTCTTCCTCCGGCCCGCCTTATGGATGGGCGTGGCCCTGGCGGCGGCGATCGCGCTGCCGTCGTTTCTCTGGCAATATGTCCATGGCTTTCCGTTTCTGGAACTGGGCGCCGCCGCGAAGGGAAAGAATGCGGACATTCCGGCGCTGCCCTTCCTGATCAACCAGCTCATGGTCATGAACCCCGTCCTCGCGCCCTTGTGGATCACGGGGCTGATCGCGCCGTTTTTCGTTCGCCGCCTGCACGACCTGCGCTTTCTGGTCATCGCCGCGATCGTGGTCGTCGTCATCGTACGGCTGGGTCACGGCAAGGATTATTACCTCGCTCCGCTCTACCCGACATTCTTCACGATCGGCGCGATCACGATAGCATCGGGCCTGAACGGCGCGATCGGCAGAATCGCCATCGGGATCGCAGGCACGGCGGCTTTGGCCTTTTCCGCCTTGGTCGCCCCGCTGGCCTTGCCGATCCTGTCGCCACCCGCCCTCATCGACTATATGCGTCATCTGGGCGTCGCGCCGCAGCAGCAGGAACGCAGCTTCAAGGGCACCGCCCTGCCCCAGGTCATGGCGGACCAGCTGGGCTGGCGCGATTTCGTGCGACAGGTGGAGGCCGCATGGAACCGCATCCCGGCCGCGCAACGTGCCTCAACCGTCATCAAGGTCGAGAATTACGGGGAAGCCGCGGCGCTCGATCTGTATGGCCAAGGCCGTCTTCCCGTGGTTAGCGGCCACAATCAATATTATCTCTGGGGCCTGCGGGGACACCGGCCGACTAACATCCTGTCGGTGCAGGGCGACATGGCCGGACTGCGCCCCTATTGCCGCTCGGCGACGCTGCTCGACACCACCTGGTCGCGCTATGCGATGGCGAATGAGAACGGCAAGGTGATCGCGTTTTGCGAAGGGCTGACGCCCAGGCTGGAAATGCTGTGGCCCGAGTTGAAGAACTTTTCGTGATCGAGGCCGAACCCCAACGGTACGTCAGGAAATCGACAGGAGCATGAGCATGATGACCGCCATCGCCCTCACCGCATCGCTTGTCGCGTCATCGGTAGCAACGCCGACCGACGGCTTGGCCCAGGAGATCGGTGCGCTCGATGCAAAGGTGTTCGACGCCTATAATCGCTGCGATCTGCCGACCTTCTCCGACTATTTCGACCCAGGGCTTTCCTTCTATCACGACACCGGCGGAGCGACGTTCGGGCGGGATGCCATGGTGGACGGCGTTCGCAAATATATCTGCGGCAAGGTCAGGCGAGAACTGATCCCGGCCACGCTCCGCGTCTATCCGATCAAGGACTATGGAGCGATAGAGGAAGGCGAGCACCGGTTCTGCGAGCTGGCGACCGGACGTTGCGAGGGTATCGCGAAATTCGTGATGGTCTGGGCGAAGCGGAACGGTGCGTGGCGGATCACCAGCGTACTCAGCTACGGCCATCGCAGCGCAACCCCCGAAGAACAGGAAGCCAGCGACAGATAGCTGGCACGGCGAGGGCAAAGTCCAGCGCGACCGGTCCAGGGGGGAACGCAACATTGCGCTCCGATCCGCAACCATGGCATGGCCGCGCCGTGGAAAACCGGCCCTATATCCTCGTCGACGCCGACGCCTGTCCGGTGAAGGACGAAATCTATCGCGTCGCCTACCGCCTGGACGTTCCGGTGACGGTGGTCAGCAACGCGCCGCTCCGCGTTCCACAGCATCCGTTGATTACGCGCATGGTAGTCGGCGACGGCTTCGATGCGGCGGATGACTGGATCGTCGAGCGCACCGACGCCATGGCGATCATCATCACCGCCGACATCCTGTTGGCCGATCGCTGCCTCAAGCTGGGCGCGGCCGTGATCGCCCCTAATGGCAAGCCGTTCACCACCAGCTCGATCGGAAACGCCGTCGCGGTGCGGGCCATCATGGCCGACCTGCGCGCGGGGGGCGATCGCGTCGGCGGACCACCTCCGTTCGGAAAGGAGGATCGCTCGCGTTTCCTCTCCGCACTGGACGCGTCGCTGATGCGGGCACTCCGTCAAGTGAGGCCCTAGGCCGCTCCCGCACCGGCGCGGCTTGATCTACCGGGCCGAGGCCGATTACGAGTGCGGCCATGATGTCCATTCCCCCCGCCCTTCATCGGCTGTCCATCGCCCTTCTGCTTTCCGCGACGGTGGCAGGCGCCTCAGCCCCGCTGGCGGCGCAGATCGGAAAGGTGGCAAAAGCCCCCGCCCCGAAGGCAGCGCCGGATGCCGGCATCATTCCCATGCCACTGACGCCCATCGTGCCCGCATCGCAGCGGTCTTGCGCCATGCAGACCCCGTCCGGCCTGGGCTATACGGTGCTGCGTGCGGCGAGCGGACCCAAGCCCCCTGCGGACGCGATGGTGCTCGTCAACTATATCGGCTATCTGAAGACGACAGGCGCAGTCATCGACCAGGCCATGCAGACGCCGATGCCGGTGAACGGCGTCGTCCCCGGATTTTCGGAAGGGCTGCAGATGGTCGGCCGGGGCGGCATCATGCGGCTCTGCATCCCCCCGGCGCTCGGCTATGGGGCGCAAGCCTCCGGACCGATCCCCGCCAATGCGGACCTCGTATTCCAGATCGAGCTTCTCGACTTCAAGACCGCCGCCGAGATCGATGCGCTGCGCAAGGCGGGCGACGCGGCCCCGACCCCACCCACCTCGCCAAAGCCGTGACGCTGGCGCCGGAAATACACGGTTGTCAGCCGAAGGTCGGTGCCATCAGAGACGTAAGCGGCGGGGCGTGATCGAGCCTGCGATTCCCGCTTAGCGAACGACTGTCACGGCGCCCATGGCTTTTGAAGAAGTCACGCCTGCGCCACCTCCTCGATCTGGCGCAAAAGACGGTGAGGATCGAAAGGTTTGGGCAGAAACGTCGCTCGCGCAGGCAATTCGCTTTTCGGGATCGGAACGTTACCGGATACGACGAACAAGACCGCCGGGGGGAAGCGCTCGCGAACATAATGTGCGAGTTTCACGCCATCCATTGACCCCGGCATTTGTACATCGGTCAGGACGACGCGAATTTCGTCGTGCGCATCAAGAAGGCGGATGGCTTCGTCGGCATTCTCCGCGTCGAAGACCCGCCACCCGGCATGGGCGAAGAAGTCGATTAGGTCGAACCTGACCAAGGCTTCGTCCTCCACGATCAGGATTGTTTTGCTGCCGATCGGCATACTCTGACCCACGCTTAATTCCCGGTCACGATAGCAGCGTCGGCGAGCCGCGCTTCCAGTTCAAACACCAATCCCTCAGGCCGATAGTCCGTCGCGGCCTTGCCACTGAAATAGGAACGCATGGATCGCTCTATCAGGACCGAACCAAAGCCTTTGCGTTCGGGTGGCGTGACCGCTGGCCCTCCCAATTCCTGCCAACGCACGGCCAGCGATGCATCCTCCCCTTCTCCGTCTATCGACCAATCCAGCGTCACCGTGCCGACGTCGTTCGACAACGCACCATATTTCGCCGCGTTGGTCGCCAATTCATGGAGCGCCAGCGCGAAAGCGACCGTCAGCTCCGACTTCAGCGTCACGGAAGGGCCGGACAGCAAGATCCGCTCGTCGATCCGGCCATGCGGTGACAGAGCCTGGATCGCGATCTCGCGCAGATCGGCCGAACGCCAGGAACTTCCGGTCAGCAAATCGGTCGCAGCGCCAAGTGCCACCAGGCGTGCGGACAGCGTCTGGCTTGCCGCCGCCGCCTCGGGGATGCCGCGCAACGTCTGCGCGGTTATCGACTGGACGACGGCAAGCACGTTCTTGAGACGGTGCGCCAGTTCGCCATTCATCAGGCGCATATCGTCTTCAGCCCGACGGCGTTCGCGAAAGTCGCGTGTGACCGTGCCGTAGCCGATCAGGGCGCCGGTCGCGTCGGTTATCGGAAAGACGGTGTAGAGGACCGGGATGAGCTCCCCGGTGCGAAAATGCCGGAAGTCCAGTTCGCCTGCCCAATGCCCATCCCGCTCGACCGCTGGGAGCACCTTATCCGCAACCGTCTCGACCTGTTCGGCCGGGAAGAAGTCGGCAATGGCAAGGCGATCGATATTGGCCTCCTCCAGGCCGACGAGCCGCTTTGCCGCGTCGTTCAGATAGAAGACGCCGCCGTCCAGACGTGCCATGCTGATGAAGTCGGTGCTGTTTTCGGCCAACCGCACGAAACGGTCGCGCTCTTCCTCACTGGCGCGCAGGTCCGTGATGTCGCGGGATACGGAGAGGATACGATCAGGGCTGCCATCCGGCCCGGAAATAGGACTGACCGCGACGTGCCACCATTTTGGCGTCCCGCGATAGGTGTCCGCTTTTCCGATGAAACTGGATGCTTCACCCCTGCAAGCCGATACGATCGAAGCCTTGGCGTCCGCGTTGCCGGTATCCTGCCAAAAATCCGGCCAGGGGCACCCGGCAACGTCGTTGAAGTCGCTGATCTCCATCACTCGCTGACCACCGTCGCTCATGAAAGTCAGCTTGCCGTCGAGGTCGAGCACCTTGATGCAATCCGTCGAGCTTGAAAGAACGCTGGACAGAAAGGCCTGCCGCTCGACCGCTAGCCGTTCGCTCTCGACCAGTTCCTCATTCAGCCGCCGCGCTCGCCGTAACGACTCCCTGAGTTCGGCGGCCAGCATGACGAGGGCGACGATGACGAGAAAGAACAGGGACGCCGCCACCCATTGCTCTCGCGGTATCCAGGTGGGGTGGGCAAGCGAGCCCAACGACATGACGCCGGTCGCTATGGATAGCACCGCGGCGAACAAGCCTGGCCCCTTCCCCATCACCAAGGTGATGGCCATCGTCACTGGAATAAAGAGCAGCCAGGGCAGCGTCGCGGGGACGAAAAGGATGCGCGCCAACCCCACCACGAGGACCGCGGTCGCCGTCAGCAGATATTGCGTCGCTGGCGCGAGCTGAAGTTGAAGTGACCAGATGACGATCCGATCGAAGAAACTGGTAGGCTGCGAACGGTTCATTCGGATACCCGGATGCGGACAGCCCCCTGGCGCATCCTTGGCCATGACGTAGCAAAAATGACGGCTATCGCAAATCAAGCCGTCACGGACTAATTTCGATCAGTCTGATCGTGGCGTTCCGACAAAGCTCAGATCTTGCGGATCGAACCAGTGTTCCAGCGTCGCTTGCTGGTCGAGCTACGTTGGTCATGCAGGAACGGCCGGATATAGCGATCGCTCTATTCGCCAGCGGCAAGGAGACGCGCGGTCATCCGGCCCCGCACATCCCCTCAATCGCCGTTCCGAACATGCCGAGCCCATCACACTTCAGCGCAGCTGATGAACGCCGTCAGGCCGCTGACCGAATAGGGTTTGCGCAGCAAGGGAAAGCCATGGTTCTGATGCTCTGCCAGCGCATCGCTATACCCGGTAGTGAGGATGACGGGCATCGCTGGCCAGCGATCACGGATGCGGCGGGCAAGGTCCAGGCCGTTGATGCCGGGCATGATGACGTCGCTGAAGACGAGATCGATCTTTTCGTGCGCCCGCTCGAGCAGCGCCAGGGCGTCCTCTCCGCTCTGCACCCAGGTGACGATCTGCCCCAGTTCCTCGAACAGGCTCCGCGCGAACTGACCGACGGCCTCATTGTCCTCGACGAGCAGGATGCGCCGAGTGACCGCGGCGTGCTTCGGAATGTCGGACACGGGGTGCACCGGCTGCATGCCTGCCGCGAAGGGTAGGTAAAGCGTGAAGGCCGTCCCGATACCGACTTGGCTCTCGACGTCGACGTCGCCCCCGGACTGTTTGGCGAAACCGTGCACCTGACTAAGCCCCAGGCCGGTGCCCTTGTTCATGGGTTTGGTGGTGAAGAACGGCTCGAAGATATTCTTCATCGTGTCCGGTGCGATGCCGCTGCCATTGTCTGCGACACGTAACGCTACGAAGCGGCCGCTCGCCGGGCCGTGGCCGCGCAATGCGGGCAAGCCGTCGACGGTCGCACTGGCCAGCGTCAGCGTACCGCCCGCGGGCATCGCATCGCGGGCGTTGATGACGAGGTTCAGCAACGCGGTTTCGAACTGATTGCGATCCGCGTTGACGATCGCGGCCTCACTCCCCTCTATCGCGATGACGATCGAGGAGCCGACGCTCGTCTCGATCAGCGGACGCATCTCCAAAACGCACGCGCTGACGTCGAACACCTCAGGGCGCAGCGGCTGCCGACGTGAAAAGGCAAGCAGTTGCGAGGTCAGGGCCGCAGCACGATCGGCAGTCTCTGCGATCGCTTCGACATAGCGGTCGCGCTTTTCGGGCGACAGCGTCGGGACGCGCAGCAAGTCGGCGGACGAGCGGATGATCGTGAGCAGATTGTTGAAATCATGCGCGACACCGCCCGTCAGCCGACCGACCGCCTCCATCTTCTGCGCCTGCGCCATCGCCTCGCGCGCACGCTCGACATCCTGCTGCGCCTGCCAGCGCTCGGTCAGGTCGCGTGTGATCTTTGCAAAGCCGATCAGCGTACCTCGGCCGTCGACGATGGGCGCGATCAGCACACCGGCGCGAAACCGCGCGCCGCCCTTGCGTACCCGCCACGCCTCGACCTCATACTTGCCTCGCTCGATCGCTACCTGCAGGGCGCGCGTCGGCTCGCCGCTCTGCCGATCCTCCTCGGTGTAGAAGGTCGAGAAATGCGTGCCGATGATCTCGTCGGCCCGATATCCCTTGATCGCCTGCGCACCGCGATTCCAGTTGGTGACGAAGCCGACGGGGTCGAGCATGTAGATGGCATAGTCTTTTATGCCCTGCACCAGCAGGCTGAACCGCTGCTCGCTTTCCAGCAATGCCTGCTGGGCCTCACGCTTGTCCGTAATGTCGCGCGTGACCTTCGCGAAACCGATCAGCGTCCCCTGGTCGTCGCGCACCGGATCGATCACCACGCTTGTCCAGAAGCGCGTGCCGTCCTTGCGCAGCCGCCACCCCTCTGCCTCGAAAACGCCCTCCGCCGCCGCGATCCGCAGCGCACGCGTCGGCAGGCCGGCGGCGCGATCATCGTCGGTATAGAAGCGTGAAAAATGCTGTCCGATGATCTCTTGGGCGGTGTATCCCTTGAACCGCTCGGCTCCGGCATTCCAGCTCACGACATGACCTTCGCGATCCAGAAGATAGATGGCATAATCCCTGATCGAATTGACCAGCCGCTCGAATCGGTCCGCCCCTCGGAGCGCCGCCGGGATTTGCTGTTCGTTCACGTCAGACGTCTCGGTAGATCCAGATTTGCCCATCACCAATCGGGCGCTAACTGCCGACCGATCAACGAGAAATATCGAGGGTCAGTCTGGCTGTCATATGTCTGGATCAACCTTTGCGCCCCAGCCCGTCGAGCGGCCGCGTGGTCATGCGTTTTGTCGACAGAGCCGAATGTGGACCTCGATACCGCGCTACCTCACGCTTCGGAATAACGAGGGGAACGGGAAGGCCGATATGGCCTTCCCGTTCGGCACCTCACCCCGCAGAGGACGGACGTTAGCCGATGGCGGCTCGACGATAGCGGTGATCGTCCAGGCTGGAGACATTGCCGGCACTCCGCCCTCCCGTATGAGCGATCGCGAAGCGCGACATTTGACGGGAGAGTTCGTCGGCCTCCCCTGCCAGGCTCCGGGCAGCGGCCGTCGCTTCCTCGACCATGGCGGCGTTCTGTTGCGTGACCATGTCCATCTGGCTGACGGCGATATTGACCTGTTGAAGCCCGCTGCTCTGGTTCTCGGCCGAGACGGCGATATCGTTGATAAGCTGATTGATCTCGGTGATACGCGCCACGATGCGCGCCAGCGCCTTGCCGGTTTCGTTGACCAGGCCGACACCTGCATCGACTTGCTCGGCGGACATGGAAATCCGCTCCTTGACGTCCTTCGCCGCGTCGGCGGACCGCTGAGCCAAGGCGCGAACCTCGGAGGCGACGACGGCAAAGCCCTTCCCGGCATCGCCCGCACGGGCCGCCTCGACCCCGGCGTTCAAGGCGAGCAGATTGGTCTGGAAGGCGATGCCGTCGATGACTGAAATAATGTCGGAGATTTCGGTCGAAGCGCGCTCAATCCCGTTCATCGCGGCGACGGCATCCTCCATGATCCGGCCCGAATGCTGGACCTCCTCCTTGGCTTGCCCGACCATCTGCCGCGCCAGCCCTGCCTGTTCGGCCGTCTTGCGAACCGTGGTCGTGATCTCATCCATCGCCGCAGCCGTTTCCTCCAGGCTCGCCGCCTGCTGCTCGGTCCGCTGCGAAAGATCGTCGGAAGCCTGCCGGATATCCGCCGCGCCATTGATGATGCCGCCGGTCGATACCGATACCTGGGACATGGCGTTCTCAAGGGCGTCTGCCGCGCGATTGAAGTCGGTCTTGATCGCGGCGAAGGGACCATCGAGATCGCTGTCCAGGCGCGACGCCAGATCGCCCTCGGCCAATTTGGACAGGGCCGCGCCAACGCTGTTGACGATCAGGCCGGTCTGCGCCTTCTTGGCCTCGTCCGCCGCCAGCAATTGCCCGCGCAGATTATTGAGCGCGGACGCCAGCTGCCCGACTTCGTCACGACGATCATCGTCGATCGCCGTCACCGCCATATCGCCGCTTGCCAGTGCCGTCAGGCCGCTGGTGACCGCGTTCACCGGCCGGGCGATCTGCCGGACCAGCAGGATCAGAATGGCGACGGCCAGCACCAGGCTGAGCAGCATCCCGCCGAAGATGGCTTGGGAAATCGTCGCAAATGCTGCGACCTGCGATGCCTGTCGCCGGGCCAGGAGCTGGTTTTCCGTGGAGATCACGGCCCCCGCCTGCGCCCGGAGCCGATCCATCAGCGCCTTGCCGAGCCCCTTAGCGGCACTGGCCCGCGCATCCGCTTGCGTCGCGGGAGCGGCCATCAACGCGACATTGGGTTGCGCCACTTCATCGCGCCAGCGCTGGGCCAGTGCACCGACGTCGGTCAGGCGGCTCTGTTGTTCGGGATTGTCGCTGGTCAGTTGACGCGCTTCTTTCATGGCGCGGTCGAAGTCCGAGGCCCCCTGGACATAGGGGGCCAGGAAATCTCGGTTGGCGGTCAACAGATAGCCGCGCAGCCCCGTTTCCTGATTGACCATCGCTTCGACGAGTTTGTTCGAGGCCATGATGACCTTGTATGTATGCTCGTTGATATTGGTCGTCTCACGAACCTGATTTTTTTTGGTATATATGACGAAATTCGTCACCAGGGTCAGCGCCAGGATAATTCCCAGACACAGGGTAAGTTTTCTTACCATTGTAAGGTTATCAAAAAAGCGCATGAATTGCCTCCCGATAATAAATGCAAAATGCAACTACAGGCATTTTGCAATACGCCTATTATCCGTAACGACACATTTTTATCGTTTCACCGACATGACTTTATCGCAAAGCAAGTCACAGTCATGCCTGATGACCGCCCGCTCCATATACCGCGCTTTGTTAAGGAAAAGTATATCTGACCGAACAACTATGCGCGCCGATGAAACGTAGGTTTATACGCCTTATTTCAACTAGCGGAACAAAATTGAGCTTAGAGCATTCTGCTATGTTTTGCTCTATGTTTCAATTTTTTGCGGAGCTATGAAGCCGGATATCTTGCTTCAAAATGTAATCGACGCAAAAACTCTTGGCTACGATGCTCATGGGCGGACAGCCACCATGACCGGTCGCGATCAGTGAGCGTCATAGCGCCACGGCTCCGTCATCAACAGCGTCCCGGCTGATGGTGGTCGACCCGGTTAAAGCTGCGGGTAGAGCAAGTGTGCATAATCGATGATCAAGACATCGACGCCCTATTCAAGGACATCGGGATCAGTATTCGATACTGCCTGCCGACAAGGCCGTTTTATAAAAGCATTGGGTTTCTGTTTTGACGCGATCGCTCAATCGCGAAAGGATCGCATTCGCGGCATAAGAAAACCCCGGCATATCGTTGGAAATACGGCTTTCGGTCCAGTGGTCCACGAAACCACTCCAATCGACCTTCAGCTGCAGAAGAGCGGCCTCACCCTCGACCCAGGTCTCTCGCCATGTATCGGGTAATATCTCCAGGCGAGTGTGCTGGATGACATCGGACTCTTCACGCAGGTGCTTGCGGATGACGATGGCCAGGGCATCGAGCTGGACGGCGATGTCGTGGGGGGATGCGGCGTCCTCCTTCAGATCGTCCAGCAGGGCCGATATGCTCGACTCGATGTGAATATGGTCGTCGACCAGCCGAGCAAATCCCACGCGCTGCAAATTGGAATATCGGTTAGAAAACATCGGGCATGTTTCCGTGTGTCATGTCGGTTTCCTTGCCTTACCAAAGGGAAAATCTGCTGGGACAAGGGCTTGCCGCCGACCTTCGTGGCAAGCCCAATGCCCTATTGGGTCACCCTGGAAAATGAATGCCGCAAAGCTTGTTGCCGTCCGGATCGCGAACATAGGCCAGTTCGATCGTTCCCATGGATGCCGTATGACGCGGACCGGGCGGCGCTTCGATCGACGTACCCCCGGCCGCCACGGCGACGTCGTGGAATTTTTTGACCTGCTCGGGCGAGTCGCACTGGAAGGCGACCGTGCCGCCGTTCGAAACGGTTGCCGGTTCGTCGTTGATCGGCTGCGTGACGATGAAGGCGGTTCCGCTCTCGCCCCGATAGATCAGTCGGATGTGGCCGCTATCGGCCACGTTCCGCATCGGCTCCCCGATGCCGAGCGTGCCCAGCACCGTATCGTAAAAGCGCTTCGATCGTTCAATGTCGTTCGAACCGATCATCGTGTGAAACAGCACTTATCGTCTCCTTCCGGGCGCCAGTGGCCTTCGGTTAAAATGTTGGCCCATGCGCGCGAGCTTGACCAGCACGTTAACCCGCGCCGTCGTTCGAGCCCATAAGCGACGAGAGCTTATTCGCGCCTCCGAGTTCGCGCGACAGAATGCCCCTCCGTCGCGTGGGTGGGACGACCACCTGCCGCCCCATCCCATGTCATGATCCGCCGTCGTTTATGGCATCATCACCGTATCGATAACATGCACGACGCCATTCGACTGCATGACATCGGCGGTGGTGATGCGGCCGGTATCGCCCTTGCCGTCCATGATGGCCCAACCGCCCATCGCCTTTTTGAACATGATCGGTTCGCCCTGAACGGTGGTGTAGGTCGCCGTCCCGCCATTCGCCTTTGCCTTGGCGGCAATATCCCTGGCGGTAATCCGGCCGGGTATGACATGATAGGTGAGGATCGACGTCAACTTATCCTTGTTCTCGGGCTGTACCAGGGTGTCGACGGTGCCAGCGGGCAGTTTTGCGAACGCCGCATTGGTCGGCGCGAACACGGTGAACGGGCCCGGGCCGGAAAGCGTGTCGACAAGCCCGGCCGCCTTCACCGCGGCGACCAGGGTGGTATGGTCCTTCGACTGCGAGGCGTTCTCCACGATCGTCTTCGTGGGGTACATCGCCGCCCCGCCCACCATCGGGTTGCGCGGGGCAGCACCGGCAGCAGCGCCGACGGTGAGCGCGACAGCCATCATCGCACCACGGATCATCAGGGTCATCAGATCTCTCCAGCCGCATGGAGCGCGGCTTTCGGATTACGTCGCCAACAGCCCGTTGGACGCAGCGACGCGGCGCGGCCCCTTAAATTTCGGCAAGCTTACCCGCAGCCACCACCGGCCCCGTCGGTGTCGACTTGGGCGATCCCCCTAGCGGCTCGATGGAAATCGCCAATGTGGTACCGGGTATGACCGCGACCTGCGGAGCGATCTTCAGGGGAGCCCCGCCGCCATGACGGAGCAGACCTGCGGCGTGAGGAACCCCGTCGCCCCCGATCGCCCATAGCTGTGCATCCTGCCCGCTCTTCACGGACGGCGCGTCGCGCAGCTTCAACGTGCGGGTGGCAGGATCGAAGAAGGCCGTGATCGGCGCGGCCCGCTCGGGCGTGAGGACGGCGAAGAGCAAGCGAGCGGGCTTGATGGCACGCGGTGCAACGGCTGGCGTGTCGGGACGGGTTACTACGACCGTCAGCAGGATCGCGGCCGCCAGACTGGCCATACCGGCAATCGCTCGCCAAGGAGCGGTACGGTGATTGTCGTTGTCGCCGACCGCCAGGATCCTGCGTTCCAGATCGGTGCTTGGCGCGACCGGCTCGACCTCGACATACAGGGCCGCCAGATGCCGTCTCCACCGGGCGACGTCGCGCGCAAAGGCCGGATCGTCCAGCATACGGCGCATCGCAGCGCTCCGCTCGTCGCCATCGAGGACGCCAAGCGCCAGTTCGGCGGCGGTCAGATCGGTCTCGTCAGATGTCATCGTCGAGACACTCCTTGAGCCGTTCGAGACCGCGCCGGATCCGGCTCTTCATGGTGCTCGTCGGGACCCCGCGGACATCGGCGAGCCCGGCATAGGTGATCCCTTCGAAAAACGCCGTTCGAATGGCGTCGCGCTGCGTTTCGCTGAGGCGATCCATGCAGCCGTGAAGTTTGCGCTCCTCCTCGTCCAACAACATGCTTTCCAGTGCCAGACGGTCCGGAGCGGCGGGCTCCGCGACATTGTCCAGTGGCGCAGTCGGGCGCCGACCCAGGGCCCGGTGATAATCGATGGCGCGGTTGCGGGCTATCGTGGCCAGCCAGGCGAACGGACTGGTCTGCCCCGGCTCATAGGCACCGGCCCGCCGCCAGATGATAGCGTAGACCTCTTGCAGAACGTCCTCCGCCGCGTGTCGCTCGCGACATATACGAAGGCAGATGCCGAAAAGCTTCGCGGACGTGAGGGCATAAAGTTGGCGGAATGCGGCACGATCCTCGCGCCCGGTCGCGACCAGTGCTTTGACAAGCTCCTGCCGAGCGTCAGGTTGGTTCATCGTCACCGCTGACGGGATACCGAAGCGCTCATCCGCAAGCAACCGCGTGGTTGGATCGAGGATATGTTTCGGTGTCCAATCATTCGCGACGCGGTAGTCGATCGGTCGCACCCTGCGCTTTCGTCACCATTTGGTCCTGAGGGTGACGCCATAGGTACGGGGATCACCCAGCGTGGCGGTAACGGCGCCCGTGTTGTTGGCGGCCAGGGACAGATAATAGGTCGAGTTCGCTATGTTCCGCCCCCAGAACTGGATGTCATAGCGGCCGTCATCGGCTCTGATCCCGAACCGCAGGTTGACCAGCGCATAGGCCGGAATATCCGAATAGCGGCTGAGGCTGGCGGTGCTGTTGGTCGCGGAGCGGTAGCTGTAATCCGAGCCTGCATAAACTTCGGCGTCGTGCCCGAAATTGACGCCGAGGGGGGCGCGGACCTCGCCCCCGGCCGAGGCGGCCCAGCGGGAGACGCCGGGCAGGCGCTGCCCGCTCAGATCGCATAAGGTGCGCCCCGTGATCTCGATCGGGCACGGTGCGTTGGCATAGGAGATGTAGCGGGCATCGTCATAGGTACCCGACCCATACAATGTCAGCCACCGTGTCGGGGCGGCGCGCAGGTCCGCCTCGATGCCGCGTGTCCGTACCTTGGCGGCGTTGGTGAAGAAGCTCACGCCGTTGCGCTCCACGTCGACGATCGTCGTCTGATAGTCTTTGACGTCGGTCCAGAAGGCCGCGACGTTCGCGGTGATCCGACCGTCCGCCCAGCTGGTCTTGGCACCGACTTCATAACTGTCGATCGTCTCGGGACGAATGACGGGATTGGCGGCGAACTGGCCCGTGGTGGTGATGTTGGCCAGGTTCAGCCCGCCGAACTTGTTGCCCCGCGCATAGGTTGCGTAAGCCAGCACAGGTGCGGCAACCTTCCAGGACAGCGTGGCCTGGCCTGACAGCCGCCCGACCTCGGTGCGCGCGGTATAGAAATTCCGCACGCCATAGCGCCCGCGGATGGCCTGAGCCGCCACCTGTTGCGCCGCCGTCAACCCGGCCAGCGATGCGCCGGTCGCATCCTGGTCGAAATAGCCGGACTTGGTTTCATAGGTATAGCGCAGGCCGGTCGTCAGATCGACGGCATCGGTAATGTGCCATATCGTCTGGGCGAAGGCGGCATAGCTGTCGGTGACGGGGCGCGAATGGCTGACGACGTTGTAGCCGTTCAGCGCGGCCGCGCCGACGGTCGGATTGGTGGTCGGGGGCAGAAACCAGTCGGCGGCGCTACTGCCATAGCGGTTGACCGCCTCCGCCTGGATCGACTGATAGAGATAATAGAGGCCTGCGACATAATCGACGCGCCGCGCGCCATTGGACGCGATGCGCAGTTCCTGGCTGACCTGACGCTGCTCGTTGCTCTGGTGGAAATCCGCGCCCGCATCGATGCTGGTACCGTCGCCGTCATTATGGGGATACCAGTTCCAGGCGCGATAGGCCGTGACCGAGGTCAGCGTGGCGGGGCCGATATCCCAGTCGGTGGTGACGTTCACCCCATGCTGGTTCATCCGGTAGCGCGGATTGGCATCGGTGTCGGTCGTCCGCAGCGCCGGGTTTGCCGCAACCGGCGTATAGCCCAGCCGCGCGGACCGGTCGTAATAGTTGTTCGGGAACAGCGCGCCATTGTCGTAATTCCGGATGGCCCCCAGCAGTAAGCTACCAGCCGTAAAGCTGCTCTGCCGTCCCCAATCGCCGATGATCCGCAGGGTCAATGTGTCGGTGGGCTTGTAGAGCAACTGACCGCGCAGGTTCAGATCGTGAAAGTCCTGGCCGTATCGTCCGTCGAAGCGGTTGAGGGTAAAGCCATCGCGATCGGTCTTCGACACGAACAGCCGCGCCGCCAGATGCTGCGACAAAGGCCCCGAGACATAGGCATGGAGCTGGCGGAAGTCGTAATTGCCCAGACTGGCATCACCACCCGCCTGCCAGTCGAAGGTCGGTTGCCTGGTCGTCACCACCACCGCGCCCGCCGAGGTGTTCTTGCCGAACAACGTACCCTGCGGCCCGCGCAACACCTCGATCCGCTCCAGATCGGCGAGATCGAACACGGTCTGGCCCGGTCGTGCCAGATAGACGCCGTCCAGATAGACGCCCACCGCCGGCTCCAGCCCGTCATTATAGACCGCCACATTATTGCCCAGCCCGCGAATGTTGATGCTGGTGTTGCGGGGATTGGTGTTGGTGACGACCAGGCTGGGCGTCAGCTGCTGAAGGTCGCGCAGATTGAAGGTGCGGGTCGACTCGATCTGGGCCGCGCCGAAGGCATTGATGGCAATCGGTACGTCCTGGCTTCGTTCCGTCCGGCGGCGGGCGGTGACGAGGACATCCTCGCTCGCGCCGCTATCCGGAACGGCAGCGGCAGCGCCCCGATCCTCCTCATCGGCGACCAGCATGTCCTGAGCTGCGGCGGGCGCGGCCAGCAGGAACGTACCCGCGAGCCATAGAGCGCGGCGACGAAGGGCTGTCGAAATCGGCATGGACATTCTCTCATGGCGGGGAAGGACGTGCGGCAGCGACCGCCCGCCTAGGGCTATGAAAGGACGTTCATGAAGCGAACGAAGTAATTCCTATCGATCTAGTAGGCAAATTATCATTGTCGCGACGGCGCCAACCTTTATCCCGAGCGTGCGACCCCGCGCATGGTCGTCAACAATGGGAGCAGACATGATCGGCGTGAGATTTCTGGCAGTGGCCGCTTCGGCCCTGATCGCGGCCACTCCGGCTCTTGCCGCTCCGGCAGCACCGGCCTCGGCATCAAGCGAAACGCAAAAAGCACCGACGGATGCCCCGAACTTCCTGATCATCGTCGCCGACGATCTCGGTTGGTCAGACCTGGGCGCGTTCGGGGGCGAGATCGCGACACCCAATCTCGATGCGCTGGCCCTGTCGGGGGTGCGCTTCACCGGTTTCCACACCGCACCGACCTGTTCGCCCACACGCTCGATGCTCATGAGTGGCGTGGACAATCACGAGGCGGGTCTGGGGACGATGGCGGAACTGCTCAGTCCTGCGACGCGGGGCCAGCCGGGCTATGAGGGGTATCTGAACGACCGGGTCGCCTCGATCGCCGAACTGCTGCGCGCCGGTGGCTATGCGACCCTGATGGCGGGCAAATGGCATCTGGGCCTGATACCCGATCGCGAGCCCGCCGCGCGCGGGTTCGAGCACAGCTTCGCCCTGCTCCAGGGCGGGTCCAACCATTTCGGCGCGGATCAGGACGAGGCCTGGACCAAGGCGGGGCTGGCGCCGAGTTACCGCGACGACGGCAAACCCGCCATTCTCCCCAAGGGGCAGTATTCGGCGGATTATTTCGCCGACCGCCTGATCGGCTATCTGAACGTATCGGCAAAGGCGGGGGATCGCCGTCCGTTCTTCGCCTATCTGCCCTTCACGACACCGCACTGGCCGCTTCAGGCACCGGCGGAGACGATCGCCAAGTACAAGGGACGCTATGATGCAGGCTATGAGGCGCTGCGCGCGGAGCGACTGGCCAAGCAAAAGGCGCTGGGCCTGGTGCAGGCCGATGCCGTGCCGCACAGCGTGGAGCTGGCAAAGCCCTGGGCCTCGCTCAGCGCGGACGAACGCGCTGTCGAAGCGCGCAAGATGGAGGTCTATGCCGCCATGGTCGATCGCATGGACCAGAATGTCGGCCGCGTCATCGCCGCGCTGAAGGCGCAAGGGCGCTACGACAACACGATCATCCTGTTCTTCGCCGATAATGGCCCGGAGGGGAATGTGATCGAAGCGCCCACCCCCCACTTCAAGGCCGACTCGCCCGATGCCGCCCTGCCCCCGGCGCAGGCGCTGGGCATCGACAACAGCCTGGACAATATCGGCAAGGCGACCAGCTATGTCGGCTATGGGCCGGGCTGGGCGCAGGCCAATTCGGTGCCGTCCTGGCTGGTCAAGGGCTACACGACCGAGGGCGGCATCCGGGTCAGCGCCTTTGCGGCGGGCCGGGGCGTGGCGGGCGGCGGACGGATTGCCAACGCCAATCTGGATGTCCGCGACGTCGCGCCGACCCTGCTCGACTATGCGGGCCTGCGTCAGCCGAGCCAGTTCGCGGGCCATGCCATCCTGCCCCATGAAGGGCACAGCCTGCGCCCCGTGCTGACCGCCCGCGCCGACGGCATCCGGTCCGCCGACGAAACGCTGGGCTATGAACTCTTCTTCCGCCGGGCGCTTCGCCAAGGGGATTGGAAGGTCGTCTTCCTGCCAAAGCCGACCAATCGCTATACGCGCGGCGGGGTCAGTACGGGGCGGTGGCAGTTGTTCAACGTCGCGCGCGATCCCGGTGAAACCCATGATCTGGCCGCCGCCGAACCGAAGCGACTTGCCGACCTGGTCAAGGCCTATGACCTGTATGCGAAAGCCAAGGGCGTGGTTCCGCTGCCGGCCGATGCAGAGGCGGCGCCTGCTCCCGCGGCCCGACCATGAGGATCGGGGCGGCGCTGCTCCTGGCGCTCGGCGCGTTCGGCGGGCTGGGCGCGCGAGCGCCGCAGCCTAGGAATCGCTGTCTGGCCAAGGATGCCGTCGTCACCATCGCCGAGGGCATCGTCCTGCTCGGCGAGGATGGCACGGATCGACCCGGGCGGCCGGTCCGCGTCGCGGCATTCCGGATCGATGCGCATGAGGTGACCAACCGTCAGTTTGCGGCCTTCGTGGCGGCGACCGGATATCGGACACAGGCCGAACGACAGGGGGCGTCCGCGCTGTTCGTGGCGCCGACCGAGCCGGTTTCCCTCGACAATGCCGCGCGCTGGTGGCGCTGGACGAAGGGCGCGGATTGGCGTCATCCCAAGGGGCCCGGCAGTGACTTGACCGGCCGTGCGGACGAGCCGGTCGTCCATGTCGATCGCGACGACGCCGCAGCCTATGCCCGCTGGGCCGGAGGGGCCCTGCCCACTGCCGAACAATGGGAGCGTGCCGCGCGCGGCCATCAGAATGCCACTCGAGACCCGGTTGATTGGGCGTACGATCACGGCAAGCCCCGCGCCAATGTCTGGGAAGGCGTCTTCCCCATGCGTGACACCGCGGAGGATGGCTATGCCGGGATTGCCCCGGTGGGATGCTTCGAGGCGAACGACCTGGGCATCTACGACATGGTCGGCAATGTCTGGGAATGGGTTGCAGGCGATCGGAATATCGGCTTGGTGAAGGGCGGCAGCTATCTCTGCGCAATGAATTACTGCGCCAATTTTCGGCCGGCCGCCTATCAGGCGCAGGAACACGACCTTCCGACGTCACACATTGGGTTCCGCGTCGCTTATCCGATCGCGGATCGGCAGAGTAAGTCGTCCTTGCGCTGATGAGAGAGACAATTCCAGCCTCAAGCGCAAAGGCGCGGGAAAACCACTCTCCATGCAGGCGACAGATGCGAAACAATGGTAGTACGCGCGCTCTTGGGCAAAGCCCCCTGAGCAGACAACCAGAACAGATAGCGCTCGAAAGCTGCCAGTCTGCACCTCTTAAAGACGCGCGTTTGGGTTCGCGTAATTAGGGTCAGGACTCATTGATCACAGCCAGAAGATGACGGTGGCGGCGAGTGCGATGGCGGAGAAGAATGCCGTAGGGCAGCGATCGTAGCGGGTTGCGACGCGTCGCCAGTCTTTGAGGCGACCGAACATGATCTCGATGCGGCTGCGGCGTCGGTAGCGGCGCTTGTCGTACCTGACGGGCTCGTTGCGGGATCGCCGGCCCGGGATGCACGGCTGAATGCCTTTTGCCTGGAGCGCGTCTCTGAACCAGTCGGCGTCGTAGCCGCGGTCGCCGAGCAGCCCTTGCGCCTCTGGCATATCGTCGAGCAGTGCTGCCGCACCGGTGTAGTCGCTGACTTGGCCCGCCGTCATGAAGAAGCTCAACGGGCGGCCGTTCGCATCGGCGATGGCATGGAGCTTGGTGTTCATGCCGCCTTTGGTGCGGCCGATCAGGCGGCCGAGGTCCCCTTTTTTACCCGCAGGCTCGATGCCGTGCGGTGCGCCTTGAGGTAGAGCCTGCCCCGGCGAAGGCCGGGGTCGCGTCGAGCATCACCGTACTCGGCTCAGCGTCCGCCGCTGCCAAGCCTTCCATCATTCGGGCGAATACGCCTGCCTCTCCCCAGCGCTTCCACCGGTTATAGAGCGTCTTGGGCAGGCCATAGGCGGCGGGCGCATCGTGCCTGCGCGACCCGTTGCGGTTGACGAACACGATACCGCTCAACGCGTTACGGTCATCAACACTTGGCTTGCCGTGTCTCTTGGGAAAGAACGGACGCAGCCGTTCCATCTACTCATCCGTCAGCCAAAACAGGTCGCTCATTCCGGTCTCCTCGCGGAGCCTGGATCAGATCATCGCCCTCACATAAATGGGTCCTGACCCTAGCCAACGCACCTCAGCGTGCCAGCCAGCCTCCATCGACCGCCAGGACATGCCCCTGGACATAGGCAGCCGCACCAGACGCCAAGAATACCGCCGCCCCGCCAAGATCGGACGGATCGCCCCACCGTCCCGCCGGGATGCGATCGAGGATCGCCGTGTTACGCGCCGTATCGGCCTGGAGTGCGGCGGTGTTGTTGGTGGCAATATAGCCCGGTGCGATCGCGTTGACCGTCACCCCGTGCTTCGCCCATTCGTTGGCCAGCAGCTTGGTCAGCCCGCCGATGCCCGATTTCGATGCCGTATAGCTCGGCACACGAATGCCGCCCTGAAAGGTCAGCATGGAGGCAATGTTGATGATCCGGCCGCCGCCCTGCGCGATCATATGCCGCCCGGCAGCCTGACACAGAAAGAACACCGATTTTAGATTGGTGTCGACCACCGCATCCCAGTCCTCTTCGGTGAAGTCCACCGCATCGGCGCGGCGGATGATGCCCGCATTGTTCACCAGAATGTCGAGGCGGCCGAGCCGGTCGAGCGTCTCCGTGACGATCCGCTCCACCGGCTCGATCGTCGACAGATCGGCGGTGACGATTTCCGCCCTTCGGCCGAGACTCCGGATGGTCTCGACCGTTTCCTCGGCAGGAGTGCGTCCGACACAGGCGACATCCGCCCCCGCCGCCGCCAGCGCGACCGCGATCGCCTGACCGATGCCGGTATTGGCGCCGGTGACGACCGCGACGCGGCCCGAAAGATCGAAGGGATTGGCCACCGCGCTCATGCCAGCTGACAGATGTCGAGCACGTTCATGTCGGTATAGTCCTGGTTCTCGCCCGCCATCGCCCAGATAAAGGCATAGGCCTTGGTCCCTGCCCCCATATGGATCGACCAGGGCGGCGAAATGACCGCTTCCTCGTTCTTAACGACCAGATGGCGGGTCGCCTCGCCCTCGCCCATGAAGTGCATGACGCGATCGCTCTCCAGATTGTCGAGCTCGAAATAGAAGTAGATCTCGCTGCGACGCTCATGGATGTGCGGGGGCATGGTGTTCCACACGCTGCCCGGCTTCAGGACGGTCAGACCCATGACCAGCTGCGCGCTGTCGCAAACGCCCGGAATGACCAGCTGATAGATGGTGCGTTCGTTGGACTCTTCCAGACTGCCACGCTCCAGCGCATTGGCGTCGGCGATGCCCAGCTTGCGGGTCTGGAACGCCTTATGCGCCGGGCACGAGGCGAGATAGAAGCGCGCGCCCTGCCCTTCGAACAGGACCTCCTTCGCGCCCATTGTCACATAGAGGCAATCCTTGTTGCCCAGCGTGAACACCTCGCCGTCCACCGTCACCCGGCCCTCGACGGTTCCGACATTGACGATGGCCAGTTCGCGACGTTCGAGGAAGGGATGCCCCGCCGCCGACTTGGGCTCGGTCTGGTCCGGCAACTTCACGGGAGCATCCCCCACGGCCACGCCGCCAATGACGAAACGCTCGGCATGGGTGTAGTTCAGCACGCACTCGCCGGTGCGGAACAGGTCTGGGATCAGATAGCGGTCGCGCAGCTCGTCATTGGAGACGCAGTCCATCATGTCCGGGTGGGTGGCGTAGTAAGTGCGATCATACATGCGGTTCACTCCCAAATCCTGTGTCTTCCGGCTGGCGCGGTCAGCAGCCCAGCCCCAATCGATAGATGCGGTCGGCATTACGACCAAATAAGGCGCGGCGATCCTCTTCGGCGAAATCCGCGACGGCGGCGTGACAGGCCTCCATCTGGGCGTCGATACTGCCGAACAGACGGTCGGTCGGCAGATCGCTGGCGAACATCGCGCGGTCAGTCCCGAACAGGTCGATGACCGTGCGCACCGTGTCGCGCACAAAGCTGGCGTTCCAGTCGCGCCGGGCGAAACCGAAGCCCGACAGCTTGACCGAAACATGTGGACAGGCCGCCAGCGCGGTCAGGCCCCAGCGCCATCCGGCGACACCATCGGGATCGCCAGGAACCGCCATGCCGGCGTGATTCAGGATCACCGGAATGCCCGGATGCCGCGCAATAAGCTCGGCCAGTCCGGCCATCTGCCCTGGATAGCATTGAAGGTCGAAGGACAGGCCATGGTCCGCCAGCCTGGCGAAACCGCGCTGCCATGCCACGTCCCGCGTCACATCGCGCGGGGTATAACTGCGCTGCGGATCGGGATGCCAGTTGACGATGTGCCGGATGCCCCGCACGCGGGGATGCCGGGCATGGGCCGCCAGTATCGCATCGAGATCGGGGTCGTCCAGTGCGGCAAAGGCGACGATGGCATCGGGCAACCCGTGTGCGTCGGCCAGCCCCTCCAGCCACTCGGTTTCGGCCAGTGCATCCGCCGGATGCGCGCCCGCATCGACATGCACCGCGCCGACGACATTCCACCGCGCCATCTCCGCCCGGTAGTCGGCGGGGAGATAGGTCCGCGCGATCGCCTCGACCGATCCGTTCGGCCCGTCATCGGCGAAGGGCGGGGTCAACCACGGGTAACGCAGCCGCCCCAGATCCCAGAGATGAATATGCGCGTCGACGAACGGGATCATCAATAGGTCGTCCGGCCACCCGATGTGTCGAAGGTCGACGCGGTGGTGAAGCTGCACTCCTCCGACGCCATGAAGCACACCATCGCCGCCGTCTCGCTCACCTCGCCCAGCCGTCCCATCGGGATCTTTCCGCGCATGTAATCGACTTGGCTCTTCGGCAGTTGCGCGAGGATCGGGCTCTCGAACGTCGCGGGCGTGATCGCGTTGGCGATGACACCCTTGCCCGCCAGTTCCTTGCCGAGGCTCTTGGTGAAGCCGATCACCCCCGCCTTGGTTGCCGAATAGGCCGAGGCATTGGGATTACCCTCCTTGCCCGCGACCGAGGCGACGTTGACGATCCGACCATAGCCATTCGCCAGCAGATGCGGCACCACCGAACGACAGCAATAAAATACGCCGTTCAGGTTGATCTCGACCACACGCTGCCAGCTGTCGAGCGGATAGTCCTGAACGCTGGCCGTCGCGCCGGTGATGCCCGCCGAGCAGATCAGCACGTCGATCTTGCCCAGCGCCGCGACACTGGCGGCGGTGGCGCGTTCGACGGCACCGGCATCCGCGACGTCGAACGCTTCCCAATGGGTTGCCCCGACATCGATCGCCGACGCCGCCAGCTTGTCGCTATCGACATCCCAGAGCGCGACCGAGCCGCCCTCTGCGACGATGCGCCGCGCCACCTCGCAGCCCAGGCCCGAGGCCGCCCCGGTCACGATCGCGGATCGCCCCGCGAAGCGCCCCCCAAAGACGGTCACTGGGGCAGTTCCAGGGCGAAGGGAATGCAGGTCTGGCGCTGTTCGCCCAGCTTGGCGATGCCCAGATGCATGGTATCGCCCGCCTTGAGGAAGATCTTTTCGGGCTTCTGCCCCTCGCCCACGCCCGGTGGTGTGCCGGTGATCAGCAGGTCGCCGGGGTGCAGGGTGATGAAGCGGCTGACATAGGCGATACACTCGGCGACCGGGAAGATCATCGTCCGGGTGTTGCCGGTCTGCATCCGCCGACCATTGACGTCGAGGAACATGTCCAGTTCCTGGCAGTCGCCAACCTCGTCCGCCGTCACCAGCCAAGGGCCGACCGGACCGAAGGTGTCGCAGCCCTTGCCCTTGTCCCACTGGCTACCCAGCTCCTTCTGGAAAGCGCGCTCGGACACGTCGTTGGCCAGCACATAGCCTGCGACATGATCCAGCGCGTCGGCCTGTTCGACATAGCGGCAGGTCTTGCCGATCACGACGCCCAGTTCGACCTCCCAGTCGGTCTTTTCGGCGTCTTTGGGGATCATCACCGGATCATTGGGGCCAGTCAGGCACGAAATCGCCTTGGTGAAGAAGATGGGCTCGGGCGGCACCGGCAGCCCGGACTCCGCCGCATGATCGGCATAGTTGAGCCCGATGGCGATGAACTTGCCGATGCCAGCGACGGGCACGCCGTAGCGTGGGCTCCCCTCGACCAGCGGCAGCGTGTCGAGATCGACGGCGCGGAGGCGGTCCAGGGCCTCGGGGCTGAGGGTGGCGGAGGTGACGTCGTCGATTACGTCCGACAGGTCGCGGATGCGGCCATCGGCATCGACCAGACCGGGCTTTTCCGCGCCCTTTTGTCCATAGCGACAGAGTTTCATGGGAAAATCCTCAATGGGTATACGGGCGATGAAGCGGCACGTCGGCGTTCAGCTCGACGCCGAAGCCGGGCTTGTCGAGCGCGCTGACGCGGATGCGGCCGTTCTGCGGCACCGGTTCGCCCAGCAATTGCGGCGCGAACATCGGCACGACCTCGGTGGGTCCGGGGTGCATCATCAGGAATTCGGCAAAGGGCGAATTGTGCCGGGTGATGACGAAGTGATAGCTATAGACCGACGATCCGTGCGGGATCATCATCACCCCCCGGCTGTCGGCATAGTTGGCGATCTTGATCAGTTCGGTCACGCCGCCGCACCAGCCCACATCGGGCTGGATGATGTCGCAGCAGCCCATGTCGATCAGCATGCGGAAGCCCCAGCGGGTTGCCTCATGCTCGCCGGTGGTGACGAGCAGCCCCGGCGGCGCCTTCTTGCGAAGCTCAGCATAGGACCAGTAATCATCGGGGCTCAGCGCCTCCTCGATCCATTTCAGCCCGCATTCGTTCCACGCGCGATGCGCGAGGCGCGTCGCGTAGTCGAGGTCGAGCGCCATCCAGCAGTCGTACATCAGCCAGAAATCGTCACCGCATTTGCTGCGCATGTCGGCGAGCAGCGCGATGTTCTTCTCCATCCCCTCCAGCCCTTCGGCCGGGCCGTGGTGCAGCGGCAGCTTGCCTCCGATGAAGCCCAGTTCCTTGGCGATATCGGGCCGCGCGCCGGTGGCGTAGAATTGCAGTTCGTCGCGCACCGCGCCGCCCAGCATGTGATAGACCGGCTCGCCGCGCAGCTTGCCCAGCAGATCCCATAGCGCCAGATCGACGCCGGAGATCGCGTTCACCACCAGCCCCTTGCGGCCATAATATTGGGTCGAGAAATACATCTGGTCCCAGATCTTCTCGACCTCGACCGGCGAGCGTCCTTCGAGGAACCGGGCGAGATGCTTCTCGACGATATAGGCGGCGGGCTCGCCCCCGGTCGTCACCGCAAAGCCGATCGTGCCGTCCTCGGCCTCGATCTCCACGACCAGCGTGCCCAGCACGTTGATGCCGAAGCTTTGCCGCGACTGGCGATATTCGGGATAGCGGCTCATCGGCGTGGCGATGTGGTCGTCGATCCAGTGGCCCGCGCCCTGATCGTGATAATCGGCCCCTGCCCCGCGCGCGACGAAGGCGCGGACGTGCTTGATCCGCGACAGGCTCATCGCCCGCCCCCGCTGGCCCGCGTCTCTTGGCAACCGCCCCGCATCCGATCCTCCCGGCTTTACTTTCTCACTTTATGGAATAGTATGCTAATTGTTGAGACTCAGAAGGTCAATCGGTTGTTTTGTAAAATCCGGTCGGCCAAGTGAGCAGACGGACAGGATGAGGAGCAAGGTCGTGAAGCTGCTGGAAGGAAAAACCGTGGTCGTCACCGGCGCCTCGACGGGCATCGGTCGTGCGATCGCCATCGGGGCGGCCGAACACGGTGCGGACGTCGCGATCAACTATGCCCGCGATTCGGACGGCGCCGCCCAGTGCGTGGCGGGGATCGAGGCGCATGGCCGCCGCGCGGTCGCCATCCAGGGCGATGTGGCCGACCCCGCCACCGCGACCGACTTCATCGCGCGCGCGGCCGATGCGTTCGGCAAGGTCGATGTGATGGTGTCGAATGCGGGCATCTGCCCCTTCCACAGCTTCCTCGACATGCCGGTCGAGACGTTCGAGCGGACGATGCGGGTCAATCTGCATGGCGGCTATTATATGTGCCAGGCGGCGGCGCGGCAGATGGTTCAACAGGGCCATGGCGGGTCAATCATCGCCATCTCCTCGATCTCCGCGCTCGTCGGCGGCGAGTATCAGACGCATTATACCCCGACCAAGGCAGGCCTGCATTCGTTGATGCAGTCGGCCGCGATCGCGCTGGGACGCCACGGCATCCGCTGCAACTCGCTGCTGCCCGGCACTATCCTCACCGAGATCAACAAGGACGATCTGGCCGACGAGGCCAAGCGCAAATATATGGAGGGCCGCGTGCCGCTGGGGCGGCTCGGCGTGCCCGAGGATATGGCGGGACCGGCCGTGTTCCTCGCCTCCGACATGGCGCGTTATGTGACCGGCGCGGCGCTGCTGGTCGATGGCGGCGCCTATGTGAACCTGCAATGAGGATGGGGGCTGCCCTGCTGCTGGCGCTGGCCGGACCGTCCGTCGCGCTGGCGGCGGACACCACGCCACCGCGCGAATGGGTCGATCCCGATACCGGCCACCGCATCGTCCGGCTGTCGGACGAGCCGGGCAGCGCCAGCCTCTATTTCAACTTCAACGGCTATACGCCGCAGGGCGACAAGCTGCTGATCTCGACGCCCAAGGGCATCGCCTCCGTCGACCTGAAGACCCGCGCGCTGAAGACGGTGGTGCCGATCACGGGGCCGTTCCGCCTGCTCTTCACCGGCCACCGGACGCCAACCGTCTATTACCAGACACAAAGCGCGGACGGACAGGGTGCCAAGATCATCTGGGCCGCCGATATCGACAGCGGCAAGGTCCGCAAGGTCGTCGCCATCGACCATGGCGACATCCAGACGATCAACGCCGACGAAACGCTGTTGGGCGGTGTCGAGACCGATCCCCATGCCTCGTCCGACACGCTCGCGCTCTTCGCCAAGAAGGACGCCCGCTACGACCAGGCCAATTACCGGGCGACTGGCCCGGACGGCAAGCCGCTGACCTATGCCGAGGCGAAGGAAGTGCGGATGAACGAGCGGCTCGAGGCGCGCGTGCCGATGGCGATGTTCGTCATCGACACCCGGACCGGAGCAAAGCGCATCGTCCACCGCGCGACCGACTGGCTCAACCATCTGCAATTCTCGCCGACCGACCCGGCGCTGCTGATGTTCTGTCACGAAGGACCCTGGCACAAGGTCGACCGGCTCTGGCTGATGCGGATCAACCGGCCGGGCGATGCCCCGCGCAAGATCCATACCCGCACGATGAACATGGAGATCGCCGGGCATGAGTGGTTCTCCCATGACGGACGAACCATCTGGTATGATCTGCAAACGCCGCGCGGCGAGGATTTCTGGGTGGCGGGTTATGACGTCGCGACCGGCAAGCGCACCCAATATCATCTCGACCGCAACGAATGGTCGGTGCATTTCAACAGTTCGCCCGACGGCAAGCTCTTCTCCGGCGATGGCGGCGACCGCGAGATGGTCGCGCATGCGCCCGACGGCAAATGGCTCTATCTGTTCCGCCCGCGCGCCGTCCCCGATGTGGCGGGTATCCGCGCGCCCGATGCCGATACGCTGATCCAGCCGGGCGTTTTCGAGGCGGAAAAGCTCGTCAATATGAAAGCCCAGGATTACCGGCTGGAGCCCAATGCCAACTTCACGCCGGACGGCAAATGGCTGGTTTTCCGCTCCAACATGCAGGGCGGGCAGCAGGTCTATGCGGTCGAGGTTGCCAAGGCACGGCCCTGACCATGCGCTTCGCCGCGCCGGTCCATGCCCGGCAATGGCTGAACGCGCGCGAGGCGGGCGCGCGAGGCGATGGGCAGACGCTGGACCACGCCGCGATCAACCGCGCCATCGCCCATGTCGCGGGCCGGGGCGGCGGGACGGTGATGCTGCCCGCCGGGCGTTACCTTTGCTTCTCGATCCGACTGGCGAGCGAGGTCGCGCTATGGCTGGCCGAAGGCGCGGTGATCGAGGCGGCCGATCCGGCGCGCCATGCCGGACGTTATGACGATCCCGAACCGCGCGGAGACCAACTTTATCAGGATTTCGGGCACAGCCATTGGCATAACAGCCTGATCTGGGGCGACGGGCTGCACGACATCGCCATTGCCGGGCGGGGGCGGATCGAGGGATGCGGCCTGACCCGCAACGGCCCGGGATCGCGCTGGCGTGCGCAACGGGGCGAAAGGCCGCTATCGATGCGCGACATGAGCGCCGCCGCCCTCGCCGCGCTGGAACCGGACGTCGAGGCCATGCGCGGGCTGGGCAACAAGGCGATCGCCCTGCGCGATTGTCACGGCGTGACGCTGCACGACCTGACTATCGATCGCGGCGGGCATATCGCGGTCCTGCTGACCGGCTGTACCCGCGTCGCCATCGACCGGCTGACCATCGACAGCGAGCGCGACGGCATCGACCTGGACGGCGTATCCCATGCCATGGTCACGCGCTGCAGGGTCAATACGCCCAATGACGACGCCATCGTCGTCAAGAGCAGCCTCGCCATGGGCCACCCCATCGATGTCGAGAATATTGTCATCCGCGACTGCGCCGTATCGGGCTATGACCGCGGCACGATGCTGGACGGACGGTTCGGCACGACGCAACGGTTCGCGCCCGACCGGGACGGTCCCACCGGCCGGATCAAGATCGGAACCGAGAGCAATGGCGGCTTTCGCGACATATTGATCGAGGATTGCCGATTTGACCGCAGCCGGGGGCTGGCGCTGGAGGTGGTCGATGGCGGCATCATGGAGGGAGTGACCGCGCGGCGGCTGGCCATGAACGACGTCACCAGCGCCCCGGCTTTCCTGCGGCTGGGCGATCGCGGGCGCGGACCGGCGGGTCTGGGCGTCGGGGCGCTGCGCGGCATCACCCTGACCGACATCCACGCGACCGGCATAGATCATCGCTATCCGTTCATCATCGCTGGACTGCAACGCCATCCGATTCGTGACGTGACGCTCGCGCGGGTGAGCCTCCATTATCGTGGTGGTGGCACGATGGAGGACTCGGCACGGATGCCGGAGGAATGTCCCCACGCCTATCCCGAACCGAGCATGTTCGGCACCCTGCCCGCCTGGGGGCTGTGGGCGCAGCACGTCCAGGGGCTGACGGTCGATGGGCTGTCACTGTCACATGACGGCCCGGACGCGCGTGCAGCGATCATCCTCGACCAGGTATCGCGGGCAAACGCACGGAATACCCCATTCTGGCCGTAACCGCGACCGATCACCGCGCTTTGCTCTCGACAGTAGCGCCCTGCCCGGGCAGACACTTCCACAATATGGTACGCGCACGCAGACACTGCGGCGCGATTGGAGAGCCTTTCCGATGCCCGCACCCGCCAAGACCCCCAAAACCGAATCCGGCGAGACCAAGGGTCCGACCGGCAGCCAGACGCTGCTGCGCGGTCTCGACCTGATCGACGAGGTTGCCGACCGCCCCATCGCGCTGGCCGAGCTGGCCGAGCGATTGGGCCTGACCCGCAGTACGACGCACCGGCTGGCCAGCGCGCTGATCGACCGGCGTTTCCTGATCTTCACGCCGCGCCAGGGCTATCGCCTGGGGCCGAAGCTGCTTGAACTTGGTTTCCTGGCGCAGCAGCAGGCGGACGTGGTCCAGATCGGCCGCGAACATATCGAGGCACTGGCCGCCGCGTCGGAAGATACCGTCCATCTGGGCGTGCGCGACGGCGACAAGGCGCTGTATCTCGACAAAATTCCCGGCCGCCGCCGGGTCGATATCTCAAGCCGGGTGGGCGACCGCCAGCCCATGACCTCGACGGGCCTCGGCAAGGCGCTGATGCTCGACGACGATGCGCGGGCCTGGGGTCAGCGGTTCGAGGAGGAGCGCGGCGGCGATCCGAAAGCCCCCGATTATGCAATCTGGCTCGAACGGATGCGCGGCTATGTCGGTCTCGGTTGCGCCTATGACCTGGAGGAGAATGAGGACCAGATACGCTGTGTCGCGGCCCCGATCCGTGACGCCAGCGGCCGGATCGTCGCGGCAATCAGCGTATCGAGTGCGGCACAATATATGTCGGACGACCGCATGACCGCGTTGACCGGTGAGGTGTTGGACACCGCACACGCCATCAGCCGAGACCTAGGCTGGCGGGAGAAAGACAGCCGTTAAATTCATTCCAGATACCAAACTTGTCTTGCACTATGTGGGATTGATGCGCATAGTTCGGGAAAGCGGACCAGACAGGTTCGCAAGGCATGACAAGGGAGCGGGTGCATGGCGAAACGTCATCGGGCGGCTGTCGGACTGTTGGTCGCCGCTCTGCCGCTGCTGCTCGCAGGGGCGCCCCCTCATGCGATGCCCCCCGCCCGCATCTTCATCGCCAGCGACTCGACCGCGCAGGATTATCGGCCCGATAAATATCCGCTGTCCGGCTGGGGCTCGATGCTCCGCTGCGCCGTCGGGCCGGAGGTCACGGTCGTCAATCGCGCGATCGGCGGGCGCAGTACTAAGAGTTTCATGGCGGAGGGACGTCTGGATGCGATCGCCCGCGACCTGAAGCCGGGCGACACGCTGCTGATCCAGTTCGGCCATAACGACGCGAACCAGGCCAAGCCCGAACGCTACACACCCGTCCCCGACTATGAAGCCAATCTCAAGCGCTTCATCGCCGTCGCCCGTGCCGCCAAGGCCAGGCCGGTGCTGCTGACCCCGGTCACGCGGCGGGCGTTCAAAGACGGACATGTCGTGCCGAGCTTCCCGACCTATTCGGAGGCCGCCAAGCGCGTGGCGAAGCAGGAACATGTGCCGCTGATCGACCTGGCGGCCCTGTCGGAGCGTTGGATCGACGGCATTGGCCTGGATGGCTCGCGCATCTACTACCTCCATTATGCCAAGGGCGAAGGGTTGCCCGGCTATACCGAGGCGGTCGATGACGACACGCATTTCAGCGAACTCGGCGCGCGCCGGATCGCCGACCTGATCGCGGGCGGCCTGGCGAAGACGCATCTGCCGATCGCAAGATACATCCTCAAGGACCGGCCAGCGCTCAGCCGTACGACGCCCGCGGGCGGGCCGTCATGCGTCGGCTGATCGCGGCGGCGGCGCTGGGCATGGCGAGCATCGCATCGGCCCAGTCGCCGTCCCCGGCGCGTCACTTCATACTCGCGGCGAACGTGCAGGAGCCCGGCGCAGTCGCCGTGGCCGCCGACCATCGCTTCGACCAGGATTTCGGCTATGAGGCCGACCCGCACCTGTTCTCGGTCGCGGCGGCGCCGGGCAATTATGCCGTGACGGTGACGCTGGGCGATACGGCCCGCGCGACAGACACCACGATCAAGGCGGAGAACCGCCGCCTGATGCTCGATGCGATCCGCACGCGCCCGGGTGAGATCGTGACGCGCCGCTTCATCGTGAATGTCCGAGACCCCCAACTGGCGGCCCCTCCCGCCAATGCGCCGGGGGGCAGCGCGGTACGGCTGAAGCCGCGCGAGGTCGGTTCGTTCAACTGGGACGACCGCCTGACGCTGGAAGTACTGGGTTCCGCGCCTGGCCTGCGCACTGTCTCGATCGCGCCCGTCGAGGTGCCGACGCTGTTCCTGCTCGGCGACTCCACCGTGACCGATCAGCCCGCCGAACCGGCGGCCAGCTGGGGCCAGATGCTGCCCGTCTTCCAGGCCCCGACCATCGCGGTCGCCAACCATGCGGAATCCGGCGAGACGCTGAAATCCTTCCTGACCGAGCTGCGGCTCGACAAGGTGCTGGCGAGCGCAAAGCCCGGCGATATCGCCATGATCCAGTTCGGCCATAACGACCAGAAGGCGCAGTGGCCGCAAACCTATGCCGAGGCCGCGACAACCTATCGCGCGTACCTGCGCACCTACATCGCCGAGTTGCGGCGGCGCGGCGTGACGCCGATCCTGGTCACCTCGCCCGAGCGGCGGCAATGGACGGCGGACGGGCATATCCGGCCCACGCTGGGCGACTATCCCGCCGCCGTCCGCGCGGTGGGCGCCGAAGAGCATGTGCCGGTGATCGACCTGAACGCGGATTCGATCCGCTTCTACGAGGCGCTGGGGCAGGCTCGCGCGCCTCTCGCCTTCAACGACGGCGGGCGCGACGCAACGCATCACGACAATTACGGTGCCTGGGTGATGGCCCGCGACATCGCCGAGCGGATGCGGGGGCTGCCGTCGCTCGCGCGCTTCGTGCGGAGCGACCTGCCTCGCTTCGACCCCGGCCAGCCGCCCGCGCCGGAACGCTTTCGATTGGCGGCAAGCACGATGCAAAGCACCGAACGACCGGCGGGGAACTGATCATGACGCTCGACCGACGCACCCTGATCGCCGCCGGCCTGTCGCTCGCCGCGACGCCGCGCGTTGCCAGGGCAGCCCCCGCCGCCAGTCGCTTTCCCATCTGGCCCGCCACGCCACCGGGGATGCCGAGCCCGCCCGTGGTGGACAATTTCGTGCTGCGCTCGCCCGACGGGCCGGCTGATAACATCGCCTGGCCGCATATCGCGACGCCGATGCTGACCGTCTGCCCGGCCGCGAAACCGACCGGCGCGGCCGTGCTGCTGATCCCCGGCGGCGGCTATGCCAGGGTCGCGGTCGGGCGCGAGCCGTCGCCGGTCGCACGCTGGTTTGCCGCACAGGGCGTAACCGCCTTCGACCTGCTCTACCGCCTGCCGCATGACGGGTGGGCGGCGGGGCCGGATGCGCCGTTGCAGGATGCGCAGCGCGCGCTGCGGGTGATCCGGGCACGGGCCGGGGAATGGAGCATCGACCCGACCAACGTGGCGGCAATGGGCTTTTCGGCGGGCGGGCATCTGGCGGCACGGCTGGCGTCCCGGTCGGCGCTGAAGACCTATGATCCGGTCGACATGGCGGACAGCCAGCCGACGACACTCAAGACGGTCGGCCTGCTCTTCCCGGTCATCACGATGACCCAAGCCTTTGCCCATAGCCAGTCGAAGCGCGAACTTCTGGGGCGCAATGCCGATGCCGAAATGGCCGCCCGCTATTCCGCCGAGCTGAACCTGCCCGCCGATATGCCGCCGACCTTTCTCGGCCATGCCGCCGACGATCCGGTGGTGCCGGTCGCCAATAGCATCGCGATGTTCCAGGCGGTCCATGCGCTGCCCCGCCCCGCCGAACTTCACATCGTCGAGACCGGCGGCCACGGCCCGCGCCTGATCGGCCCGGACGGCAGGCCGCATCCGTGGCTCGCCCGCTTCGCGACCTTCGCCCACCGCCACGGCCTCAATATTCCCGGAGATGACGCATGAGCCAGCCGATCGCATTCCGCATGATGCTGAAGCCCGGTATGGCGGACGAATATCGCCGCCGTCACGACGAAATCTGGCCCGACCTCGCCGACGCGCTGCGCGAGGCGGGCATCTATGATTATTCGATCTTCCTCGACGAAGAGACCAACGCGCTGTTCGCCGTCCTGCGCCTCCACCCCGACGACAAGCGCGATGCGTTGCCCGGCAAGCCGGTCATGCAGCGCTGGTGGGATTATATGGCCGACCTGATGGAGGTGCAGCCGGGCAATCGTCCGGTCGAAGCGCCGCTGATGCCGATGTTTCACTTCGCATGAGCCTTGCCGCCGCCCTGCTGCTGGCCGGTGCCGCCGCATCGCAGGCCACTCCTGCAACGGCGTCCTCGCGCGTCACCTTCGACAGCCGGTCGCTCCTGATCGACGGCAAGCCGACCCTGATCTGGTCGAGCGAATTCCACCCCTTCCGCCTGCCCTCACCCGATCTGTGGCGCGACATCCTGCAGAAGATAAAGGCGAGCGGCTTCAACACCGTCGCCATCTATATCGACTGGGGCTTCCACAGCCCGAAGAAGGGCGTGTACGACTTCAGCGGCATCCGCGACATCGACCGGCTGTTGACCATGGCGCAGGAAGAAGGGCTCTACGTCATCACCCGTGCCGGGCCCTATGTGAATGCCGAGCTGTCGCGCGGCGGTTTTCCGGGCTGGCTGGTCAATCAGCCGAGCAAGGCGCGCACCGACGATCCCGAATATCTCGCGGCGGTCGACGAATGGCTCGACCGGATCAACCCGATCATCGCGCGTCATCAGCTAGGCCGCGGCGGCAGCGTCATTCTCCACCAGATCGAAAACGAACTTGCGCTGACCACGCCCGCGCAGTCGCGCTACATGCAGCACCTGTACGACAAGGCCCGTGCGGACGGCATCACCGTGCCGATGTTCCACAACGACCAGGGCCGTAATGGCTATTGGGTGCCCAAGAGCTCCAACGTGCCGCTCACCGTACCGGGACCACAGGAACTGTATGCGTTCGACGGCTATCCCGGCGGCGTGTGCGGCGTCGACAACAAGCCCACGAAAGGCGCCCCCGCCCCCGACTGGGGCCTGTACGGCCCAGGCGGCGCGAGAGGCGGCGCCAGCGCCTCGCCCAAAACCCCCGGTTTCATCGCCGAGTTCGGCGGCGGCTGGTTCGATTATTGGGGGTCGAACGGCATGTATCCGTGCAACGCGATCCAGCGCGGCAGCGGCTATCAGCGCGTGTTCTACGGCACCAACATCGCCAACGGCATCGCCATCCAGAGCATCTATATGGGCTATGGCGGCACCAGCTGGGGCTGGCTGCCCGCGCCGGTGGTCTATACCTCCTACGACTATGGCTCGGCGATCGACGAGGCGCGCAATTTGCGGCCCAAGGCGCTGGAGCTGAAGCAGATCGGCCAGTTCCTCGCCGCCGTGCCTGACCTCGCTCGGCTGGAGAAAGCGCCGCCGATCGCGATCACCGGTAGCGACGCGGTGCAGGTCTATCACGACCGCAATCCCGATACTGACGCCCGCCTGCTGTTCGTCGCGCCCAAACCGTCCAATGCCACCGGCGACGCGCACTTCACCATTACCGCCGAACTGCCCGATGGCCGCTACAGCTTCGCCAGCGAACTTCATGGCCGCGACGCCAAGCTGCTGGTCGCGGGGGCGAACCTCGAACGCCAGCGGTTGGTCTATTCGACCTCCGAACTCCAGACAACGATCCGCCACGGCGCGGAGGATGTCGCGCTGTTCTACGGCCGCGCAGGCGAGCCCGGCGAGACGGTGCTGCGCTACGCGAGCGCGCCCAAGGTGACGGTGATCGAGGGTCAGGTCGCGAGCGCGTTCGACGCCGCCAAGGGCGACCTGCGCCTGACCTACACCCACAACGACCTCGCCCGCGTGCGGATCGAGGGCGGCGGACGTGCACCGCTGCTGCTGCTGATCGGCGACGTGGCAGCAGGACAGAGCTTCTTCCGGCAGGACGGCCTACTGGAACGCGGCCCTGCACTCGTCCGCCGTGCGACGGTACGCGGCGAGACACTCGACCTCACCGGCGATACCGAAACGGTAGCGCCACTCGAAGTCTGGGGGCCGGTGCGCTCGGTGCACTGGAACGGACAAACGATCCCAGTCGCGCGCTCGGCGAGCGGCAGCCTGACGGCCAAACGCGCCCTGCCCGCGCCGCAAGCCCTGACCTTGCCCGACCTGACCGCCGCGACGTGGCGCTATGCCGAGGGCTCACCCGAAGCCCGGCTAGGCTTCGACGACAGCGGCTGGACCGTCGTAGGCGGCGCCCGCAACGTCGCGACCATCCGCCCGCCGACCGGCCAGCCCAATCTCGGCGCGGATTCCTACGGCTTCCACGACGGCGACGTCTGGTATCGCGGTCGTTTCACCGGCTCTGCGGATGCGCAGACCGTGACCGTCCATTACGGCGCGGGCGGTGCCGGCATGCTGCAACTCTTCCTCGACGGGAAGCTGATCGGTCAGCACGAACTGGCAGGCGGCCTGCCGCGTCCGATCACCACCGGCGTCGCCGAGTTCACCCTACCCCCCGAAGCTATATCGGGCGATCACGTCCTCGCCGCGATGGTGCGGGTCAACGGGCATAATTGGGACCTCGACGTCGACGACGCGCACAAGGAGCCGCGCGGGCTGATCTCGGTCTCCCTGGCGCGCCCGGGCGGCGACAGCTTCGCGGTGCCGATCGCATGGAAGATTCAGGGGCGTGCAGGCGGCGAAGACCTGAAGGATGTCGCGCGCGGCCCCAGCAACAATGGCGGCCTGTACGGCGAGCGCATGGGCTGGACGCTGCCCGGTTTCCCGGACAGCGCATGGACGTCGCTGAAGCTGGCAGAGGTGAAGCCCTATGCCGGCACCAGCTGGTATCGCACCGCTTTCGACCTGTCCGTCCCCAAGGGCGAGGACGCCACGATCGGCCTTCAGATCGGCGATCCCAAGACACCGCGCTCGCCGGGCCGCTACCGCGTGCTGATCTTCGTCAACGGCTGGAACATGGGCCAGTTCGTCGCCAATGTCGGGCCGCAGCGCGTCTTCCCGATCCCCAACGGCATCCTGCACCATCGCGGCCGCAACACGCTCGCCCTTGCCGTCACCAGCGACGGCGCGGCCGGCAACGTGATCGAGCCGGTTCGGCTCGTCACCCTCCATCACGCGCGCGGCGGCGGCGCGGTCACCGACGTGGCCGCCCCCGCTTACCGCGACCTCTATCCCACCCCTTGATCCTTCGGAGACGTTTCCCGTGGCAGCCCTCAATCACGACATTCCTCGCGCCGAGGTGACGGCGCAAATCGCCAAGCTGATCGACAACCTCGTCAACATCAAGGACGAGACCGGCGAGTTCCTGCTCCGCCTGGAGGATGGCCGCGTCATCGACACCAAGGGGTGGAACGACTGGGAATGGACCCACGGCATCGGCCTGTTCGGCCTGTACCGCTATTGGGAACAGACCGGCGACGAGGCCGCGTGGGACGTGATGCTGAAATGGTTCGAGGACCGCTTCGTCGCGGGCACGCCGACCAAGAACATCAACACCATGTCGCCCTTCCTGACGCTCGCCAACCTCTATGAACATACCGGCGACCAGACCTATCTGCCCTATCTCGACATCTGGGCCGAATGGCTGATGGCCGATGACGGCCTGCCCAAGACCGAGGAAGGCGGCTTCCAGCACATCGTCTTCAACGACGAGAACCCGCAGGAGATGTGGGACGACACGCTGATGATGAGCGTCCTGCCGCTGGCGCGCATCGGCCAGATCCTGGATCGCCCGCATTATATCGAGGAAGCCAAGCGCCAGTTCCTGATCCACATCAAATATCTGTTCGATCGCCGGACCGGCCTCTGGTACCATGGCTGGACCTTTGACGGGCGGCACAATTTTGCGGGTGCGCTATGGGCGCGCGGCAATTGCTGGGTCACGATCGCCATCCCCGAGATCATCGAGATGCTCGATCTGCCGCCAGGCGATGCGTTCCGCACCTTCCTGATCGATACGCTCGCGGCGCAGGTGAAGACGCTGGCCGAGCATCAGGACGAGAGTGGGTTGTGGCACACGCTGATCGTCGATCCGACCAGCTATCTGGAGGCATCCGCCACCGCCGGCTTCGCCTATGGCATCCTGAAGGCGGTGCGGAAGGGCTATCTGCCGCGCCACTATGAAGCCGTCGGGATCAAGGCGATCCGCGCCGTCCTCGCCAATATCGACGACAAGGGCGAGTTGAAGCAGGTCAGCTTCGGCACCGCGATGGGCGACACGATGCAGTTCTACAAGGACATCGCGCTGACCTCGATGCCCTATGGACAGAGCCTCGCCATCTGCGCGCTCGGCGAATTCCTGCGGACCTATATCTGATGTCCACCGCCGCCATCACCCCCGCCCGTCCGGTCCGCTGGTACAATTTCGCGGCCTATGGATCGAACGACATCCTCGGCGCTGGGTCGATGGCGGTCATCAGCACATGGGTGCTGTTCTTCTACACGACCTTTTGCGGCCTGTCGGCGGCACAGGCGACGCTGATCTTCGGCATCGCCCGCGTGCTCGACGCGGTAGCCAGCCCGACCATCGGCTATATTTCCGACCGGTTCGGCAACACCTGGGCGGGGCGCAAGTTCGGGCGGCGGCGGGCGTTCGTGCTGGCCGCCATCCCGCTGCTGCCGTCCTTTGCGATCATGTGGGTCGCGGGGCAGAGCTTCTGGTATTATCTCGTCACCTATGTCCTGTTCGAGCTGGTCTACGCGCTCGAGATCATTCCGTTCGAGACGCTGGCCGCCGAGATGGCCAGCGATTACCGGACCAAGGCCAAGTTCGCCGGTTGGCGGATCATGTGCGGGCAGATCTCGGCGATCCTTGCGGCCATCTTGCCCGGCCGTCTGATCGAGCATCTGGGCAAGGATTCGCCCGACACCTACCTCTATATGGGCATCCTGTTCTCCGTCCTGTTCATGGCCTCCGCGACGATGCTCTATCTCTTCAGCTGGGAGCGACCGCGCTCGGCCGAGACCATGGAACTGGCCCGCGAGCGGATGACGCCGCTGGCCGCGATCCGCGACCTGTATCGCAATCTGTTCTCGACCCTGCGCATCCGGGCGTTCCGACTGCATCTGGGCATGTATCTGGGTGGCTATATCAGCCAGGACATATTCAACGCGGCCTTTGCCTATTTCGTCGTCTTCGCGCTGGGCGGCACGACGCTGGCGGTGTCGAACCTGGCGGGTCTCACCTATGCGGTGCAGACGGTCGCGGTGTTGCTGGCGATCAACTTCGCGCTGCGTGCTTCCCCCGCCCGTGCCTATCGAATTGCGGTGGGTAGCTTCGCGCTGGGCGTGCTGCTGTTCCTGGGCCTCTGGTGGAGCGGACATGGTGCGAACGGCTGGATTTTCGCGCTACCGGTGGCCTTCGCCGGACTGGGCCGCGGGGCGCTCAACTACATCCCATGGGCGACCTATAATTACATGGCCGATGTCGACGAGATCGTCACCGGCCGCCGCCGCGAGGGGGCCTTTGCCGGGGTCATGACCTTCGTGCGCAAGATGTCGCAAGCCGCAGCGCTCATCATGGTCGGCCAGATCCTGCAAGCCTCGGGCTTCGTCACCGGTGCGACCAGCCAGTCGGCGCAGACCGTCCATGCGATCGTCATCGTCATGGTCGGGGGCACGCTGGCGCTGCTCGCCTTCGGCCTATGGGTGTCCCTGCGCTTCCGGCTCGATCCCGCGTCCCATGCGGTGCTGATGGACGAGATCGAGCGGCTGCGCGCGGGCGAACGCGAGCCCGCCAGCCCGCAGACACGCGAGGTGGTGGAGGACCTGTCGGGCTGGCGCTACGACCAGCTCTGGGGACGTAACCCGGTCCTTTGACCGGGTTACGTCGTCGCCCTCACTCCGCCTGATCGGACGGCTTGGTCATGCCCAGGTAGAAACCCGTATGCGGCGGCTGGTTATAGGCCGTGTTCTGCCACGCGATGCCCGCACGGTAGACCGGGTCCTGCAACAGCGTCGTGATCCGATGCGTCGTCGGCCACGGCGTGGTATAGATGTGCAACTCGCGATTGTCCGCGCTGCGCCACACCACCTCCTCGCGCCAGTCGCCGATCAGGTCGGCTTGCAGCGCTGGCGTCGCCTTGGTGCCGTTGTTCGACGCCGCACCTTCCGCGACCAGCAGCGGCTCGGCCTTGCCCGTCTTCCAGTTCCATTTGGAGATGGTCGTGCCGTCGAGCAGCTCGCGAAGCAGATCGCCGTCCCACCAGATAGCGAAATTGGTCTGCCTGGGATGCGGCCCGATGGCCTTGCCGTGCACGTCGTAAAGGTCGGGCTGGTTCGCGCCCCACATCTCCTCGCCGACATGACGCGGGTCGATATCGGCGCTAAGGCCGCGGCCCGTGTCCGTCTTGGCGGCCTTGGTCCACAGAATTTCGCCGGTCCGCGCGTCGAGCAGCGCCGAGCCGATCCCGCCATTATGCGCGATCTGTTCGTGCACGCCGAATTTCTCCAGTCCGGGCCGGGTCGGGTCGAGGTCGCCGACATGCATCGCATCGCCGTGATAGAGCGGCTGCGTCCATAGCCCCTTGCCATCGGCGCTGACCGCCATCGAGCCATAGATCACCTCGTCACGCCCATCGCCGTTCACATCGGCAATGCTCAACTGGTGATTGCCGCGATCGGCATAGTCCTGATTGCCCGGCTGGTCGGTGTCGAACAGCCAGCGCTCGGTCAGCTTGCCGTTCCGATAGTCCCAGGCGGCGATCGCGGTGCGGGCATAATAGCCCCGCCCGAAGATCATGCTCGGGTGCCGCCCGTCGAGATAGGCAACCCCGGCCAGGAACCGGTCGACCCGGTTGCCATAGGCATCGCCCCACAGCTTCGCCATCTGCGCAAAGCCGGGATCGTGGCGCGGCCCGCGCGGCGGATCATAGGGCGCGGTCGCCAGCGCGCGGCCCGTCAGCCCGTCGAATACCGTCAGATATTCCGGCCCGGTCAGGATACGCCCAGCGAGCTTGGCGACCATCCGCCCATCGGCGGTGACATGCGCCCCGGTCCTGTCGCCCTGCGGCACCTCGCCGCCATGTTCGCGCCAGTCGGCCTTCGCGTCACCGATCACCTGCCCCGTACCATCGATCGTGCCGTCGGCAGTCTTCATCGCCACCTCGGCGCGACCGTCCCCGTCGAAATCCTGCACCAGGAACTGGGTGTAATGCGCACCAGCGCGAATATTGATGCCCAGATTGATCCGCCACAGTCTCTTGCCGGCCAACGTATAGCCGTCGAGATAGACCGGCCCCGTATAGCCTGCCTGGCTGTTGTCATGGCTGTTGGTGGGGTCCCATTTCAGCACTAGATCCGGCTGCCCGTCACCATCCAGATCGCCCATCCCCACATCATTGGCGGTATAGCTATAGGCTTCGCCATCGGGGGTGACTCCACCCGGCGGCGGATCGAGCGGGATGGTCAGATAGCCCTTCGCCCAGACCGGCGCGTCGGGGGTGAGTGAGCCAGCAGCACCAGGTGCGATCATGCGCACCGCATAGCGACTGGCCGACGTGCCTGCCGTGTCCCTGAAATTGGTCGAATCGATGATGGGATGCGCCGTGATCTTTCGACCATCTCGATAGACGTCAAAGCCTATCCCCTTCACATCGGCCGCCAGCGACCGCCAGCTGATCAGGACGCCGCCACCCATGGCCGGAACCGCGACGACGCCCCGATCCAGCCTTTCGACCTGCCGGTTCTCATCGGGGGGCATCGCCATCAGGGGAAGCGCAGCAGCGATCGCAACCCATGACGCGATACCGCCGCGCAGCGCCTGTCCCATCCTCTTCCTCATCCGTCATCCTCCTAAAACGCTGTCTTTCCGGTCGCTTGCCACGCCATTTCGACCATGGACTCAAGGATAGCGACACCGAAGAAAATTCCAATCTATATGATTGCATTCCACATTGTGGTCATATACAAGTCTTTTATACGGTAAGGGGGCCCCAGAACCGTCAGCCGAGACACATCGGCGGCACCGGGGCGAGAGGGAGGACACCATGAACGGTTTCGTCGCCATCAGCGGATCGCATCAGGTCCATGGTCGGCCATTCCTGCGCGGCATGTTGCGGACATCGGCCTGGGGCGTCCTGGCCGCCGGGCTGGCGCTGGGCACTCCGGCCTTTGCGCAGAATGCCCAAGCAAACGGGCAGAGCGACAATAGCGGAACGAGCAGCCAGTCGTCCGACTCGCTGGGCGGCGCGAGCGCCGGCGACATCATCGTCGTCGGTACGCGCGCCTCGCTGCAATCCGCCATCGCACGCAAGCGCAATGCGGGGACCGTGGTCGACTCGATCGTCGCCGACGATATCGCCAGCTTCCCCGACAAGAATATCGGCGACAGCCTGGCCCGCGTCACCGGCGTGCAGCTCAGCCGCGAATTCGGCGAAGGCAATCAGATTTCGATCCGTGGTGTCGAGCCCGATCTCAACCGTGTCGAAATCAACGGCGTCGGCCAGTCCTCGGCGCTGGGAGCCCGCGCGGGCGACTTCCGCGAATTCGCCTCCGAACTCGTCAAGTCGATCGACGTCTACAAGGGCTATCAGGCCAAGCTGACCGAAGGCGGCTTGGGCGGCACCGTCCTGATCGAGACGCGCAAGCCGTTGGAGCTGAAAAAGGGGGTGGCGACGGTCAATCTGTCCGGCCAGCATCTGGAAACGACCAAGGATTGGCGCCCCCGTGCGACGCTGCTGGTGGGTACGCCCCATTTCCTCATCGACGGTCTCGGCGTCCTGGCCAATATCACCTACAGCGACGTGACCACGCGACAGGATTATGCCAGCAACACGAACTGGAGCCGCATCGCCGACTTCGACCGTTCGAACGAAAAGACGGTCGCCGATCCGAACTATTCCGCGTTCAACAGCTTTGCCAGCTGCGCTGGCGTCGGCGCGACGGCCAACCAGAGCGCGGCGACGCGTCGTACCGCCTGCGAAAGCCAGTTCTACGATTGGGCTCCGACCGTACCGCGCTATCGCAACCTCGTGCGTCGCGACAAGCGCCTGTCCGGCGACATCACGGCGCAGTATGAATTCGCGCACAACTTTCGCGCTTATGCCGAAGTGCAATGGAACAACCGCGACCAACGACTCCAGGATGTAAACTATTCGCTCGATATGGGCCGCATCCAGCGTTACCAATTGGCGGCGCCGAACACGGCGGTCATTCAGAACGGCACATCGACCGTCGATGCCAATCATGTCGTCACCAGCTATACGACGGCACTCAACTCGGTGAACATCGGCACCGCGGCCGTACCGAATTATAACGGCTCGTCCAACATTTTGGGAGTTCAGCGCCGCGACTTTCAGTACAACCAGAAGTCGCGTTACTACATCACCGGTTTCGAATGGATCGTCGATCGCCTGCGCTTGAAGGGGCTCGCCTCGCGCAGTGAGTCGCGCACGATCGGCAACACCAACCTGATTTCGCTCAGCACCGGCATCGCCGGCATGCAGGTCGATCGCAACAACGACCTAGGCGTGCCAGTCTTTATCTATCCCAGCAACGTCAACCCTGCCGATCCGAGCATCTATACCGACTACACGCGGACCGGAAACGTCATGCCCGCAGGCCCGACCGTCCAGTATCGTCCGAGCGATCAGGGCAATAGCGAGAACCAGCTGAAACTGGACGGGACCTACGACACCGATCTGGGGCCGCTGCGGAGCATCGATTTCGGCGGCCAGTTCCGCTGGGCGGACTATTACACCTATCAGGGCGGCGGCTCCCGCTTGCTGACGCCCGCGTCGGGTTCGACGCCCGCCGTTTATCAGACGAGCGCGAACGTGTCGTACAACACCCAGATCGTCGATGCGGCGACAGTGCCGCAGCGCTCGATCGGCAACACCTATTTCCTGACGCGCAACGAATATGCGAACCTCATCAGCGCGCTGGGTACGACGACCGGTGGCGCGCCGATGTTCACGGGCATTCAAGGCATTCCGTCCTCCATCCCGACCCGCCTGGCCTTTGCCAATTTCGATCCGAAGACCCTTGGGCAATTCTATGACCTGTCGGGCTTCAACCAGTCACTCGTGCGCCAGGCCAACGGCTTGCCGCAAATCCCGCAGGTGAAGATCAATGAGACGATCGCGGCGGGCTACGTCCAGGGCAATTTCGAACAGCAAGTGTTCGGCATGCGCCTGACCGGCAATGCCGGTGTCCGCTATATCTTTACCAAGGATGTCGGAACCGGGACCAATATCCGTCGCCAGACACGCCTGAACGCGGCAGGTCGGACCGAAACCGTGGTGCTCGGTGCGCAGCAGCTGTCGCTCGACAATAATTATGTCGACATCCTGCCCACCTTCAACCTTCAGCTGGCGATCACGCCCAACCTCGTTCTGCAGGGCAACTGGGCCAAGAACATGGCTCGGCCCAAGCCGACCAATCTCGTCCCCAACATCAACTGCCTCGACGATCTGACCATCGCCGCCGCGGACAGTGTCTGTTCCGCTGGCAACCCGGCGCTGCAACCTTACCGCGCCGATCAGTGGGAGGTGAACCTTGCCTGGTATCCCAACAAGGACACGCTGGTCAGCCTGGGCTATTACAAGAAGTATGAGAACAGCTTCGTCATCGAAAACATCGTACGCTCGGGCGTCGACCTGTTCCAGGACGGCGTAACCTATACCGTGCGACAGCCGGTAAACGGTTTTGGCGCACTGCTCGACGGGATCGAGGCGAGCGCGCAGACCGCTTTCACCTTCCTGCCCGCTCCGTTCGACGGATTGGGTGCTAGCGCGAACATGACCTATGCCCGTGCACTGCGCACCAATCTGACCAATGTCGCAACCGGTCAGCCGCTGAGCGATTATCCCGGCTTGTCGAAGTGGACGTGGAACGCCAGCATCTTCTACGACAAGGGATGGTTGAATGCCCGCCTGGCCTATAACTTCCGATCAGACTGGTTGCAGACGGTGGCCGATGCGAACAACGGCAACTTGCCCATCTATCGCAAGGGCGAAGGCTATCTCGACGCCAAGGTGACGTTCCGCTTCCCGCAATGGCATTACAGCCTGTTCATGGAAATGCAGAACATCAACAAGGAATTTGGCCGTACCTATATCAAGAATATCGGAACGTCCGAAGTCTTCTACCCGGGCCAGCGTTTCTTTGCTGGGCTCAGCCTGAAATTCTAAGATGGGAATGGCCGGATCAACGACGATCCGGCCATCCTTCGTTATCGGGGCAGCGGGGTGATCCGCATATGTCGCACCCGCAAATGGCTCCGCGTCGTGCGCAGGCCGAACCAGCCCTGGCGGTAGGGTGCAGCGTCCTGCATCGTGAACAACCGCCGCCCATCGCGCTCGACCGCGATATCGTTTCCGTTCGCGATCAGCCGGATATGCATCCAGCGATTGGGCACCAGCATCGCCGTCCTGTCGCCAAGATCATGTTCGGGCAGCAAAGGCCGGTCCCCTGCCCGTCCGACATAGCGGCGCATACGGGTGGTCGTGTTTCGGTTGCCGCCGATCCCGACATAATAGGTTTCCAGCCCATCATAGCTGGCAAAACGCCCATCGCGCGGGCGCGCCAGAACCGAGCCGCCGGATACCGCCGGGTCACGCGCCATCCAGAAGGCATTGACGTCACTGACCGCGTCATGTGGCCCACCGGCCTGCACCGCCATCACCTCATAGTCGATCGCCACCGGTCCGGTCAGCGCGCGGGCGTACCATAGGGTCACACCGTCCACGGCATCGATATCGAGGATGCCGTTTCGAGCGGAAATCCGTGCCCCCGGCTCCGCCTCGATCCGCCAGCGGGAAAGGTCGTTGCCCCGGAATCCATCCGCCTGCAAAGCCACGGGTGCCGCCACCGCGGCCAGTGCGAACAGGGGATGGATCACACGCTCCCCTCCAGCAAGGGTGCCAGCAGCACCAGATTGGCGGTCGCCGCCAGCCCCCATTGCGCGGCATCGTTTGTCGAGACATCGGCCAGTTCATCGACGGGCTTCAACACCGCAGGCGGCAGGATTTTCGTTACGCCCCGCCGCTGGTCGCGTCCAGCTCGGTCGCCCACGCCGGTGAACTCGGCCCAGGCGCGACGGGCGAGGACCGGATCGTGCCGCTGGACGGCAGCATAGGCGGTGTAGCGCGAATGCGCCTGGGTCAGCCCCCGCCCCTTGCCCGGCTCGCCCGTCTTTGCGCGGAACGCCGCCTCGGGCGCATTGTAGAAGGCGCAATAGTCGAGCCAGGCTTCGCGATAGGCGGGCACATCGACCAGTTCGAGTAGCTCAGCCATGGTCTCGAACACCCCGAACACGCCGTTCAGATGGCTCATGCTCACATGGTCTCCGCCGCCGATAAAGCGCCCGGACGCGAGGTCGAAGGGCGCCCCGCCCGCGAACCATTGTTTGGGCAAGGCGGCCAGCGACTGCATCCCCGCCACGATCCGGTCGCGCCAGCGTGTGTCGCGGGTGCGCTCCCACTCGGTCATCCATGCGGCGACCAGCGGCCCCCAAACCGTGCCGAACTGGACGAAGACCTGCCCCGGCGGCAACGGCTTGTCCGCGACGACCGCGCCCGTTCCGCCGGGCGGCGCGGCACCGCCCACGCGCGCCTCGACCTTGCGACCGATCTCGACATGGCGCAGCGTCTGGTCGCAATCGACCAATGCGTGCATCAGGTCGCCGCAACGCTCGTCGGCGGATATGTAATAGAAGATGCGCTTGAACGCGGCATTGGAGATGCGCGGCTGTTTCGAGCTGTCCCCCCAATGCTGCACGCCGTGGCGCGTGCCAAATCCCTTGAAACGGCCCAGGTGATAGACGTCGACCTCGCTCGTATGCCGGGTCATCGCCTCCGCCATGCGGAACACGTCCGCACGGCCGGTGCGCAGATAGGCGTACCAGAGCCAGAGATCGGTCGACAGTTCGCTATTGTCCCAGGCGAAGCCGCCAATGTCGTAGCGCCAGACATGGCGGTCGTCGTCATAGCTGTGCATGACGTCGCCGTAATTCCAGAACCCGTACCAGCGTCGCTGATCGACCTGCCCGATGTAGAAATCCAGCTCACGCGCCGCCCGCGCCTCGACCATACCACGCAGATCCGGCCCGACGGGACCCGCCCGGTCCCAGATGCCGAAGACTCCGGCGGCATGGATGGCGGCATTGGTGGGCACTATGCGCGGGGGTGTGGCGACCTGGGCCGCCATCTGGACCAGCCGTTCGCGCGACGGCGTGGCGGGCAGCGCCCAGAGCCGGAACTCGGTCGTCCGGGCGATCCCGGTCGCCTCCCCCCAACCCGGCTCATAATCCTCATAGGTGATGTCGAGGCCGAGATTCTGATGGGCATAGTCGGCCATACCCATCGTGTCGTGATAGAAGCGCAGGTCCATCGCCGGGGCGTCGGGCGCATGATACCACAGGCAGAAGCGCGCCGTGTCGCCCGTCGCACCCGTCACGTCCAGCCCGACCGGACAGCGCTGCCAGAAATCGTGCATGGCAAAGGCGACTCCGCCCCCCGCTCCACCGATATAGCCGAGGCCAGCCGCCCGTGCGCCTCCATCCACATCGATCCAGCCATGCCCCGATCCGGTCCGCTTGATGATCGCAAAGCCGTCGGCATTAGGCTGGCGCAGGCGGAAATCGCCCCAGGCTGGAATATAATCAAGCTTGTCGCGCACGGCGGGCGCCATGGTCGCGACGGGCGGAACGGCCCGCCCCTCGGTCTGCGCCTGCCGAAACGCCTTGCCCGGATCGCGCCGCAGCCCGGTCAGCGGCCGGACCGCCTCCGCCCATAGCCCCCCGTCCTGTCCGGCGAAGCGGACATGCCGATCGACCAATGCATCGCGCATCGGCACATCGCCTTGCAGGCCCAGCCCCCGGACGAACCGGCGTGCGGGATCGCCGTCGAAGATCAGGCTGTGGACGATCCGCACCGATGCCGCCCCGGCATGAAAATAAAGGCGTAGAGAAAAAGGCAGCCATTGCTCGCCTTCACCCTGATGCCGTCCCTCAAGGCGGATCACGGCACGGATCGGCCCGCTCTGTTCGGCCACCGCGCGCTCGATCTGCCCTGCATAGCGGAGCAACCGCGCCGGGTCCTCGCCGTCATCCTCCGACCGGTCGAGCGCCGTAGCGGTCAACGCGACGTTGCGCATCACGACGGTCCCGCCCGTCGTCGCCTGACGAATGATCGCCGAGCCCTGCCGCCCGACCGTCCAAATGGTGTCGCCGACGATGACGGTCAGCGCATCGGGCGTTTCGCTGACCTGCACCATGCTCGCCGATCCGCGCCCCCGCCCGGCTTCGACACGCAGTCCTTCAGCCCGCGCCGCATCGGCTGGCACCGCGTGGCCGGTCCATTTGATCGACCCGTCCGGCCACCATGCTAGGGGCCAACTCTGGAGCGCCTCCCCCGCTGCCAGCCGATAGTCACGCGCCATATGCGTACCGCGCGGCCAGGGCTGCCCCCAGGTTACACCTTCATGATGCTCCGGCGGTGCGCTGTCGAGCCAGGTCGCGCTCCCGATCAGTCCTGTCGTTTCGCGCACCGCCTTCGCGAGTGGTGCTGCGGCCGCGTTCCGCACAGGCATGACTAAAGCGGCCGAACTCGACATCAGGAATGCCCTGCGGCTCCAACCTATCATCGCCACACCTCCGCATTATGGAATGATTATTCAAAATATGAGAATTATTCCGGAGCGTCAAAGCGATACTTAAGGTTCAGCATCATGGCGTAATCCCAACGGGTCAGATGGCGCGGGCATACTGAAAACGCAGACGCGGCACCGCGCATTTTCAGACTATTTGAGCTGTACCGCTGTCGATGGCGAACTTGGTACCATCGAATGGCGGCGGCATGATTCGAGACCAGAAAGGCAACCCACTCAACAACGTCTGACGGCTCAGCGCCACGCCCTATTGAGATTCCACCGATCCACGCGATGACGGCGTGCCGCCCGTCCTCGTGCATGCCTTGCGCGACTAACCATTCCCCCGGTTTTAGCCCATCTTCAATGTCATGCGTCGGTCACCGATGAACCGCCGGGAATGAGCATCGACATCGGTCCTGCCATATTCGCATGTAAACATTGTCACATGGATGAAAAGTGCTGGTCATAAGGGGGCCTTCTTCCAACTCTCCCATGGAGGAATGCTTGAATAAGAACTGGACCGGCTTGGCCGGTATCGGTGGCGTGTGCCTGTGCGCCCTGATCCCTCAAATGGCATTTGCCCAAACGGCTGGCACCATCGCCGCCGAAGACCAGGCCAAGGACGATGTCATCGTGACTGCCGAGCGGGTGCGCAAGCCCGTGGTCATGGAACTGCCCAACTCGCCCAAAGCGCGGGCGATCGTCACGCAGGACTATATCGAGCACACCGTACCGGGACAGTCGATATTCAATGCGATCAACCTCGTACCGGGCGTCAACTATGTCGCGGGCGATCCTTATGGCGGCAATGGCGGCGGCATCCGCATGCGCGGCTTCGACGCCAGCCGTATCGCCTTCACCTTTGACGGCCTGCCGCTCAACGACGCGGGCAATTATGCCATCTATGCCAACCAGCAGATCGATCCCGAACTGGTCCAGTCGGTCAATGTCAATTTCGGGTCCACCGATGTGGACTCGCCGACGGCCAGTGCTGCGGGCGGTACGGTCAATTACCGCACGATCCTGCCGACCGAGACGCTGAGCGCAACAGCGGTCTATTCGCATGGCAGCGGCAACATGAACCGCGTCTTCGGCCTGATCAACACGGGCGATCTGACGTCCAGCGGAACGCGCGCTTGGGTTTCGGCCAGCAGCCAGAGCTACGACCTCTATCGCTACGCCAAGGTCCGCAAGAACCAGTATAATGCGCGGATCTATCAGCCGCTGGGCGGCAAGGATTTCCTGTCGCTGGCAGGTTTTTGGTATCAGCATCGCAATAACGGCTATGGCACGCCCTCGCTCGCCAATATCAACAGCGTGCTGGGTAATCCCTATCCGGCGTCCTCGAACGGACCGGTTCGAGTCGACCTGACCCGTGCCCAGTTCGACAAGCTGTTCGCCGACCAGACCAACAACTATCTCAACAGCGCCATCTGCGCGCTTCCGTCGCAGCTACAGGCCGCGAACGGCACGGTTCAGGATGACCGGTCGAGCTGCACCAATACGCGGCAGATCGGCCTGAACCCGGTCGATACTGGCAATATCCGGTTCAACAGTCTGTTCACCCTGACGGATCGTCTCACCTTCTCCATGGATGGCGGCTATACCTATACCCGCGCCAATGGCGGCGGCTCGACGGTATTTGCCGAAAGCGATGCCAATGCAGGCGCAAAGGGTGCCAATGGCAACCAGTTCGGGCGCATCGGCGCGGGCGTCGCCAACGGCCGCGATCTCAATGGCGATGGCGATACGCTGGACTATGTCCGTGCCTATTACCCGTCCAATACCATGACCCACCGCCTGATCGCGATCGCGGGCCTGCGGTACGACATCGATCCGAACAACCTCGTCCGCCTGGCTTATACTTGGGATCGCGCCCGGACGAAGCAGACCGGCGAGGCCAGCTATCTGCGCCCCGACGGCACGCCCTGGCTACCGTTCAGCGCCAGCGATGTCGACAATCCCCATGCGATGCTGGATGCCGCCGGGAATGTGCCCAACAAGCGCAATCGCCTGACCTATTCGATCCTGCATCAGCTGTCGGGCGAATATCGCGGCAAGCCGTTCGACGACTCCCTGTCGCTGACGGTCGGCCTGCGCGCGGCGCTGTTCCGGCGCAACATGAACAATTACTGCTACACCATTCCGGGTAGCAGCAACGAGGCCTATTGCACGTCGCAGACCCAGGCGCAGGTTCAGGCCGACAGCCGGACCCGGACTTTCGCGCCGCCCTATATGGGGCGCGTCAAGGAATATCGAGCGCTCCTGCCCAATGTCGGCCTGACCTGGCAGATGACGCCCGTGCTCAGCCTGTTCACCAGCTATACCAAGGGCTTCTCCGCGCCAAGCACCGAAGTCTATGCCTATGACGACAAGGTGATTCGCCCGCTCGGCGACGACGCGAAGCCCGAGCGAACCGACTCTTACGATCTGGGTCTTCGCTACACCATGGGGATTGCTCAGGCTCAGCTGGGCGGCTGGTACATCCGTTACGACAACCGCATCGTCAACGTGACCACCCCGGTCGAAGGCGGCGGGACGATCAGCATGGCCCGCAATGTCGGCGCGGTCGACAGCAAGGGTATCGACGCCTCGCTGTCGATCAGCCCGGCCCGCTGGTTGTCGCTCTACGGCTTCACCTCCTATATGACCGCGACGTTGAAGGATAATGTCCTGAACGCAGCGACGGGCCAGGTGGCCATCGCGACCAAGGGCAAGTCGCTGGTCGATACGCCCAACTGGCAATATGGCGGCCGGGCTCAGGTCAATCTGCCGTTCGGTGTCGTCGGCCTGTCGGCCAAGCATGTCGGCGACCGTTTCGTGACCGATGTCAACGACGTGAAGGTCGCGGGCTACACGCTGGTCGATTTGGACGCCCAGATCGGCATGGACTGGGTCGGCCTGAAGAAGACCTACGTCCAGATCAATGTCGTGAACCTGCTCAACAAGGCCTATTTTTCCAACTTGGGTACGACCACCAGCAATGGTGGCTTCTTCAATTTCGGCAATCCGCGCACGCTGATCGCCAGCGTTCATTTCCAGTTCTAATACAATCTTCGGAACTCCCCGGACGCAACGGAGCGAAAGCCTCGTCGCGTCCGGGCTTTGGCCATGAGGCGGAGGAACAGGTCATGACGCGCAAGGCGATACGGGGTGTGATGGCGATGCTGGCGGTCGGGCTCGCGCCAGCATCGTCCATGGCCGAACAGGCCAAGGCTCCGACGCTGGAACTGATCGGCGTCACAGCGATCCCCCATGACACCCGCTTTCAGGGTATCGCGGTAGGCGGACTGTCCGGACTCGATCGCCTGCCCGGAGGTAGCTATCTTGCCATTTCGGACGACAAGGGCGACGGGCGGCCGCCCCGTTTCTACCGGCTGTCGATTGCGCTCGATTCCAGGCGCCACCGAATGGAGGTAAAGGTGAATGCGCAGATATTGCTGCGTGACGCCCACGGCACGCCATTCCCCACCGATCGCTCGGTGGTCGATCCAGAAGCTATCCGTCATGCCCATGGGGACCATGTCTATTGGTCGTCGGAAGGAACCTGGAATGCGGACCCCGCCCGGCGCGTTCAGCCCGCCATCTATGAAAGCGATGCTGCTGGACGCATCCTGCGCAGTTTTTCGCTGCCGGCGACCTATCTCTATGTCGATAACCGAACACTCGGCGCGGTGTCCAACGGGGTGATCGAAGGATTGGCGGTCGGGCCGCGAGGGACGGTCTATGCGATCAACGAGGCCCCCGCCTATCAGGACGGCGCGACCGATGGCGGATCAGAGACGGTCATGCGCCACCGGCTGACCAGCTTCGACCCGAAGAGCGGCAAGCCGCTTCATCAATATATGTATGAGGTACCCGGCGGACGATATAGCGTATCCGAGTTGTTGGCGATCGATGACCGGCATTTCCTATCGATCGAGCGCATCGTTCCCTTTGACGCGCAGAAGGGTGTGATGGCCAGGATCGTTATGTCCGGCATCACCAATCGAACGACTGATATCCTGTCGTGTTCGGCCCTGACATCCTGCCCGGCTGTCCCAATGACCCGCACGGTGCTGCTCGACCTGCCGGAGCGGTATCAGGGCATTAAAATCGACAATCTCGAGGGTATGGCCTGGGGCCCGAGACTGCGGGATGGTCGCCGAACTCTCATCGTTGAGGCAGACGACAATTTCAGCAAGGCCGAGGTTTCCCAGTTCCTTGCATTCACGTTGAGCAACTAGGTTTGGAACCTATGCAAGCTGTTGAAGAAAAGATGCAAATACCGGCCTCTGATGCGTTCGGACACGAGCAGCTATGGCACGGCATCTGTTTTGGCTATCTGATGAGGCATGGGCGGCGATCGAGCCGCATCTCCCGCATGGCCGCCCCGGCAAGCCTCGCGTCGAGGATCGGACAGTGATCTTGAGCATTCCGCATGTTCTCAAGACAGGCTGCCGGTTGCGCGATGTTCCGGCGGCCTATGGACCGCCGTCCACCATCTACAATCGTTATAATCGATGGGCGTCACGCGGCATCTGGCAGCGGTTGTTCGAAAAGATCGCTGGTGCCGGGCCGGTGTCGAATGAATTGTCGATCGACGGCACACATGTGAAGGCCCACTGGCCAGCGGCCAGCCTGCCCAAAAAGGGTTTCTTTGCCGATGTATCGGGCGCACCAGGGGCGGTCTGAACTCCAAGCTGTATGCCATCTGCGATGATCGGGGCGCCCGCGCGTCATGCCGCTCACCGGGGGACAGATGAGCGGCTACAAGGGCACAGCCCTCATGTTCGAGGCGATACCGCCCGCTCCCATTCCGCCCGCCGATCCCGCATGATACCGCCCTCTAGCAGCGTCGCCACAGGATCGAGAACATGTTCGGCCGCCTCAAGGACTGGCGACGCGTCGCAACCCGCTACGATCGCTGCCCCACGGCGTTCTTCTCCGCCATCGCACTCGCTGCCACCGTCATCTTCTGGCTGTGATCAATGAGTCATCGTGTAATTTGTGGCTGCTTCCCCGGGCCGGCTGAGCGGCGCACCTTCTGGTTGTCGGACCTAAAGGAAGGAAGCAGCTATGAAGCACTATGCCGGAATAGACCTGTCGATGGAAACGTCGCACGTCTGCATTGTCGATGCCGAAGGGCGCAAGGTCGCAGCGCAATGCGTGGACAGCACGCCGGAAGCGATCGCCGCGCTGCTGGAACGCCATGGTCCGATGGAACGCGTGGTGATCGAGACCGGCCGGATGACGCCATGGGTTACGCGTGGCCTGCACGAGCTGGGCGTCGCGATAGTGTGCATCGACGCGCGCCAGGCCCACCAGAGTCTCAAGGCGATGAAGGCGAACAAGACTGATCTACATGATGCGGCGGGCCTCGCACAGTTGGCCCGGACAGGCTTTTACAAGGAGGTGCACGTCAAATTGCCGACGTCGCATGGGGTGCGCTCGGTGATCACCGCCCGCGCGCATCTGGTCGAAGCACGTGTCCGGCTCGACAACACCAGCCGCGGCCTCTGCGCCACCTTCGGGATCAGGCCGGGTGCCGGCCAGGGCGAGCGGTTCCTCGCGCGGGTGCAAGCCGCCATTGCTGTCCCGGGTCTCGGCGAGGCGGTGGCCGCACTGCTCCGGGCGCGGGTCGGCCTAGTTGATGAGATCCGCCAAATGGATCGCGAACTCAAGGCGATCAGCATCGCCTCTCCGGCCTGTCAGGCCCTGATGAGCATCCCTGGCGTCGGCGTGCAGACCTCGGCTGCGTTCGCTGCCGCCGTCGATGAGGCGGGCCGGTTCAAGCGGTCGCGCACGGCTGGTGCCTATTTTGGCCTCGTCCCGCGCCGGCGCCAGTCCGGCGAACTCGACTGGACAGGCCGGATCACCAAGCGGGGCGATGGCACCGTCCGCAAGCTGCTCTACGAAGCGGCCAACTCGATCCTGACGCGCACGCGCCAGACCTTCGCGCTGAAGACTTGGGCGCTGAAGATCGCCAAGCGACGCGGTCCCAAGAAGGCCTGGGTCGCGCTCGCCCGCCGCCTTGCCGTCATCATGCACGCCATGTTGCGCGACGGCACCTTGTTCGAGGCCTGAAAAGAGGTAAGCTCCCTTCGCCAGCGGTGATGCTCTCCAGCTGACCCGATGGCGGTGTCCCGCGAGGGAACGCAGGGACGGATGATCTGCGAAGGTTATCAGATGGGCTGCCAAGCCCGCTTCGGGTCAATGCAACGTCCGGCCTTGTGAGACCCGATACAGCACCACCGACCAACAGGTTGGTGAGTGCGGACATATCCTTGAGACCTTCAAGGGACAACCGCCGAGCGGAAGCAAATTACAGATCCTGAGCCTAAGGCAGAAGGCATTCAATAAAACTGTGCATTCTCACACGGCCTGATGGAGCCAACGGATTGATCCATCTGTTGAACGGCTATGAATGGAGCACGCATACCTACCGCTGTCGAAGAGGCCGACCATAGAATCACCTCAGAAGTGAACGACAAGCGCGATAGCTGGCCAGTGCGGCTGGTTGGCGCCGCCAGCGAGATCGGTGATCAGCCACAGATGCGGATGATCTGCGCTGCCGCGATCGCGGATGGTATTGCGCGACGGGATCTGCATCTGACCAGGACCGGCTTCAGAATGTTTGCGGCTCACACGCTTGCGACCTGGGTCAAGAGCCGCATCAAAGCCGTGATCAACCGTAGGCGCCCGAAAGACGGTGATGATCCACGCGTGCGGGAAGGTGATAGCGACCGTCACGAAGACAATTCGTTCCCGTCTGGGCACAGCGCCGGTGCGGTCGGGGTCGGAGAGGCGATTGCGCGGGCATATCCTGATCATGCGGTAGCTGCCCGTGGTGCGGCATTGTCAGTTTCCATCGTGCAGGTGCCCCGCGGGACGCATTATGCTGGTGATGTTCTAGCTGGGATAGCCATTGGCCTAATCGCTGAACGCGTGAGCGATGCGGCGATCGATTTAGCGGCGCGATGGGTGAGGCGTGCGCTTGCAGAGCCGCAGCATTCGATCGGTGGCGACGCCGGTCACTTGTCTTGCAGTGGTGCTGTCGTCGCCTCGGCTTCAGCACGATAGCAAGGACATGGGATCATCCCAATCGCGCTTTATTGACCTGAGTTTATTGCATTAACACACACTTGCGGCCCTTATGCCTCATGATGCGATGTACCCGCGAGGATCGAGCTATATGACGTCGTGCCTACACGTCTGCGAGACAAAATGGCTCGATGAGCTAGATGGGTGATACCGATCTGCCTGACGGCATCAAGGAGCGCCATGTGGCACCCGTTCGAGGGCTTCGGGCGCACGCCAGCCCACTCGCGTTCATCGTGCTAGGTACGGCTATGGCATTTGCGGCGACTGGACTTCTTGGCGGTGCACCTGCGCCCGTGACGTCTGTCTCTGCTCCCGCCGCTTCGTTGGAACTGAAGATCGCCCGGCCACTACGCAGCGGCTTGTTCTTCGAGACCCACATCCGGGTCACAGCGCGACAAGCCATTGCCAAGCCGGTGATCGGGGTGGACGCATCCCTATGGCGCGATTTGACCATCAACAGCCAAGTCCCAGCCCCCGCCAACGAGAGCTTCAAGGACGGGCAGTATTGCTTTGAGTATGGTTCCTTGAAGGCGGGGGAGACGTTGGAGGTCAAAATAGACGGCCAGACGAATCCGCCGTTGATCGGGCGCGTAGCAGGAAACGTCACGCTTCTGGACGACGATGCGCCGCTGACCAAGGCCCATGTCACCATCCCGGTCCTGCCATAATGGACATCGTCCTACGGGCTTCCGTCACATTCGCGGCGCTCTACCTGTTGCTGAGGCTGCTGGGGAAACGCGAGATCGGCCAGCTGACGCCATTCGAATTGGTGGTCATCGTGGTGATGGGCGATCTGGTTCAGCAAGGTGTCACGCATAACGACTTCAGCCTCACCGGATCGATCCTGGCGATCGCCACGTTCGCGTTCTGGGCCTTGGTAATGAGCTGGGCGACCTATCTCTCGCCCAGGCTGGAGACGCTCTTGGACGGTCGGCCGCAGGTCATCATTCGGGATGGCGAACTGATCAAGGCGAATCTCCGCCGCGACCGCATCACGCGCGCAGAGGTCGAAGCCGAGATGCGCCTAGCGGGCATCGCCCACATGAATCAGGTCGCCTGGGCAATCCTGGAGACACAGGGCAAGATCAGTTTCATTCGCAAAGATGGTGGTGAGGTGAAGCCCGACGACGACAACGCTGCTACTGCGTAACGCGATGCACGCCGTCACGATGGTGGAAACCCCGTCTCGGATAAATCGTTCGGCGGGGGTGTAGGAGAAGACCGATCGCCCATGCCAGCAATGTCGTCTATTGCGACGGACCGAACAGCCCCCACGCTTTCGACATCATCCCGCTTCAGCCGCGAAACGGGAACCTGGATGCGAAATGCCCGATTTGCCGGGGGTACGGGCAATGGAACACCGAGATCGATCTGGTCAGCTTCCGGTGCAAGCGGGCAATCTGCGATTATTGCCACGGGGCGGGGTGGATAGAGACCGGCAACGACCCGGTAGGGCATGCCGACATCACCGTGTCACCGGAAGGTTATCCGCAATGGGTGATCGCATACGAGCCGCATCAAGATCCGGATCGGCCTATCTCCGATCCGGCAGGTCCGCTATCGCCTAACCAGATCGATCGCCAAGCTGTCAAAGGGGGCTCCCGAGGCGGAAGACGAGACGTATTGGCGCATAGTCACATTCTTACAGAAAAGGGCAAGTCGGAGCCTTAAAGCCATACCGCCTAGATGGCATTACGAAGGTGCCCAAGTCTCGGTGGAAGTAGAACGACCAGATTTGGGCTTAAATGGCCGCCCTTCCCTTTTGTCGCACAGATCCAGAAACGGTCGTTCAGTGGCAGAGGGCCGCTTCCCACTTCCGCCGCTTGTTCATCCCGCCTCTATGGTCCTTCAGCGCGGATGCCGCGCTGAATGCGTCGTCGCGGGCCGCCTCACGCGGAAGGCGCCGTTATTCGACCTGCTACCGGAGTCAATTCGATCCGAGCTCGTTGGGCGAGCTCAAATTTGGCATATGCCCGCGATCGTCTTCAGCACTGTTATCATTCTCACGATGGACTATTGCTGCCGCGCTCCCACTCATCGCCGCGCCCGCATCGGGGGCAAAGCGGCTGTTCCAGATGATCGCCGAGGTGGAGATCACCGCCACCACCACGAAGGCGGCCGAGAAGCTGCCCAGCGTCGGCCCGTCCTTCCCCTCGACCAGCGTCCGCAGTTCCAGCACGGTCGCGGCGGTACAGATGCCTAGAGGCAACGTCAGTTGCTGGAAGGTGGCATAGAAGCTGGTCGCGGCGCTCGTCCGCTCCTTCTCGACATCGGCATAGGCGATCGCGTTGAACCCGGCGAACTGAAACGAGGTGAAGAAGCCCGACAGGGCCAGCACGAAGGTGATGAGCGGGGGCGGCCAGTCGGGACGGAACAGAACAGCACGCATGTCGCATAGCCCGCGCTGCTCACCGGCCCCGAGACGATCAGGCTGCGCCGAAAGCCCCAGCGGCGCAGGACACGCGGCGCGAGCGCCTTAATCGCCAGCGCCCCGACCGCGCCTGCGATGGTGATCGTTCCCGTCTTGGCCGCGCTGCGGCCGAAGCCGAGCTGGAACATGAGCGGCAGCAGGAATGGCTGCGCCCCTTGAGTGATCCGCGTCAGCGATCCGCCGATCACCGACAGGCGAAAGGTTGGCACGCTCCTCAGCGTGGGGTCCAGGATCGGATCATGCGTATGCCGCGCGTGACGGATATACAGCCAGCCGGACACCGCACCGATGATGAGCCGGACCAGCGCGATCCAGCCCGTCCCCGGACGGCTCGCCGGCTCGAACCCGAACAACAGGCGGCCCAGCGACACGCCCGACAGGACGAAGCCCGACACGTCGAACCGCGACCGCGCATCGCCGCGCACCTCGGGCACCGGCATCCAGGTATCGATGATCCCGATCGGGATGTTAAGGTAGAAGAACCAGCGCCAGTCTAGCCAGGTGACGATGAAACCACCCAGCGGCGGCCCCAGGATCGCCCCGGCAAGCGCAGGCATGACCAGCCAGGACAGCGCCTGGACCATATCCTCCTTGGCGACGCTGCGCAGCAGGACGAGCCGCCCGACCGGCACCATCATCGCCCCGCCAATTCCTTGCAGGAAGCGGGCGGCGATCAGGGTCGACAGCGACCCCGACTGGGCACACAGGATGGAGCCGAGCAGGAAGATGCCGATCGCCGATGAGAAGATGGTGCGTGATCCGACCTTGTCGGCCAACGTCCCGCTCGCCGCGATGAACCGCGCCGAGGCAACGACGAGCGCAATCACCCCGTAGCCGCGGGGCTAGGCGGACTGCGACCGGGGCGCGCCGCTGGCCACCGCCTCGACGCCGGGGGCCAGACCAGGTACTCCCAACTGCATCGCGTTCCATTCGTCATGAGATGGCTAGAATGCGATCTGCGCACGACCGAGCAGAGTTTGGCCATGATCCTTGACCGGTCGCTGGGCGACCGGGTTGGCTACCGACCAATCGATCGCGTTGAGCTGCAGGCGCACAAAGTTATTCAGGTACCAATTCACCCCCAGCGTCAGGGCAGTACCGCGTCCTGCGGTCGGATTGTCGCTGTAATCCAGTTCCTCGTAGCGGGTAGCGAACTCGACGGCCCCGCTACCGCCCGAGGTGAAGGGGCGAAGCACGCGAGGTCGACTCCACACGCCGCCCCGCGTCAGATAGGGAGGGGTTTCACCAGTCAGAAACCAACCGCCCTGCACCGCCCAGGCCCTCTGTTCGGTCGAGGCCCCCACGACATCGTGCAGCGTCCGCGCTCCATATTCGCCATAGGCCCAGAATTGCTTGTGGAAGGTCCCGAGTTCAAACCCATATCCATCACCCGACGCAGCGTTCGGGAATGATCCCGGCGCTATGCGCAGATTGTCGTTGAAGAAGCCACCCACCGCGATGCTGCGAGTGGGGCGGCTGGCGTCTGCGGCGATGCTCTCATGAAAGCCCCACAATCCCAGATGGACCAGCCAGTTCGACGTCTTTACCGGGTTCCAGTGCGCACGGGCGGCGATCGTCAGGCCGTCGCTCTGGGTACCGGGGTTGCTTATGTCGTCGCCCGACACCTGAACGCCGACATGCCAGTCATCGCCGTACACGCGTGCCGCGGCGCCCAATCCGAAGAAGCCGCGAACGGGAATGATGCCTTGGCCGACGAAATTCCGCTCCATAAAGGGAACCGAGATCGTTCCACTCGATCCGTCCAGGCCGCGATCATTCAGCCGGTTACCCAGTGCGAATTCCGTCTGCTGCCCCATGAACCGGGTGGTCCAGGCGACATAGGCCGACTTGATGGCCGGATCATTGTCGGCGAAATCCCCCTCGAGCAGATAGGAGAGATGTTTGCCGATCGCGCCCTCGAACCCGATCCGCAGTGATCGGGCCTGGGTCGCGACGATATTGCGCGTCGGTACCGCACTGCCCGTCGTACCCGCCCAGTCGACCAGGATACGTCCGCGCGGTCGGAAGGAGAATTTCCCATCGGCACTGGTGAATTCGGGCGTGCCCTTTGACCAGTCGACATGCACCTCATCCTTGCGCGCCTGCTCGATCCTGGCAAGCCGGGCTTCCAGCGAAGGGGGATGAGATTCGGACGGAAGCGCTTGGCCCAGCGGGAGAGGATTTCGTTGCGGTGCGACGGTCAACCTGGCGGAATTTGCAGGCAAGGCAGGTGGCGGCGGTGCAGCAGCCTGCCCCTCGACCGCAGCCAGGCGCGCCTCCAGCCGAGCGATCTGCGCCTGCTGCTGCTCGACCAGCCGGGTCAGCCTGCCGATATCGTCCTGTCCCGTCTGTTCGGCTGCGACGGGCATGGCGGTGCACAGGCCCATGGCAAGCATGGCTCCTCGATACATGATGGCATCCTCTCCTGGGGTGGGCGTGCGGATCGCGGCCGCCGCCTCATCGTTGGTCGCCGCGCCCGCCCGTCCGGATCGCGGCGACCGGTCGGCCCTTAGTTGGCCTCGCGCCTGGTCAGGCGCGATCCGATGACCAGCGCCAGCAGTGACAGCAGGGCAGCGGCGGCGCACCATGCGCCAGGGATCGCCTTGTCACCCGTCACCCCGATCAGCGCGGTGCTGATCGCCGGGGTGAAGCCACCGAAGATCGCGGTTGCCAGGCTATAGGCCAGACTGAAACCGACGGTACGGACATGCGCCGGAATGACCTCGGTCAAATAGACGATGAACGCGCCGTTATAGGTGGCGTAGATGGCGGCGAGCAGCAGCTCGACCGTCAACAGCCGCCCAAAGCTGGGCGCAGCGACCAGCCAGCTCATCAGCGGATAGGCAAGCAACGCGCCAAGGACCGTTGCGGCGATGAGCAGCGGTCGACGTCCTATCCGATCGGACAATGCGCCCATGACCGGAAGCAACACGAAGTTGGTCACGCCCACGCATGCGGTGACGAATAGTGCCGAGCCCGGCGTCAGCGACAGGACCTTGTTGCCGAAGGTCGGGGTATAGGCGGTGATCATGTAGAAGAAGACGGTCGTCATCACCGCCATCAGCGCACCCTGGAGCACGACACCCCAATTGCCGCCGATGGTCCGGATGATCTGCGATAGCTGGGGATGCTCCTTGCGCTGCAGGAAGACCTCCGTCTCTTCCATGTGACGGCGGATGACGAACAGGAACGGGATCATCACGCAGCCGATGATGAACGGAATGCGCCAGCCCCAGGCCTGCATCGTGGCGGGATCGAGACTGCTCGACACGATGAGCCCGATCACGGCAGCGAAGACCACCGCCGCCTGTTGGCTGGCCGACTGCCACGAACAGAAGAAGCCCTTCTTGTCGGGCGGCGCGATCTCATTGAGATAAACCGATACGCCGCCAACCTCGACGCCCGCCGACAGGCCCTGTACCAGCCGACCAAGCAGGATGATGACCGGCGCGGCGAGACCGATCTGGGCATATGTCGGCGTGGCGGCAATCGCGAGCGTACCGAAAGCCATCAGGCCTAGCGTCAGCAGCAATCCCTGACGCCGCCCATGCTTGTCGATATACGCCCCCAGCACCAGCGCACCGACCGGGCGCATCAGGAAGCCCGCGCCGAAGGTCATCAGGGTGAGCATCAGCGACGCGAAATCACTCCCCGTCGGAAAGAATGCCTTCGAGATGTAGGTGGCGTAATAACCGAACACCATGAAGTCGAACATCTCCAGGAAGTTGCCGCTGGCAACGATGAAGATCGACTTGAACGCCGACTTGCGGCGCGCATCGGAAACAGAGGCCACTGCGGGAGCAGCGGCCGTAGCGGCGATTGCCTGTGTCATGGCTTGGCCTTTTGCGATGGGGGTTCCAGTCCGCTGTCGCGGATGATTGGATGAGCTTTGGCCGAGGCGAGATAGGCGATCAGCGCCCTGGCCTCGGTTTGATGCGGGGAATAGGCGACGACGCCCGCGGAGAAAGGCGTGACCTTCTGGAGCGAAGCGGGAAGCAGACCAACTATGCGGATGCCCCGGACCGGCTTCAACTCGCTCAATTGCTGGAAGCCGATCTCGGCTTGGCCTCGAGCGACGATACGACCGACAGGCGTGGCGGGGATCATCCGGCCCTTGGGACGAACCTGATCGGCGATGCCCAGCTTATCGAGCATCGTCGACTGGATATAGACGCCCGACGCGCTATCGGACCATGCGACCGACTTGGCATGGATCAGCGTGTCGCGAACCGCGTCCGGCGTACTGATATTCGGAACTGGCGCGCCCGCCTTCACGGCGACCGCAATCTTGGACAGGCCGAGATCGGTCACCGTGTCGGCAGTCACGGTGCCGGCATGGGCCAGCTTGTCGAGGCCACTACGCGCCAGGATAACGACGTCGGCATCCTCACGTCGAGCAAGCCGGGCGGGGATCGCCTGCGGCGTGTCGCCCATGGACGGCCCATGTTCGGTAACGATATGGACGCCCGTTTCTCGCTCATATTGCTTGGCCAGCGCGGCGAACGCCGTGGTGAAGCCGCCCGAGGTCACGACGTGAAGCTCATGTATCGTGGCTGGCTTGGTATCCCGCGCGAAGGACGGACCGGTCAGCGTCGCAAGGCTCAGCAAGAGCGCGGTTCGGAGGCCCCTGCGTCGCACGCCGTATGGCGCAACCCCTGCCCAGGGCGCAAATCTTTCAAATCTCATCGGAACACCTCTCGTCCGCCCCGCTTGGCGCGGGTTCTCTGTTCGGTGGAGGCTTGAGCCACCACGCCTTGCGCGCCAATAAGCATTACCGGCGGTCAACCGATCAAATGCAATGATCGGTTCGTCTTATGCGTTAGGCGCATAATTAGGAGATTAACGTGCGCCTGTTCCGTCACCTGTACGTCCAGATGCTGCTGGGCATAGTCGCGGGGACAGCGATCGGATATCTCGCCCCGGTCTTCGGCCGCGACCTTGGCCCCTTAGGGATCGCCTTCGTCAAGGCGATGCGGATGATGGTGCCGCCGGTCCTATTCTGCACCATCGTTGAGGGGATCGTCCGGCACGGGGCCGCACGTGACACCGGCACGACGGTGCTCCGCAGTCTGATCGTCTTCCTTGGCATAACAATCGTAGCGCTCGGCATCGGACTGGCCGTGACACTGGTCATGCAGCCCGGTCGCGGACTCCCCCTTCCACCTTATGGAGATGCCGCTGGCGAGGTGCAGCGGCAACTCGCGGGAAAGCACGTTGCTGGCCCTGGCGATTTCCTGGTTCGGATGGTCCCCGATACGCTGTTTTCTGCCTTCACCGCAGGCGATGTCCTGCCGGTGCTGTTCGTCGCGGGGCTGGTCGGCTTCGGGCTGCTTCGCATTGGCGAGGTCGGCGCGCCGATCATGCGTGGGGTCGAGGCGCTGACGCGGTTGCAGTTCGCGATCTTCGGCTTCCTTATCCGCGCCGCCCCGGTCGGGGCGTTTGGTGCTATCGCCTATACCGTCGGCACCTATGGCATCGGCTTCATCGGTTCGCTCGGGCTTCTGTTCGCAACGCTTGCGGTGGCATGCGGCGCACTGATCGTCGGACTTGTCATCACCGTGCGGGTTGTGACGGGATTGAGTGGCGGCACGTTGCTGCGCACCTTCCGCGAAGAAATTCTAATCGTCCTCGGCACATCGTCGACCGAGGTCGTTCTGCCCCGCCTGATCGAGAAGTTGGAAGGGCTGGGCTGTCCACGCAGTATCGTCGGGCTCACCATACCGCTCGGCTATTCCCTCAACCTGGCGGGTACGGCCGTCTATCTGATCGTCGCAACCCTGTTTCTGGGCGAGGCGCTGAACGTCGCCCTCTCGCCTGAGCGCATCCTGGTCTACATGAGTGTCATGCTGATCACGTCTAAGGCCGCAGCAGGGGTGACCGGCAGCGGCTTTTCGGCGTTGCTGCTTACCCTGTCACTCCTTCCCGACATACCGATCGGGGCCTCCGCCATGTTGATCGCGATCGACCGCTTCCTGTCCGAAATTCGGGCTCTGACGAGCGGAACGGCAAACGTCGCGGCGTCGCTCCTCGTTACCCGGTGGAGCGGCAGGCGGCTATCGGTTGCCCCAGGCAGCGGCGAGCAACGCCATTAACCTCGATGCCGTCGGCGACAATGGCACCGAGGCGCGCCGCAATACGCCGATCGTCCTCACCACTTCCGCCCCCTTCAGAGGCCGCCAGACGAGATCACGCGGATCAGGCCCCTGACAGGCAAGCTGCGGCAGCACCGACTGCCCCAGCCCAGCCTGCACAAGTGCGAGCGCGGAAGTCAGACGCGTCACCTCATAGAACCAGCGTAAATCGATGCCGGCACGCGCTAGTCCGGCATCGAGCGTCGTTCGATTCCCACTGCCCATGTGAACTGTCACAAGCCGCAAATCGCTCAGATCAGACCAACTGGGGTCGGCCAAATCCGCAAGTGGATCGTCGCGGCGGCAGACCAGCCCATAGGGATCGTCCGTCAAAGGCTCGAAGGTAAGGTCTCCGTCGGATGTCACAGGCAGCGTGATGCCGAACTCCGCCTCACCTGTTCGAACCGCTTCGGCGCATTCGGTGGCGGATAGATCGAGTACGCGAACACGTACATTGCGATACTCGCGCCCGAATAGTTCGAGCACCTCTGGCAAGAAACGAACGGTCGCACTCGGGATACTGGCGATTGTCAGTCGGCCAGCTTGCCTCTCGCCCAAAGCCATCAGGCCAAGAAGGGAAGTGTCGAGTTCTTCAAGCAAACGACGCAATAACGGGACGACCTCCTCCCCGGCTGGGGTCAGTCTCACACTACGGGTCGTACGTTCCAGCAACGCCGTGCCGACCGTCAGCTCCAGCTTCTGGATACGACGGCTGACCGCAGGCTGAGACAGATTCAGCTGATCCGCCGCGCGCTGAAAGCTCTTCCCATCGGCGATCGCAATGATGGCTCGCAGATCGAGTATTTCGCAGTTCAGAGGAACCATGACTTGTCCGTCAGCTGAAATTGGCAAAATCGCAAGGCAAGAATCATCCCCCGGCCTCACAATCGCAAACAGCGTCCAAAATCGAGCTGAGAACCGAGATCAGTAGTCAGAGGAATACAAAAGGGTTGAGCATGCCCCACCGCCTGAGCGGACGTCCGCTTATCGCTTTCGGCACGCGGAGGCAGCCATTCCGCTATTCGCCACCGGCGGGCGCTGAAATTCCCTGCCCTGACGCCTGAACGAAGGTCCGCTTCTCCGCGATTGCTACTCGAAAGCGGCCATTCCAATTCCCTGAAGAGTTTCGGATGCCGGCAGGCGTACGAAAGTCTTGGAAGCCCGAACCCGCGGGCCGCAAGCGGTGCGCTATGGGGTTTTCGGTTTCCGGCCTGCTGGGGTGCGCAGCAACACGGCATATGTGGACGCGCCCCTGAAGGTGGACCGTCCGGAATCGGGTGAGCAGGATGGGTTCACCGGCGGGGACAGCCCGGTAACAGTCGACGTGGCCAGCGCTCTGGCGGCGGTCGGCGCGGATGGCACCGTCTCCGCGAGCACCGGCGCTGCGGGGTATGTTGCTCTCGGGCCGTGCCGGGTCACGACGCCTGCATCCCGGATAGAAGAGCATGGGCCGGCGGAGCGCGGGGCTGGCATTGGCGCTCGAAGGTTTCGACGACGACCATACGCCCGCCGCAACACGGGCATGGCGGTCGGATGTCGTCCGGTTCGACCGGAGCATCGGGCGCGACAGGCTGCACAACCCCAAGCAGTTCGCGGGCACGTTCGAGATGCGCCTTGCGGGTGGCGCCGGCGAGCAGGCCGTAGTGGCGGATGCGGTGGAAGCCCTTGGGCAGGACGTGGAGCAGGAACCGACGGATGAACTCCTCGGCGGCCAGCGTCATGACCTGCTGTCGTTCAGCACCACCCCGGCGGTAATCCTTGTAGCGGAAGGTGACGCCGGTCTCGTCTAAGCGCAGCAGCCGACTGTTCGAGATCGCAACGCGGTGGGTGTAGCGCGACAGATAGGCGAGCACCGTCTCCGGTCCGGCAAACGGCGGCTTGGCGTAGACCACCCAGCGCTTCTTCCGGATCGGTGCCATGTGGCGCAGGAACGCCCGCCGGTCGGCGAGGTGCGCGAGGCTGCCATGGAAGGCGAGCCGCCCGGCGTCGTGCAGGGCCATCAGCCGGGTCAGGAACAGGCGGCGGAAGAGCTTTCCCAGCACGCGCACCGGCAGCAGAAACGCCGGGCGTGACGACACCCAGCGGCTGCCGTCCGGCGACAGCCCGCCACCCGGCACAATCATGTGGATGTGCGGATGATGGGTCATCGCCGAGCCCCACGTATGGAGCACCGCGGTGATGCCGATACGGGCACCCAGATGCTTCGGGTCCGCAGCGATGGTCGTCATCGTCCCGGACGCCGCCTGGAACAGCAGCCCATAGACCGCCGCCTTGTTCTGGAGCGCAATGTCGGCGACCTCGGCCGGCAGCGTGAAGACGACATGGAAATAGCCGACCGGCAGCAGGTCGGCTTCGCGCTCGGCAAGCCACGTCCGCGCGGCCGCGCCCTGGCATCGCGGGCAGTGCCGGTTGCGGCAGGAGTTATAGGCAACCCGCCAGTGCCCGCAGTCGGTACAGGCTTCGACGTGCCCGCCCATGACGGCGGTGCGGCAATGTTCGATGGCCGACATGACCTTGAGCTGGTCGAGGCTCAGATGCCCGGCGCGGGCAGCCCGGTACGCAGGACCTGCGGCACGGAAGATGTCGGCGACCTCGATGGAGGCGCGCATGCCCGCTCAGCCGCTCGACGCCCTTGCTTCTCTGGCGGTTGCCGCCAGCCGGTCGAATGGGCTGGTGACGTTGCGCAACACCCGGGTGGCGACCTGCGTGTAATAGGCGGTGGTCTCCAGCTTCGCGTGCCCCAGCAGCGTCTGGATGATGCGGACGTCGATACCATCCTCGAGAAGATGCGTGGCGAAGCAGTGCCGCAGCGTGTGCGGCCCAACCCGCTTGCCGATGCCCGCCGCCACGCTCGCCTCGACGACGATACGGTGCAACTGCCGGGTGCTGACTGGCTTGAGATAGTGCTGGCCGGGGAACAGCCAGCCATCGACGTGCAACACACCCTCCCGCCGACCGACCCGCCACCATTCCCGCAGCAACGCCAGCAGCCCGGCCGGGAGCATGGCGTTCCGGTACCGTCCGCCCTTGCCGCGCTCGACCCGGAGCAGCATGCGCTCGCTGTCGATGTCGCGGACCTTGAGCGCGGCGATCTCGGACGCGCGCAACCCCGCGCCATAGGCGACGGACAACGCCGCCTGATGCTTCAGGCACGTGGTCGCCGCGAGCAGCCGCGCCACCTCGTCCTGGCTCAGCACCACCGGCAGCTTGCGCACGTGCCGCATGCGGACCAGCTTGCGCGCCAGGTCCGGCCGGTCGAGCGTCTGCGTGAAGAAGAACCGCAGCGCCGACACGATGGCGTTCATGGTCGGTGCCGGCACGCCCAGGTCACATTGCTCGATCTGGAAGCGCCGGACATCCTCCGCCGTTGCCGTGTCCGGCGGGCGCCCGAGGAACGTGGCGAACCGGCCGACATCGCGGATGTAGTTACGCTGCGTCTCGTGACCGAAACGGCGCATATCCATCTCGTCGATGAGACGCTGGCGTAGCGGGCTGACGGCAACAACCGGGGCAATAATGGTCATGGCAGGGCTCCTTTCGTGGAACCCCGATGCTCTGCCTCTCGCCCGCAGGGCTCAACCGGCGCGCAACGCCCGTTGTATCACCTCAACCATGCCCCGCACGCCCCTCCCGCGCAGCGGGTTCGTGCAACCACCATGGTTCGATCGAGATGCCTCATGGAATGCCCGCCTTCGGCATTTCTATCAATTCAGGGGATTTTAGGATTTGGTTACTTAGTGGCCGTTCGGCTGCGCTTCAGGGTTGGTCCCCACTTTGACGTCTTCGCCATTATTTACCATTTCCGATCCAACGATCCTGGCTGCCATCCAATTAGGCACAGGCCAGCTAGCGGGAAGCGACCGGGCAATCGCACCGGGCAGTATCGACCAGAGTAATATTGTCGCCAACGCGCTCAGCCGCTCGAAATAATCGACGAACGCCAGATTGGCGGCCGAGTGGTTCTCGACATCGTACGGCGTCGATCGCTGCAGGTGCACACCTCCGCCAGACTCTCCTCGTACATCGCCTTGGCGATCGCCTGGAGTTCCTGCTCGGTGATATCGGTCTTCTGCTTGGCCCGCCTGTCGAGCATCTCCAGCACCCTCGGCGTCACCCCCGTGAGCGCCGCCCCCATGTTGCGCGCTGCCTTCCGGTCGGTGGTCCGCAGCGACAGCCGGACATCTAGGGTGCCATTATCCAATAAACGGTGAATTCGGCGTCGCAAGAAAATGTGCCCGCGCCGATATACATGTTGAAGACAGTCAAAAACCGCGGCCTTCCCGGCCAGCGCGTTGGCACAATCCGATGCACAATTGTGCAGGTGCCAACGGCCGACCCTGATAATCAACCAGCGTCTTCAGATACTTAGCAGACAATTGGCTGGGATTTTAGGCAGATGGCTGGGGCGGCAGGATTCCCGTCCCGACGCATCTGCGAGCTAAGTACTTGATTCCACCAGCGCGCAGGTACCGCCTGCACAGCCCATTGCTACAGTGGATTGGCACAATTTTCAATTGCGATTTGGACGGTATTGGGCGCTAGCAAGAGACGTGTCGGCGCAGTGGTGCATGCAGGAACGCTTGTCCGTCGATGGCTGGTCCTTCCTGGCCGAAACAGCGAGGCACGCGGACCGAAGCGCGGTTTTAAGTTTAGCGGTTCGTCCCGGCACCTATGCCGGCAACAGCCCCACCGCGCGGTAGCTGGCGATCATCGTGTCGAAGAGCGCGATGTCCGATCGCCCCCTTGCGAAGAGTTGCGCGCCCGCCACCGCTGCATAGATGGCGCGTGCCCGGACTTCGCTTTCGGCCGGTTCGACAACCTTGGCGTCGATCAGCAGCTTACCCAGCCAGGCGACGTTAACGTCGGCAAAGCACTGAACCTCGGTTTTCACAGGCTCGGGAAGATCGTCATATTCGGCCGCCATGAAGCTCGACAGGCAGATGCGGTTGTCGTTCGACAGCGAAGCCCGGAAAATCTCCGGATAGCGGCGCAGAGCGGCAAGCGGCTCGGGCGCTTCGTCCTCGATCGCCGCCAGTTGCGCCACCGTGTCCTCCCAATAGCGCCGCGCCACCGCCGCACCGAGATCGGCCTTCGTCGCGAAGTGATGATGGATGCTGGGCGCCTTGATCCCGACTTCAGCCGCGATGTCACGGAAGTTGAGGCCGTTATAGCCATGCGCCATCGCGGTCCGCCGTGCGGCGGCCAGCACCGCTTCCCTGGATGTTGAAACCGCCATTGCTCCACCCGTCCCGCCAACCCGACCAAGTGGTAGATAGACCTTGACGCCCAGCACGCAAGCGCGCACTTGCCTGCCTACCGATCACTTGGTAGGTGAAGTTATGATGTCGCAATCCCCGCCGCCCACGAAGCTCCGCCTGTTCACGTCTCCCTCCGCCTTCCCCAATCCACAGCGCCTGCGCATCTTCGTGCAGGAGAAAGGCATTGCCGACCGCCTCGACGAGCAGGTCTACAATATGGCGCCGGTCGGCGAGCAGCGGCAGTGGAAGCATCTGAAGATGAACCCATGGGGTGAAACCCCGACGCTCGAACTGTCGGACGGCAGTTTCATCTCGGAAACCGCCGCGGTCGTACGCTATCTAGACCAGTCATTTCCGGGCCGCCAGATCATGGGCGAGACGGCCGAGGAGCAAGGGCTCGACGCCATGTGGGACAACCGCATCTGGGTGCACATCCTCTACCGCATCACGACCGCGTTCCATGTCCTGCACCAGGGACTTGGCCCCAAGCTTGAACTGACCTCGAACCCGACATGGGGCGAGCATTGCCGCAAGGAAGCGCTGGCGCATACCGCGCTGGTCGACCGGCATCTGGCCGATGGCCGCGACTGGCTGCTCGGCGGTGCGGAGCCGACCTTTGCGGACATCACGCTGGCGACCGCGATCGCCTTTTCCAAGTTCGAGGTGAACGCGATGCCGCTCGACGAACGCTACGAACATATCGAGGCGTTCTGGCAGCGGTGGCAGCGCCGCCCGACCTTCCTCGCCGCCTATGCCGATCGCAGCAGCGGCGTGCCCGAACTGGATAACCGCCCGTAGCAACCGCGCGACCCGGACGCGGTTTATGTCCGTGGAAAACACTCTGAGCAGGAGAGAATGACGTGCTGTTTCACACGATGGTCGGATCGAACGATATTGAACGATCGAAGCGTTTCTACGACGAGGTACTGGGCACGCTCGGCGTCGGCGAACCGGCGCGGAATATCGCCGACAGCGGCCATACCCGGCTCATCTACAATAACGGCAACGGGACCAACTTCATCGTCAGTCAGCCGATTAACGACGAACCGGCGACCGTCGCGAATGGCAGCACAGTCGCCTTTTCATGCGACTCGCCCGAGCAGGTGAAGCAGCTTCACGATACGGCGATTGCCAATGGCGGCACCTCTATCGAAGCTCCGCCCGGCCCGCGTCAGACCGCGTCCATGGGTACGATCGAGCTCGCCTATTTTCGCGACCCCGATGGCAACAAGCTTTGCGGGATTCATTTCCCCAAATAACCGGGCGTACCGCATAGCGGTCTGACCGTGTTGCCCGTCCTTGTCATGGCGGGCAGCGCTTGGTCGATCTGGCGCGGCGTGGATCAGAAGAGTCCGCCCGCCGGGTCGGCGGATCAGATCAAGCGCAACAATGCTTATGCTTCTTTCCCGATGCGCAGCGGCATGGATCGTTGCGCCCGGTCTTTGCCGTCACAAGCACCTCCACGGTGATCGGCATTGCCTCGCCGACACCCGCACGGGCCGCGTAGAGGCGCTGGACGGTGTCCGTCAGCTCGGCGACCGCACGATCTTGAAACGCGTTGACCTCGACTCTGTCGAGATCGCTCTCGTTGCGTGCGATTGCGATCAGTGCCAGCAGGCGGTGCCATGGATCGGCCCATTCGGCGTCGGCGGCCGCCGCGTCCCACGCGTCCGGTCGCAACGCGATCGCGTCGGAGAAACCGTCGACCCAATATTCCCACAGGACCTCGCCATCCCGCTCGTCGACATCGAGGATCGGCTGCAACTTCCCGCGGGACAGGTCACGCGCGATCTCGTCGCGGCGCGCCGCGACCGCTTTGACGAACCATTGCACGTCGAGGGGATCGTCGAAGGGCGGAACGCCATCCACCTCGACGCCCCATATGACCGTCATCCACTTATCCGCGGGGATCGGCTCGGGACAGACGATAAGCCCAGTCAGGAAACCGTCGAGCTCGGTGAGCAGCATCGGCTCTTCGACCGGCAGGTCCGCCAGCGCCCCATCGAGACGCCGGAAGCGGGATGGCATTTTCCTCACAAGCTGACGCCGCGCCGACGCATCTGATCCTCCGCCATGACACGCAGCGGCGTCTGATCGCCCGCGGCGAAAATGTCGGCGAAGTCGAGCAGGTCCTCATCGCCCAACGCGGCCACCGCCGCCTCGATGGCAGCGATGCGCTGAAGCTCGTGTTCCGTCCTGGCGGCGATGCGCTTCATGCGGGTTTTCAGCATAGCGGTCCGTTAACAGGATCGGTCGGCTTTGGCACCGCCCCCGTGAATGTCCCCAGGGCATGATCTTGACGGACATGGACCGAATACCGACGTCCATCGGCGTCAGGAGACGCATGATGGTGGAAGCAAAATGGAACGGCGTACGGATCGCCGATAGCGATGATACGGTCATCGTCGAGGGCAACCACTATTTCCCCGAGCAGAGCGTAGACACCTCGCTCTTGCGACCGAGCAGCACGACGACGGTTTGCCCGTGGAAGGGAACGGCGCATTATTACAGCCTGCACGTTGCGGGCGCCGACAATCCCGACGCCGCCTGGTACTACCCCGATCCCAAGCCCGAGGCGGAGAACATCCGCGGACGCATCGCCTTTTGGAAGGGAGTCGCAGTCGGCTGAACTGGCTGCGCCGCAACGGCTGCACGCAGCGTCACGAACCGGAACTTGGGCCGATGCGCTGTATCGAACGTTGATCACCGCATGAAGACGATCCGCTTTACCGACGGTACGACCGTCCCCGCGCTTGGCCAGGGCACCTGGATGATGGCCGAAGACCCTGCCCACCGATCGGACGAGATCGCCGCCCTTCGCGAGGGGCTATCGCTCGGCCTGAACCTGATCGATACCGCGGAGATGTATGCCGATGGCGAGTCCGAGCGCCTCGTCGGCGAAGCAATCGCAGGCGTGCGCGACGACGTGTTCCTTGTTAGCAAGGCCTACCCGCAGAATGCTTCACGCGACCGACTCCAGGACGCCTGCGAAGCGAGCCTGGACCGGCTCGGGACCGACCGGCTCGACCTGTACTTGCTGCATTGGCGTGGGCGCGTGCCGCTGACCGAAACGGTCGAGGCAATGAAGCGACTGGTCGCGTCCGGCAAGATCCTGCGCTGGGGCGTCAGCAACCTCGACACCGAAGACATGGAGGAACTTGTCGCGAGCGGCGGCGAAGGGTGCCAGACCGACCAAATCCTCTACAACCTGACCCGGCGTGGTCCCGAATATGACCTGATCCCGTGGCTGGCGCAGCATCGCATGCCGGTCATGGCCTATAGCCCGGTCGAGCAGGGTCGCTTGGTGGCGCATCCCGACCTTGCCGGCATGGCCAAGGAGCGCGACATCACTCCCGCGCAGCTCGCCTTGGCTTGGCTGCTGGCACGGGATGGTGTCTTGCCCATCCCCAAGGCCGGATCGATCGCCCATGTGCGGGACAATCGCGCCGCATTGGACATCACGCTGTCCGAAGCCGAGTTGCGCCGCTTCGACACGCTCTTTCCGCCCCCGCGCGGTCCAGAACCGCTCGCGATGCTTTAGCCGCGAATGTAATCGACGAACGCGCGCAGCGGCGGCGGCACGAGGCGGCGGCCCGAATAATAGAGGAACGGGCCGGAGAAGGATTGCCACCAGTCGGGCAGCACCGATTCGAGCGCGCCGCTCGCCAGCGCCGGTGCGAGCCAATCCTCGAACAGGTGGATAATCCCGCTGCCCGCCACCGCCACGTCGACCAGCAGATCCACCGCGCCGGCGACGCTGGCGATCAGCGGGCCCTGCGGCTCGATCCGCACGATCTCGCCGTCGCGCTCGAACTCCCAGGGGCTGGTCAGCACACCGCTGGTGAAGCGGCCGCGCAGGCAGGCATGGTCGAGCAGATCGCGCGGGTGCGCCGGCCGGCCACGCGCCTCGAGATAGGCCGGCGCCGCGGCGGTCGCGAAACGCTGCACCCGCGGACCGATCGGCACCGCGACCATGTCCTGCTCCAGCCGTTCGTCGTAGCGGATGCCCGCGTCGCAGCCCGACGCCACCATATCGACGAGGATATCCTCGGCGACGATCTCGACCTGAATGTCGGGATAGGCGGCGAGGAAGCCGGGCAGGATCGCCGGCAGCACCAGCCGTGCCGCGCTGACCGGTACGTTGAGCTTGAGCGTGCCCGCTGGGCCGTCGCGGAACAGGTTCACGACGTCGAGCGCCGCCTCCACCGCGCCCAGCGCTGGTGCCAGCCGCTCGATCAATCGCGTCCCCGCCTCGGTCGGCACCACGCTGCGGGTGGTGCGATGGAGCAGCCGAACGCCCAATTGCGTTTCCAGCCGCCGCACCGCTTCACTGAGCGTAGACGCGCTCGATCCGACGGTACGCGCAGCATCGCGAAACCCCCGCGCCTTCGCGACCGCCAAGAACGCGTTTAGATCGGCAAGGTGCGCTTTCATTGTTCGGAATTCCGTACAGCCCGTGCGGATCACTCCGGCTTATCGCGATGATCCGCAAGCCGTATCTCGCTCCCAGCACAGGAGATAAGACAATGATGATCGATCAAGCGGGCACCTATTCCTTCGCCGGACGCGCCGTGAAGCGGCTCGGCTACGGCGCGATGCAACTTGCTGGCTCTGGCGTGTTCGGGCCGCCGCGGGACCATGATGCGGCGCTTGCCGTTCTCCGTGCCGCCGTCGAGGCAGGCGTGAACCACATCGACACCAGCGACTTTTACGGCCCGCACGTCACCAACCGGGTGATCCGTGAGGCGCTATCCCCCTACCCCAACGACCTGCTGATCGTGACCAAGATCGGTGCGCGGCGCGGCGACGACGCCTCATGGCTGCCCGCGTTCGAACCGGACGAACTGACCCGCGCCGTCGAGGACAATCTGACGAACCTTGGGCTGGAGACGCTCGACGTCGTCAACCTGCGCCTGATGTTCGACGTCCACGGCCCGGCCGAGGGATCGCTCGCGGCGCCGCTCAAGGCGGTGGCGGACCTGCAGCGCCAAGGGCTGGTGCGCCATATCGGTCTCAGCAACGTGACGCCGACGCAGTTGGGCGAAGCGCGCGGCATCGCCGAGATCGTCTGCGTCCAGAACCAGTACAACCTCGCGCACCGCGACGACGACACCTTCATCGACACGCTGGCGGCGGAGGGCATCGCCTATGTCCCCTTCTTCCCGCTCGGCGGGTTCAGCCCGCTCCAGTCCGCGGCGCTGTCCGACGTGGCGGCACGGCTGGAGGCGACACCGATGCAGGTGGCGCTGGCCTGGCTGCTCCAGCGCTCGCCCAACACCCTGTTGATCCCCGGCACCTCGTCGGTCGCGCACCTCCACGAAAACCTTGCCGCAGCCTCGCTGACGCTGCCCAACGATGCGGTGGCCGAACTCGAAGCGATCGGCAGGTAATCAGGCCGTCCGATTGGCGAGCACCGCGTCGAGCAGGCCGGGAAAGCGCCGGTCGAATGCATCCCGGCGCAGCGTGTTGATCATCTCGCGCCCGATCTGCGTAGTCTCGCTCAGTCCGGCCGCACGCAACAGCTTCAAATGGTTGGACAGCGTGCTCTTCGGAATGGACTCGCACGGCGCGGCGTCGGTGCAACTCAGCCGTTCGGTCGCGGCGAGCCGCGCCACCATGCCCAGCCGATTGGGATCGGCCAGCGCGTGGAGCGCCAGATCGAGCGGCACGTCCTCCAGCCGGGGATGGGTGAAGCGGGGCATGCGACAGATATAGGGCGCTACGTTAAATTTAATAGTTCGGGATTATTGAACTGTTGAAGCGTCACCCCATTTCCCGCCTGCCGACAGCACACGACGCCGTGATCGCGGGCTCAATTTTTGGAGAATGCACATGTCAGTTCAGGGCAAGACCGCGCTCATCACCGGCGGATCGCGTGGCATCGGCTCGGCCATCGCCAAGCGTCTCGCAGCCGATGGCGCGACCGTCGCGATCACCTATGCCGGCAACAAGGCCGCGGCCGACGCGACCGTGGCGGCGATCGAGAGCGCCGGCGGCACGGCCTTCGCCTTCCAGGCCGATGCCGCCGATCCAGCCTCGCAGCGCGCGGGCGTCGAACAGGCCGCCGCCGCTTTGGGCGGGATCGACATTCTGGTTCACAACGCCGGCGTAGCCGAATTCTCCACCGTCACCGAGGATACCGACGACACCTACGACCGCCAGTTCGCCGTCAACGTGAAGGGCCTCCACGTCGGCACCCGCGCCGCCCTGCCGCATCTCCGCGACGGCGGCCGCATCATCCTGATCGGTAGCATCTCGGGCGAGATGGCCTTCCCCGCGACCACAGTCTACAGCGCGACCAAGGCGGCGGTGGCGGCACTGGCGCGCGGCTGGGCCAAGGACCTCGCGCCGCGTAACATCCTGGTCAACACCGTCCAGCCGGGGCCGATCGACACCGACATGAACCCGGCCGACAGCGAATTTGCGGGACAGGTGCTGCACGCGATCCCGCTCGGCCGCTATGGCAAGGTCGAGGAGATCGCGGGCGCGGTCGCGTTCCTCGCTGGCCCCGATGCGAGCTACATCACCGGCACCACGCTCAACATCGATGGCGGTGCGACGGCCTGAGGAATACCACGGGCGTGCCGGCCGCAAAAGCCGGCACGCCGACGCCGTTACATGTCCGCTGCGGTCGGGCGAACGATCACCTCGTTGATGTCGACACCCTCGGGCTGCTCCAGTGCATAACGGACCGCCCGCGCGATCGCATCCGGGGTCAGCGCTTTCTTTCGCCATCCCGTCAGAGCCGTTGCGATGTCGGGATCGGTGATGTCGTGGCCCAGTTCCGTGGCGACCACGCCCGGCGAGATGAGGGTCGACCGGATCTCGTCATGCTCCTGCCGCAACCCCTCGGTGATGGCGCGCACTGCATGTTTGGTGCCGCAATAGACTGCGGCGGTGGGCATCACCATGTGCGCGGCGACCGAGGCGACGTTGACGATATGGCCGCCCTTCTGCGCCACGAACCGGGGCAACACGGCGGCGATGCCGTTGAGGACGCCGTGGATATTGACGTCGACCATCCGTTTCCACTCGTCCCGCTTCAGCGCGGCGAGCGGCGACAGCGGCATCACGCCGGCATTGTTGACCAGCACGTCGACGCGCCCGAACCGCGCTTCGGCAGCCTCCACGAAGGCGTCGAAGTCGGCGCCGTCCGTCACGTCGAGCGTGCGCCACGCGACGGTCTCGCCCAGTTCCTCGGCCAGTGCCTGCAACCGTTCCCCGCGCCGCGCGCCGATGAAGAGGCACGCGCCGGTTGCCGTCAGTTCGCGCGCCGTCGCCTCGCCGATCCCGCTCGAAGCCCCGGTGATGAGGACGACCTTGTCGATGCTGGCTGTCATGATGCTTTCCTTGCCTTGAAGTGACGGCCAGCAAGATGGTGCCGCAGCGTCGACCAGCGGTAGAGCGATCGTCCAAACGCTTTGCACGATCCTCCAGAACCCGCTCTGCCCGCTTGCGCATGTCGACGGGCTGACGGATGACGGTCGGCATGGACCGGATCACCGAACTTGCTGCCGTCATCGATCGTCATGTCGCCGGATCAGGCATTTGCACTACCGCCATGCCGAGCGTGTCACTGATCCGCGCCGATCGACCGAGTACCCCGACCCCGGCCGTCTATGAGGCATCGCTTTGCCTGATAGCCCAGGGATCGAAGCGCGTCTCGATCGGCGACCACAGCGTCGTCTACGACGCCGCGCATCATCTCTTGGTCTCCATCGACCTGCCTCTGGTCGGTCACGTGATCGATGCCAGCCCCGATCGCCCTTATCTCTGCTGCAAGATCGACCTCGATCCCGCGATGCTGTCCGATCTGATGGTCGCGGAGGGGGGAACTGTGCCCTATACCGACCTGCCGGTACTGGCCGTCTATCCTAGCGACCCCGATTTGATCGATGCCGCATGCCGGCTGGTCGGACTGCTCGACCGACCGGACACGATCCGCGTCCTGGCGCCACTGATCGAGCGCGAGATCCTCTACCGCCTGCTCACCGGGCCGCACGGACCGATGCTTCGCCACCTCGTGACAGCAGGTAGTCACCTCAACCAGATCAGCCGCGCTATCGCCGCTATCCGTCGGCGGTTCGACGCGCCGATCCGCATCGACGAGGTCGCCGCCGAGGCGGGCATGAGCCCCTCCTCGCTCCATGCGCATTTCAAGGCGATCACGCGCATGACCCCGCTCGAATATCAAAAGCAGTTGCGCCTGCAGGAAGCGCGCCGGCTGATGCTGGTCGGCGGCGCTACGGCGGGCACGGCGGGCTTCGCGGTCGGCTATGAAAGCCCGTCGCAGTTCAGCCGCGAATATCGCCGCCTGTTCGGCGCACCGCCGCGCCAGGACATCGAACGGCTGCACGCTGCCCCTTCGGCGGAGATCGCCCTCTGATTTTGGTCAAAGCTGGCAACCCTTCGTTGCGGCAACTGCGCCGAATGAGGCGCTCCGCTGGCGTTCGTCGCCGCAACAGGCAAGACGACCCAGAATTGGTCATTCGCATGCCCTTCCCCGCTTCCCGACTGCAGACATTCGTTCATTTCCGCGTGAACTGTTTTTGGTGCATGATTGTCTGCCATTAATGATCCCCCCTCCTGACCCTAAGTTGCACGCGTCTTAGTGCGGCGGTGCTCGTTCAGGCAGAGCGCTAACGCGACCAACGCGATCGATTGGCGGAGGAGGGGACGCCGGTTTGGCAATGCTAACCGGAACTGCTGTTAGCCGCGGCGGAACTTCGAGGGGCGCTGGCGGGATAACGAGCAATAACACCAAAGCGAGCAATGCGATCGCCGAATGGGGCATGAAAACGTGGGGCCACCGCATCAGCGATGAAATCCGACCGTAGCCACCCGCTGCTCTGAAAGCGGCTTCCCAAGCCGCCCCGATCTGCAAAGGCTTTCGCCGCTCACCTCCCGAAAAGTGAATCTCGATCTCGCCGATACGATGGTAATACGCTTGCTGGTTCGCCTTAAGAAGTGCTTCCATCACCCAAAATGCGAGCGAGGATACCAAGGCGACCAATAGAATGACGCGCTCGTGCTTATCGTAGGCGAAGCCGATGGCCGCGGCGCTGAAGGTCACGCTCCATGCCTTTACCGTAAGTGTCTTGGTATCATAGTCCTCTATGACTTTTTGAAGATGAAAGTATTCCTGGCCCAGAAGATCCTCATCGGAAGCCACGCACCACCCCCTTGCTAAGCGGGCGATGTGCCCAGCGCGTCAATCGATATGGCAACCGGTCAATTCATGCAACGATAGCCTCACTCCTATCTAAAAACCGCACGACTCAGCAAAGAGCGTTGGTGTGATGTAGATAGTAATTGCGTGAATAGCTTGCCCTACAATCAGTCACTCGGGCGCCCTATTAGATACCCCAGTTCGGACGTTGGCTCATCATCGCTCCCTTGACCCATGCAAATAAACATCTCTGCCGTGCCCCGGCACGTAACCGCTCATCGACCGTTCCCTGATCACTCCATGAGCAGGAATTGATATGACCGACGATCCGAGCATCAGCCATCCGACAAGCTTTCCTGACGAGCCGCAACAGCCGCGTCCCGGCCTTACGACAGAGATGCGGACCAAGCCCGATCACGGCGAGGAGAGCTATGCCGGCAAGGGATTGCTCAAGGACAGAATCGCGCTGATCACCGGCGGTGACTCAGGCATCGGACGGGCCGTGGCGATCGCCTATGCTCGCGAAGGTGCAGATGTCGCGATATCCTACCTCCCCGATGAGCAGGTGGATGCGGAGGAGACCAGGACCTGGGTCGAGAAAGCCGGGCGGCGTTGTCTCTTGCTTCCGGGAGACATTCGTGACCGGGATCATTGCGCGAGCATTGTCGAACGCACGGTCGCCGAGCTGGGAGGCGTCGACGTGCTCGTCAACAATGCCGCGGCTCAGACTATGAACGAGGGGTTGGACAGCATCGACGACGATGAGATGCAAGGCGCCTTCGCTGCCAACGTCTTCGCCATGATCCGCCTCGCGAAGGCAGCCGCGCCGCACATGAAGCCGGGCTCTGCGATCATCAACACGACCAGCGAGCAGGCCAAGGTCGCGAACAAGACCATGATCGTGTACGCTGCCACGAAGGGCGCCATATCGAGCCTCACGGTGGGACTATCCAACCTTCTTTCCAGTGACGGGATCCGCGTGAATGCGGTGGCGCCTGGCCCCATCTGGACTCCCATTCAGCCGATCGCCAAATCGCCGGAGGAACTGGAAACGCTGGGCCAGGATACGCCGACGGGGCGTGCCGGACAACCGGGGGAGCTTGCTCCCGCATATGTGCTGCTCGCCTCACCTGAGGGTAGCTACATGTCTGGCAACGTCGTCGCTGTTACGGGCGGCGTTCCCATTTCCTAAAACTGAGGCTCAATCTCAGCCGCCGCCAACGCGATGGCGGCTGAGGTCGGCAACTCACCAGCCCGACAGCCATTTCGACCCAAAACCAGTCGTTCAAGGCGCTATGCCACCGTCCCGGCTTCTGCCTTTTGTTCACCTTTATCCCGGAGAGCCAAAGCCTTAGTCTCCATCGTCGAGCATGCCGCACGTGATGCAGCGCGCGCCGTTCCAACCGGTGACGCCGCAGTTCGGACAGTTCCAGCTCGGATCAAGACGATCCGCCTTGGGACGAACTCCTACCAGCCCGCCAGGACCGCGCAGGGTCAGCATGTGGTCCGTCTCCGCGACCACCTCAAGCCACCCGGCGAGGAACAGCGGCTCGCCGCGCCGCTCCACCTCCCGGCTCCCCTCGTGGTCCCGCGCGATCGCCTCGACCAGCGGAGCCATTTTGCGACGGTGACCCTCGTCGATGCTGCCAGCCTCGTGCGCAGCGAGGAGCTCGTTGATTGCCATACTGATCTTGCGATTCGTTACATAGCCGTCGTGCAGTTTCTCCGCACGGGCCGCCTTTCCGACCGCCTTCTGGAGCACCATCTGGATCAGCGGACTGGGCTGGAAAACCGTGTCTGACTTGAACCGATTGCACCGACGGTGAGCCGGCATCCAATTTCCAAATTGGTTAAGGTCGAAGCTCGCTGGTAGACCGAGTAGTTTCAGAGCCTCCGCCAGTTCCGGCGTGCCCGCCAGCGACTCGGGGACCACGTGATCGACCTCCATGTCCAATAGCCCGACTGGCTCCCCGCAGAGCCAGCACCGCTCGGCATGGACCGTGAACACGGCATAGCGCTCGGCATTCGAAAACCTGTAAGTGGACATCTAGGACGCCATAGCACCATGCGATTGTAACGTCAGCGGTGCCTCACTTCGTCGTCGCCCCGGCGAGGATTGACCCAGTACCGGTCATTAGAGGCCGTCAAACCGCTTCCCGCTTTCTGCCATTCGTTCATCTCGCGGTAGCGGATAATAACAGCAACGCTTGGCGCTGATTGTCACCTATAGGGGGATGCAGATCAGTCCCCTTTGCGTCATCAACTTCAGCGCACACCCCGACGGCATCAGGGATCAGTACGACCCTGGATAGCCTGCGCACCAAACCATACAGTCACTTGAGCTGCAGCGGAGGAGACATGCCGGATAGCAGGGTAGCGCAGGCAAGGACGGGGTAACTTTATTTCTGAAGAGAGGACGGACGAGATTGTCCGTTCCGTCTAAACGAGACTAACCTTCATCATCGGATCCCGCCTGACTCCGTCAGCGGGTGACATCCTTGAATTTGGAGACAGTCATTTGTCGCGCCTCTTGCTTGTCGTGTCGTCGATCGCACTTGGCCTCGGTGGAACAGCCTATGGCCAGGCAACCAAGTCCAACGATGCGCCGGCGCGGCAGGTTCTGCCGAGAAACGAACGCCCGGGCGTCTGGCAGCCACCCGAGCGCGGTGTTCAGATTCCGCTGTGGCCCGCAACTACGCCGCTCGCCAAGCCCGATTCCGGTGATCGTCCGGAGGGACTTGGCAACGGCACTGGCCTCGTGGGCGGGCGGACATGGAATTGGGCGAGTTACGTCACCCGCCCGACGATGACGATCTTCCGGCCTAAGGGGCACAATAGCAGTGCTGCCTTGCTCGTGCTTCCCGGGGGCGGCTTTGAAGTGCTTGCGCTCGACCTCGAGGGAACGGAAATCTGTGATTGGGCGGTGCAGCAGGGAATGACCTGCGCCGTGCTGAAGTACCGCGTGCCGCAAGTATGGCCGAGAGAAAACGACAAGCAAGTGCGCCCGAAGGTAATTCTGGGTCTGGAGGATGCCCAGCGTGCCATGGGGCTGCTTCGCCAGCAGGCTTCGTCCTACGGGATCGGCCCGAACAAGATCGGCGTGATCGGATTTTCAGCCGGCGCCTATCTGGCCGCAGCGATGAGCAATACCGAAGAGCGGACATATCCACTCGCGGACGCGGCAGACCGTCAATCACCGCGGCCCAATTTTTCGATCGTAGCCTATACGGCCCGTATGTTGGACGACAGCAAGGGCAGGAATAGTCTCGAACTCAAACCGTGGGTCACCATCAGCCCCAATGCACCGCCGACGCTGATCCTTCACGCCATGAACGATCCAACGGACAAGGTTCGGCAGCCGTTGGCCTATGCGCTGGCGCTTAGCGATGCAGGTGTGCCGGTCGACATGCGCATCTATTCCAAAGGCGGCCATGCGTTCGGCATGCGGCCAACAGCCGATCCGATCTCCCGCGAATGGCCTGGACAGGTCAAGCAGTGGCTGCAGAATCTCGGTATCCTCTAAGCCCCCGGTTCGCCTGATTGTCTCGCTTTACAGAATGCCGATATGGTCCGAGCATCACCGCTTACTTCGCCAGCACGCGTGAAAGCGGGTCGCCTATTTCGGCAGGATCGGCTGATCCTGACGAATACGATCCGTGCGACGTTCGGAGGTTGGCACGACCGCGCGATTGCCGCGCTCATGCTGCTGGCGGCGTTGGCGGCCGTCCATGCATGGTTTGCCGATCGTCCTTGGCGGATTGCGGCATGGGCGGCTGTCGTTATGGGACTGTCGTCGGGTATCGGCGCGGGGCGCCTTGTCGGCGCGCGCCTCGCCTTCCAGGCGTTCGATGGACTGCTCGCAGCCGATGCCCTGCACCCGCCCACACGCAAGCGTTACATGGCAGCCTGGCTTGGCATCGGGCTGGGACTACTGGTCGTCCTCGTCCTGATTACCCGTTCGTCCCTCCTCGTCGCCAGCGTGCCGGCCTATCTTGTTGGCGCACTGGTCGCCGGGCTGACGGGCGGCGTCAGGCTGCCGCGGCGGATCGCCGGCACGGCGCGACTAGGCTGGACGCTTCGTGCATGGTTGCGCCGACCGATCGCCGGAATGCTGGCTGCGATCGTTCTGCTCCTCCTGTTGTTGCCCGCACGCCCGCTGGGCATCAACGCGCTGATGGCGGTGATCGGCGTCGGCACATTGCTGTCCGCGCTGGCGCTGACTCCCGTTGATGACGCCGTCGTCCGCTTCATGACGATCGCCGGACTCGGATCGCGGCGCATCCTCCTTCACCACGCCAAGAGCATGATGGCATTTCTGGTCATCGCCGTGCCGGGATGCTGGGTCTGGTCCGGCCCGGTGGCGGGCTGTGTCGTCTTTGCGACCGGCACGGCCATCGTGCTTCTGATGACGCTGCGCATCTTCGCCTACCGGCTGCACGGCAAGCGGTTCGCCGATGTCCTCGTCTCCATTTTCGCAGGATTGCTTATGCTGGCCGCCTACGCGATGCCCGTGGCCTTGCCCATCATCGCGCCCGTCATGCTCTGGCAGCTACACCGCCGGGGGCAGGCCAAGACGTGGCTACTGGCATGAACCTCGCCGTCGAGCTGACAGGCGTAGCCGTCGATCGCGGCCGACAGCGCGTCGTGCAGGATGTCGATCTGACCGTCACGACCGGAGCGTGGTTCGGCCTCATCGGCGCGAACGGATCGGGGAAGACCAGCCTCCTCCGGGCGCTGGCGGGTCGGCTGCCCTTCGCCGGCGGTTCATGCCGGATCGGTGGCGGGGAACTGGCGGACGATCGTGCCGCTCGAGCGCACCGCTTCGGTTTCTCCTCTCCGGCCGACAAGCTGCCTGATGCGATACATGGCCGCGACGTTCTCGAACTTGTCGGCGGGAGCATGGACAACGTCCGTCTCCGTCTGGGCAAGCTGCATGAGACGCTGGGCCTGGCTCCGCTGCTCGACCGCTGGATCGGCGACTGCTCGGCCGGTATGCGGCAGCGGATCGCCATCGCTGCGGCGTTCGCAGGCGGTCACCCCCTCGTGATCCTCGACGAGCCGTTCAACTGGCTCGATCCCGTCGCAATCTTCGACCTGCGGGAGGTTCTCCGCGCAATGGTCGATGACGGCCTGACGCTCATCACCGCCCTTCACGATCTCGGTACGCTCGCCTCGGCATGCGATACCGGTCTCATGCTCGCCGATGGCAAGGTCGCTTTGGCGCTGGACGAGAATGCGATGCGGATTGCCGCCCAAGACCCGCAGGCGTTCGAGCGGCAGACGATCGATCGCCTGCGATCGGGATCGACCGGGCAGCGATAGGGCCAAGCGGTTTTCGGAAGGGAACCATCCGGTTCGTCTCTTTGGTATGTTGAAGGTTGAGTGGCTGTAGTAGCGATATCGAACACGACATGACCTTGCATCCCAATCGCCGATCGCTGCTCGGGGGGCTTGCCTCTATTGGCCTTGCCGCAGCAGGTCCGGCATTTGGCGTGGCCCGGGGTAACCGCCGGCCCGGCATTGCGATCACGATCGACGATTTCGACTTGTCCGACACCGCTCTGATGACCGGTGAAGCGCGCGATACAATCATCCGTGCCGCTCTGAAGCGTCACAAGATCAAGGCCGGCGGTTTCATCGCCGGAAAGTATGTGAATGCTGCGCTCAGCCCGCGTATCCTGTCCGCCTGGTCGAAGGACGGCCACCTCCTCGGCAACCACAGCTTCTCTCATCGGTACTTCAGCGGCACTGATCCGAGCGGCCTGATGGCGGACATCGTAAAATGCGAGCCATTGCTGTCGGGCTATCCCGGCTTCCGCAAGCTATTTCGATTCCCCTATCTGGCAGAGGGCCGGACAGCGGAAGGGCGCGACGCGATGCGCGCGCTGCTGAAGCAGCGTGGCTATGCGAATGCGCATGTGACAATCGACACGTCGGACTGGTTTATCGACAACCGACTAAAGGCACGATTGAAAACCGAGCCGTCGACATCGCTCGCCCCGTACAGGCGCTTCTACCTCGATCACATATGGGACCGCGCGACCTTCTACGACGGTCTGGCGCAGGCGCTGTTCGGCCACTCGATCGACCATACGATCCTGCTTCACCATCGACTGACCACCGGACTTTTCCTCGACGACATGCTGTCGATGTTCAAAAAGCGCGGGTGGCGGCTGATCGATGCGCAGACGGCATTTGTTTCGCCGATTTTCGAGATGGAACCCGACGTTCTACCAGCCGGACAAAGCGTCGTCTGGTCCCTGGCAAAGGCGGATAGTCGATTTGACGAGCTCTTGCGTTTTCCGGGGGAAGACGGGGAGTACGAAGCGCCGAAAATGGACGCTGCCAGGCTGTGACCTTCAAACCCCGGTCAGCGGCTAACGCTGAAGAATTTTCGTGAGCAGCGCGTGATCTTAACCTGGGCGGGAGCTATCGCGTCTCCACGGACCCAATCGCGGTCGTCAAGCGCCCCCTACCCGCTTCCCGACTTCCGACATTCGTTCATGTAAATATTTCATGGCAGCGAACGCTTGGCGCAGCCACAGAGCGCCGAAGATAGGTCGAGCTAGCCATTCGCCTTTGGGGAAAGCGGAGGCTGCGGCATCGGAATAAAAAACCTCCGCCTCGGCGCACTTTGCGCTTGCACAATGCTGTTCGCAGTTGCAGCATGATAACGCCTTTCAGGCATCCTCTCCTAATGCCTTCGGGTCGGCTTGCGCCGCCCCTTTTTTTGTTAGGCAAGAGGCTGAGGGCACGGCGTTAAACGTCCGCTCACGCCAAATCCCTGGGCGTCTGTTTTCAGCTAGCGCGGCCACCCCGCCCTTCCACGGCGATGGCCCACTACCGGACATTCAGGAGGCCTTATCCGCTTCCCAATTCCAGACGCTCGTTCACGTGCATCGTAGGCGTTAGTGGACGGAGTATATGGGTCGGTTGACGTTCACAGAGGCTGTATTGCGTCTGCTATCATGCTTGAGTAGCACAAGTTCGGACTGATCTTCCACCGACCATTTCCCAGAGCCAGCAAGAAGGGCAACCAGTCAGATCCTTTCGAGAACGCTGTATATGATCCTGAACAGGGCGTGGTGTAGGTCATCAAGCCTCTAAGAGAACACCGCCAAGAAAAAGTATGACGGCACGCTCAATAACACGCTGCAATCCGGTATCATTCGGTGGATCTGACAAGCCAAGCGCGGCGTCGCGCAAGATATCGGCCACGACCATCGAAACCAGCATCATCGCGGTGCCGTCCGGGTCGTCAATGGTCATCCGTCCTGCCGACGCATAGGCGGCAAGTTGATTGGCGAGCGGCCTGATCCCATAGGTCTTGATTGTCTCGATATAGATACGAGCAACATCGGGGAACTGCGCGCCCTCGCTCATGACGAGGCGGTAGGAGGTTATGCCTTCGTCGGAGAAGGCGAGATGGCAGAACGCCGTCAGATAGCCAGTCAGCCATTCCCGGGGCGGCGCATCGGGGTTGGGCGGTCCGGCCGTCGCGGCCAGTTCGCCAACGACAGAGCGGATCACTGCGAACAGCAACGCCTCCTTCGAGGCCACATGGCGATAGATCGTCTTTTTCGACATCATCGCGGCCGCCGCAATCCGCCCGACATTGGCCTTGGCAAAACCGTGACGGCCAAATTCCGCGCGTGCGCTTTCCAAGAGGCGGGGCGGCAGACGGTCGGTCAGAGGCGCTTCATTCATTCTCGTCCGATACGCCTATTTCGACAAAAAGAGCACCTTGGAAACCGATGGGTTTCCAAATCTTGCGGGGGCTCCTACATAGCGGATGAGGAGCAAACCGATGGGTCGTCGACACGATCGTCCGAACGCTGGGTCGATCACCGATGCCGCCATCATCATCTGGAGGCACTGAACGATGGCCACCATTCCGCAACCCAAAGGCTATCCCCTGATCGGCAACATCGCCGTGCTCGATCCCAAGGCGCCGGTGCAGAGCCTGATGCGGCTGGCGCGTGAGCATGGCCCGCTGTTCCGCATCGAGATGTTCGGACGCGGTCTGGTGATCGTCGGCAGCCAGGCCCTGACCGAGGAGTTGTGCGACGAGACACGCTTCAAGAAGGCGCTGCACCGCCCCTTGCAGGAGGCACGCTATGTCGGCGGAGACGGCCTGTTCACTGCGCATGACGAGGAGCCGAACTGGGGCAAGGCACACCGCCTGCTGATGCCCGCTTTCGGTCCGCTCGGGCTGCGATCGATGTTCGACCGCATGTACGATATCGCGGAACAGATGATGGTGCGGTGGGAGCGGTTCGGCGAGGGCGCCACCATCGACGTGGCCGACAATATGACCCGGCTGACACTCGACACGATCGCGTTGTGCGCTTTCGATTATCGTTTCAACAGCTTCTATCAGGACGCGATGCACCCCTTCGTTGCGGCGATGGTGGGCGCACTTGAGGAATCGGGGCGACGGTCACGGCTGCCGCCGGGCGCGGGCAAGCTGATGCTGCTGCGCAATCGCCGGTTCGACGCCGATATCAGGATCCTGCGCGACGTGTCCAACCGGTTGATCGCGGAGCGCCATGGCGACCCGCACCTGGGCGAACGTGGCGACCTGCTGGACCGGATGCTGACGGCGCGCGATCCCGAGACGGGCGAGATGCTGAGCCGCGAAAATATCGGCTATCAGATGATCACCTTCCTGGTGGCCGGGCATGAGACGACCAGCGGATTGCTCAGCTTCGCCACCTGGCTGCTGCTCACCCATCCGGAAGCGCTCGCCAAGGCGCAGGCGCATGTCGACGACGTGCTCGGCGGCCATGTGCCGACAATCGACGATATCGGACGGCTGACCTATGTCGAGCAGGTCCTGCAGGAGACGCTGCGGCTCTGGCCCACCGCGCCGGCCTTCGGCGTCCATCCACGCGAGGCGACGAAGATCGGCGGCCGCTATGCTGTCAGCCCGGATGACACGCTGCTCATCCTGACGCCTGTCCTTCACCGCGACCCGACCGTCTGGGACGAGCCGGAAGCGTTCCGCCCCGAGCGGTTCGCGCCCGAGGCCGCCGCCAAGCTGCCGCCCCATGCCTGGAAGCCGTTCGGGAATGGCCAGCGTGCTTGCATCGGGCGCGGCTTTGCCATGCAGGAGGCGATCTTGGTCATGGCGCTGACGCTCCAGCGCTTCGACATCAGCCTGGCCGACCGCGACTATAAGCTCGTGGTGAGCGAGACGCTGACCCTGAAGCCCGCCAACCTCCATATCCATGCGCGTCGCCGGGACGGAGCGACGGCACCGCCGCGCAGCACGGCGCAAGACGCCCTGACACGTCCGCTGACCGTGCCGACAGAACCGAGCTCGGGCGACAATGGGCCCCTTCTCGTCCTTTACGGCAGCAACACCGGCACCAGCGAAGCCTTCGCCCAGCGGATCGGCGCCGATGCCGCCGCGCAGGGCTATGCCGTGACCGTCGCGCCGCTCGACGATTACGCCTCCGGACTGCCCGAGGGCGTGCCCCTGATCGTCGCCACCGCCTCCTATGAAGGGCGCCCGCCCGACAATGCGACGCGCTTCGTCACATGGGTCGAGGGCCTGCCCGACCATGCGCTGGACGGACGACGTTACGCGGTGTTCGGGTGCGGCAATCGGCAATGGGCCCGCACCTGGCAGGCGATCCCCAGGCGCGTCGAGGCCGCACTGGCCAAGGCCGGCGCGCAAGCCTTCCATTCGCGCGGCGAAGGCGATGCCGCCGGCGACCTGTTCGGCGCTTTCGAGAATTGGTATGCTGGTCTCTGGCCGTCGCTCGCGGCATCGGAGGGACGCAAACCGGCTGTCCAGGCGCAGCCCCGGATCGATGTGGAGGTGCGGCGCGGGACCCGCGAACGCGTGCTCAAGCTCGACGAGATGCAACGCGGCACCGTCCTCCTCAATCGCGAGCTGGTCGACATGCACCGCCCCGGTGCGCGCTCGAAACGGCATATCGAGATCGCCCTGCCCAACGGCATGACCTATCGCGCCGGTGACTATCTGGCGGTGTTGCCTAGCAATCCGCCCGAAACGGTGCGCCGCGCCCTTGCCCGCTTTGGCCTGGAGCCGGACACGGAGGTGATCGTCCACGGCGCGCCTGGTGTGCCCTCTGCCCTGCCCGTTGACCGGCCCGTCATGGCCGAGATGCTGTTCGGCGACTATCTGGAGTTGCAGCAGCCCGCGACGCGGGGGCAGATTTCTGCGCTCGCCGCGACCATAGCCTGCCCGCCGGAGCGCAAGGAGGCCGAGCGGCTGGCACAGGAGGAGGTCTATGCCGCGGAGATATTGGCACGGCGGGTGACGCTGCTCGACCTGCTGGAGCGCTTCGCATCGGCCGACATGGCGCTTGGCACGTTCATCGCTGCCCTTCCTCCGATGCGCGCCCGCCAATATTCGATCGCCTCGTCACCGCTTGTTGATCCAAATCGGTGTGCGCTCACGGTATCGGTGCTGGAGGCGCCGGCACTGGGCGCCGATCGGTTGCACCAAGGCGTCGCCTCGACCTTCCTCGCCCGGCTGAAGGAAGGCACGACGCTCGGCGTGGCAGTGCGACCCAGTCAGGCGGGATTTCATCTGCCTGCCGATCTGGTGACGCCAGTGATCATGGTCTGCGCCGGCAGCGGCATCGCACCGTTTCGCGGTTTTCTTCAGGAACGAGCCCTGCGAAAGGCCGGTGGCGAGCCGCTCGGTCCGGCCCTGCTCTTCTTCGGCGTGCGCAATCCCGATGGCGATTTTCTGTATCGCGAGGAACTAGAGGGTTGGCAGGATACGGAAGTCGTTAACCTGCGGATGGCCTTTTCCGCGACGGGTCAGGGTGGCATCGTTCACGTCCAGGATGCCATCTGGCGAGATCGCGAGGAGATCGCCGCCCTGTTCCGCGCGGGGGCACGAATCCTCCTCTGCGGCGATGGCGAGCACATGGCACCGGCCGTGCGCGAAGTCTTCATTCGTATCTACGAGGCGGAAACCAATGCCAGTCACGCCGAAGCGCTGGCCTGGGCGGAGCGGATCGAGCGGGAGGGCGTACGCTATGTCGCCGACATATATGCATGATGTCACGTCGAGCGCCCTTCTCCGACAGGTGCATGCCTCGCCGGGCACTTAAACGGCCTACCCCAATCCCGGTCGTTCATAGAATTCCTAGGCGGTGCCTGAAACCGACCGCTCGTTCAGCATGACCACCGGCCAATCAACCACGTTTCCGAACGATCGGTTTACCCCGCCTGCGTAAGCTCCTTTGGCAATTTGGCCCGATGGAGATGATCAATGGGTCATTCGTCGATGGACCCTGCCTTTCACGAACTTCGGCCTTGGAATGAGGGCCGGCTGATCGGTGCGAAGCGCGCTCTGAAACAGCAACAGGTATGGGCTATTCGCTTCTGGCTCGACCAGCATAAACGACTGCGCGACCGCGCGTTGTTCGACTTCGCCATCGACAGCAAGCTGCGCGGCTGCGACGTGGTCAGGGTGCGGATCGGAGATGTAGTTTCTGGCGGGCGCGTCCGTGACCGAGCCATCGTGGTTCAGCAGAAGACCAGACGGCCAGTCCAGTTCGAACTGATGGGCACGGCACGCAAGACGATGCGGGCATGGCTGGAGCGTCGTGGCGGGACACTGAACGACTTCGTCTTTCCGAGCCGAAACGACTATATGGCCCATATGAGCACCCGGCAATATGCCCGCCTCGTACACGAATGGATGGTCGGCATCGGCCTTCCAGCTCAAGATTATGGCACACACTCGCTTCGGCGCACGAAAGCATCGATCATCTACAAGGCGACCGGCAATCTTCGCGCCGTTCAGATTCTCCTCGGCCATGCCAAGATCGACAGCACGGTGCGCTACTTGGGCGTTGACGTTGAAGACGCTTTGGAACTGGCCGAACGCACTGAGGTCTGAGCCGACCCACATCCGGTCATTCGCGCCATCTTCGTGATTTCCCGACTTCAGACATTCATTCATGTTCTGAGCGGGGGTCGTGCAGCCAGCATCATCGCGAGACGAGCGGCCGTTAGCAGTCCCGAAAATGATCGAGATACGGGAAACATCACGGGACAGGCTATTCCCGTTACCGAGCGGAAGGGCCATCACCGAACACCCATTCGGCAAACAGCGGGCGCAAGTCCCGGCCGCTCGACGCCTCCATCGCTCGCTCCAGATCAATACTCGTAACCGTCCCGCCCGCACGGTCACGGGTGTAGCGACGCAGGCCAGACCAGAACGCGGCATCGCCGAGCGTAACTCGCAGCTGCGCCATGAACAGCGCGCCCTTGCTGTACTGGATCGCGCGCCGGACGCCCAATGTCGGGTAGCTGCCATCCCAGGCCAGCGGCTTGTCGAAGCCCATCGCCTGCGCCTTTTCAAGCCGGCTCCTGGCGACATCGAGTTCGGCATTGTAGGCGACGCGGCCGTAGCGGTGCTCCTTCCACACAGCCGTCATGAAGGTCGTGATACCTTCGTTCAGCCAGAAATCCTTGAGCGTCTCGCACGTTACGAGATTGCCCCACCATTGATGGGTGAGTTCGTGCACGATGGCCCAATCCTCCGACGGATCATCTGGCTTCGCCGGCAACGCATCGGTGCCGAGGACGGAGTATGTCGCCGCCTCCTGCGCCTCATCGCCTTCGACCAGAAGCTGGCTGTAGTCGGCGACAGGAAGCGGCATGCCGGCCTTGGTGGACAGAAAGGCGACCATCTCCCTTGTCCCTGCCAAGCGTCGTTTCAGCTCGCCCCCGTCGGCAGTGTCGCTCAAATAGGTGAGCCTTTTCGATCCGGCCCGTTCGCTGACCCGCGTGAACCGACCCACCGCGAAGCCGTAAAGATAGGCCGAGTAGGGCCGGGGAGCTTTCCAGCAATGGATCTCACTGCCGTCCGGTCCCGGTCGCCGCGCCATCATGCGGCCAACAGACAGGCTGGTCATCCCGCGCGGGACACGCAGATCAAGCGAGAAGGCCGCCTTCTCGCCGAACTTGTTCTGGGAACAGACCATCCAGTCGCATGCGAAATAGCTGGTGTAGAGCGTTGTCGCCGAGCCCGCGAACCCACGTGCGGGGCGGCCATGATAGGACAATTCGAGCTTCACGGTGAGTCCGCGCCGAAGCGGCCGGGGCAGGTCGAAGCCCAGCACATCGCCTTCCACGGTGTGGGCGAGCGCCACGCCATCGAGGGTTGCGCTGTCGATGGCAAGAGCATTGGCGGTGAAGTTCAGGCGCCGGACGCCATCCACCGTTGCGCGCAGCGTGATCGCCTCACGCCCTGCGACGGTCCTGTTCTGGATGTCAGGGGTAAGCGCGAGCCTGTAGCTCGCCACTTCAAATCCATCGCCAGGCCTGTTGGCGGCGAGCGCAGGGCTGCACAGTAACCCCAGAGTGGTTCCGGCCAACAATGGTGCCAAAATTCTGCGGATCACTGACGCCCCTTCCTATGGTTTAGCCATCGAGCCAACCTATGGCTTCTATCGATGAGGGCCAACACTGAGGACCGGTCGCGCCGTTTGTCCTGCAAGGGATGGTTAAATGGGAAACGTGCACGCTGTTGCCTAACCTGCTAGAAGAGCGACCATCGCGAGGTGAAGGATGACGACGGACCAATCCACTGGCTGGGAGGCAGTCTCAGACCAGTTTGTGGCCATTCGCTCGCAGGTCGGCACGGCGTTGGTTCGATCGTGGGCGAAAGATCGCCTGCCCCGGTCGGCTGCAATCTTGGACATTGGGTGCGGCTCCGGCGTGCCAATCGCCCAATGGCTGGTGAACGACGGTTTTTCAGTATGGGGCGTCGATGCATCGCCTTCGTTGATTTCGGCATACCGGCAAAACCTTCCCGACATGCCTGCTGTGTGCGAAGCGGCTCAGAACAGCTCCTTTTTCGACAGAACCTTTGTTGGCGTGGTCTCGATCGGGCTTATCTTTCTGCTTGGCAAGGGTGACCAGCGGAAACTTCTTAATAGCGTTGCCAACGTGCTGGAACCCGGCGGACAATTCCTGTTCAGCGCCCCGCGCGAGGTCTGCCGTTGGAAGGATACGCTAACGGGCCGTGCGTCTATGTCGCTGGGGGCGGATGCCTATGCTGCGCACCTTACTAGCGTTGGGCTGCGGTTAGACGACTGCCGATCCGACGAAGGCGGGAACAACTACTACGAGGCGGTCAAACCCATCTGACGCGCAAACATAGGCATTCCCACAAACGAACCCACAGCGGGGAGGTGGCTCTGCTGATAGCGCCGAGAGGCGACCGGAGCATCAGCTTTCCCAAAATCTGTTCCCGATTGCTATTTCCCGAAATTGGCTTTCGAGCATGGGGAAACAGGAATGGTGGGGTTAAACAAATGGCCGCTTTCGGGAAGAGCGATGGCCCGCCTGAGCGGCCAAGTTTGGGCGTTAGCGGCCGCCCTGCCCTTCAGTCATGACGACCCAGTTCCGGTCACCCGCGGCTTACTTTCGCCTTCCCACATTCAGCCATTCGTTCATCTCAACAGCTACAGCCAGCCCAGGCAGGCATGAGCCTTTGGCAGCCACACCCCCTCTTCCCGAGAACGATGCAGACTGTGCGGAAACTCGCTGTTGGCTGATGCCACGCTTGGGATCCGCTGAATGAACGTCAGGATGTTGGCTGATTTTTATGGGTGGCACAGTGTCGCCGGAAGGGCGGCCATCGGCTGCGGGCGACGGCCGGGGAGCGTTTGAACGTCGGATCAGGTTTGCAAGGCCCGGATCAATCCCTGTACGCCGACTAGGTTTATCGCCCGTCTCAGGTTATAGGCAAACGCCGTCAGACTGAATTCGGCCCGCACCTTGTCGAGACCGCGCATCAGGAAAGTGCCCTGGTTCATCCATTGCTTGATCGAACCGAAAGGGTGCTCGACCGTCTCGCGCCGGATGTCGAGAATGTCGGGCCGGGCGGCGAGGCGTATCGCCATGCGATCGAGCACCGCCTCGCCTTCCCACCGCGTGATGCGACGGAAGTTTCCACGGGCGCACTGCGCCTTGAGTTCGCATCCGTCACAAGCGCGCGGGTTTGAATACTGCACGATGATGTGACCGCCCTGAAGCCATCGGTACCGTGTATCAAGGCGCTGGTCGCCGGGGCAGTGGTAGCAATCCGCGGCTTCATCATAGCGGAACCGCTCCTTGGGAAAGCGCCCGTCGCCAACGGCCGTGCCGCGCTGGGGGCGGGCGACATAGGGCGTGATGCCGGCTCGCTCGCACGCGGCGATGTCCTCGCCCATGTAATACCCCATGTCGGCGACCACATCGATCCGGTCGACGTCGAGAAGGTCCTTCGCCGCGCCGGCTGTCTCAGCCAGGAAACCCAGATCGCTGCCCGCGTTGGTGACATGCTGTTCGACGATCAGCTTGTGCTTTGCATCGACCGCGACCTGCGCGTTGTAGCCGACGCCGACCTTGGGATGCGCCGCCATCGCGCGAGCGTCCGGGTCGGTGAGCGAAATCTGGCTCTCGCCGCTGGCCTTCAGCTGTTCCAGCAGCGCCTGGTTGACCTGACGCTGTTCGCGCACCTTCACGATCTTCGCCGCCAGTGCATCGCTCCGTCTGGTTGTGCCTGCCTCCTCGCCGCGGTCGGCATCATCGAGCTGTGCGAGATACTTCTCGAGCCGCTCGTCAGCGGACCTGATATACTTGTCTAGCTTGGCCTTCGTGAAGTTGCGCGTCCGGCTGTTCACCGCCTTCAGCCGCGTGCCATCCACCGCCAGCAGCTCGCGCCCGAACAGGTCGAGCTTGCGACATAGCACCACGAACGCGCGGAACACCGCCTTGAACGCGGAGCGGTTGTCACGGCGGAAGTCGGCGATGGTCTTGAAGTCGGGCCGCAGCCCGCGCAGCAGCCAGATCAGCTCGAGATTGCGTGTCGCCTCGGCTTCCAGGCGCCGGCTCGACCGCGTTCGGTTGAGATAGCCGTACAGGTACAGCTTCAGCATGTCGCCCGGGTGATAGCCCGGCCGTCCGGTGGCCTTCGGCTGCGAACGATGGAAACCGGCCTCGCCGAGATCAAGATCGTCGACGAAGGCATCGATGAAGCGCACTGGGTTGTCTGCCGATACGTAATCCTCAACCGATGCCGGCAGCAGCAGCGCCTGGTCGCGCGCGTGACCCTCGATATACGCCATGCCCAAAGCATACGCCGACCCGCGGCCCGGCGGAATCGCAGACGCAACTTTTCACACGCTCTGGATGGTGAAACGGAAATCTGTGGATTGCGGCGCGGGATGAGCGGAAGCGGAAAAGCCGCTTGCCTCACCGGAGGATCAGGCGCAGTGTGTTATGTAAATAATACGCGGAGATTTAGGGCGTGAGTAAATCATTCCGGGCGGCGTACATCATGACTCTGTTGCCCATCCCCGTAGCGGCTCAGAAGGCCGCTCCCACGCCGTCGAAGATCGTGACGGTCGAGCAGGGGCTGACGTCGGCTGTCGTCTTGGCGGGAGTGCCAAGCCCGCGCCGCACGATCGCAGCGGAGATGCGCCGACTGAATGTGCCCGGAGTTAGCGTCGCCGTTTTGCATGGCGGCACGATCGAGTGGTCGAAGGGATACGGATTCACGCGCGCGGGCGGTGCGTCCGTGACGCCCGATACGCTGTTTCAGGCCGGCTCGATCAGCAAGCCGGTCACGGCGCTGGCAGCGTTGCGCCTCGTTCAGCAGCACCGTTTGACGCTGGACGGCGATGTCAACGCGCAGCTCAAGGGATGGAAGCTGCCGACGCCACCCGGCGCGCACGTCACGCTGCGCGAGTTGCTGTCTCACACGGCGGGAACGACGGTGCATGGTTTCCCCGGCTACGCTGCTGGGGTCGCGGTGCCGAGCGTGAACGACGTGCTTGCCGGACGCGCGCCGGCAAACACCAAGCCGGTCGTCGTGGATACCAAACCGGGGACGATCTGGCGTTATTCCGGCGGTGGCTACACGGTTATTCAGAAGCTGATCGGTGATGTGACAGGCAGGCCGTTTGCCGAGGTTCTTCGGAATGAGGTGCTTCAGCCCGCCGGCATGACGCTCAGCAGCTTTGCTCAACCACTCGATGCCGCATCCTTGGCGACCGCCGCATGGCCACATGACGGGGCAGGCAAGCTCGTGCCCGGCGGACCCCATACCTACCCCGAGTTGGCCGCCGCTGGTCTGTGGACCACGCCAAGCGATTTACTTCGCTACGCAATCGCCGTGCGCGACAGTGCGCGCGGTGAGAAAGGCAGCATTCTTGAACCGACGCTAGCGGCCGGAATGCTGACACCTGGCAAAGGGGAATGGGGCCTCGGTCTAGAGGTCCACCCGACACCCACCGATCGCGCCTTTGCGCATGGCGGCAGCAACGAGGGATATGAGAACTTCCTGGTAGCTTATACCGGCTCGGGCGACGGGGTGGCCGTCATGACGAACGGCGCCCAAGGTGCCGAGCTTGCATCCGAGATCACCCGCAGCGTGGCCGCAACCTATGGTTGGCCTAGCTACCACAGTATCGAGCGCGCGAGCATACCGATCCCGACCGATATTCGCGCTCGCCTGATCGGGACCTACGCTGTTTCCGATCTCGGCACCTTCTCGATCACCGCGGATGGACCGGGCTTGGCTATCTCGCTCAAAGAGGGCGTCAGCGAACCGCTCTTTGCGTCGGCGCCGGACACCTACTTCGTGCTTTCAACCGACTTGGTCCTACGGGTGAATAATCGCGAACCAAAGGTAACAGGGCGGCTCGTCATGGGATCGTTCGACTGGCCGTTCGCGAGGGAGACAGATGCTAAGCCTTAGCTTCTGACACTCCGTATTGAGAGCGTGACGTGGGAAAGGGTACGCGCCGATCGTACCCCTAGACCTCCAGGGCCCCGCTTCTGAAAATCTGTTTCCGAATGCCTTTTCCCAAACGGCGCAGTGGAGACGGAAAGATCGCAAGCCGCGAGCCTCCCAAAGAGGCGGATATTGGGAAAGCGACGGGCGCCGGGAATGGCCGAGTTGGGTCATGCGGCCGTCGGCCGCTTCACGGCTGAGGAGACCCACAAGTGGACGTTGAGCTGACATTTCGCACTCCCCAACCTCAGACATCCATTCATGTTTGTCGGCCACCTCAACCATCGATGGCGGAAATAGTGAGGGCCATGATAAAACGGCCGATCGCTTTGGTGCCGGACGGCAAGTCCTGTAAAAAGCCGACATTTACTGTTTTCCCGACCGGCATCGTTGGACGATGAAACCTCTGCCGGTCACAGACGACTCTCTCGTCACGTCACTCATGCGCAGGCGTCCGATTTCGGCCTCGCCACATATTCCCGGTGGCCTCCGATGAATTGACAACCGACGGACCATCTGTACTATTTGTAGTAGTACGGAGATTCGAATATGAGCCGCATCACCCCTTTGGCTGTGTCCATCGCTCCCGGCGACGGTCGCCCGCTCGTGCGGCAGATCGTCGATGCGGTGCGGATGCAGATCACCACCGGAGAACTGGCCACCGCCGCGCGACTGCCCAGCGTACGCGGCCTCGCCGAGCAGTTAGGCATTAATCCTAACACCGTGGCCAAGGCCTATGGCCAGCTCACGACCGAGGGCTGGCTGTTGTCCCAGCCAGGACAGGGGCTGTTCGTCGCGCCCCAGCGTCAGCGGCTCGATCCGACCGAGCGGCAGCGCCGGTTCGACGACGCGCTGGAGGTGTTCGTCAGCGAGATCGTCGGTCTGCAATATCCGCCCAGAGAGGCGATCCGGCGTCTCGACGATGCACTGACCGCCCTCGACGCACGCAAGCGGGCCTAAGCGGTGCCCTCGCGTCCCTACGCCATCGAAACCCGCGCTTTGACCTATCGCCATGGGCAGAAGCTGGCGCTCGACACGCTCGACCTGATCCTGCCGGTCGGCGGTGTCCACGCCATTGTCGGTGCGAACGGAGCGGGCAAGTCGACACTCTTTCGCATCTTGTTGGGTGTTACGGCGCCTACCTCCGGCGACGCCTTCGCACTCGGTCGGGATTGCGCGAACCTGACCGCCGCAGATCGTGGTCGGATCGGTTTCGTCAACGAAGAGCATAGCCTGCCGCCCTGGATGACGGTGGCGGCGGTGATCGCGATGCAGCGCGCCCATTATGCCGCGCGGTGGGACGAACACCCGTTCGATGCCGTGCTGGCGAGCTTCGACCTGCTGCCCGGACAGCGGATTGCACAGCTGTCGCGCGGCGAGCGGGCCGGGCTGAACCTGGCGCTGGCCCTAGGACAAAACCCCGAGTTGCTGATCCTCGACGAACCGACATTGGGTTTGGACGTGGTTGCCAAGCGCCGCCTGCTCGACGCGCTGATCGACGGCGTCGCATCGGACGGGCGCACCATCATCTATTGCTCGCACCAGATCGAGGAGGTAGAGCGGCTGGCCGACAGCCTCATCATCATGGAACGCGGACGGTTGCGAAGCCAATCGGCACCGGACGAATTCTGCGCCCGGATCGATCACTGGATCGCCGACATGCCATCGGAGGGACCGGGACTGGCGGAAGTACCCGGCCTGCTGCGCCATCGCCGGATCGACACGCTGCATCACTACACCGTGATCGACCAGGGCGAGGCCTTTGCGGGCTTCCTGCACGCGCATGGCGCACGCCGCGTCCAGCGGCAGGACGTGCCCCTGGATCACGCCGTCGATGCCTTTCTGACCCGCCATCACGCCGGCCCGCAGGGCTGAAGCGAAAGGACCACCGATGTTCGCTTTGTGGATCGCGGAAATCCGCCGCTGTCGCTGGCTTGCACTCGCCGCAGCCCTGCTGCTGACCGGCACCCTGTTGTTCGTCGACCGACTGGCCGACGCCCTGCTGCAGCCGCTCTCGACCTATCGCCTGGCGGCGGCGGTCTGCGCGCTCATCGGGTTGGCGCTGGGGCTGTATCAGGCGTCGAGCTATCGACGGACCAGCCAGTGGATCACACTGATCCATCGTCCGATCGCGCCAGTCCGCATCCTGTCGGCACTGGGTCTGGCGGGCGGAGCCGCGCTGATGGTTGTCACCATCCTTCCCGTTTTGCTCATGCTGAGCGCGCATCAGGCGGGGAGCGGATCGGCTCCCGACAGCCGCCATTGGTTGCTGCCCGCTGCCGCCTGGCTGATCGGCATGATCGGTTATCTGGCGGGGCTATATCTGACGCTGGCGCCGCGCCGTTATGGCTGGCTGGCGATGGTCCCGGTCTTCCTGCCCGCCGTCAGCGGAGCGGCCGGGTGGCAGGCGCTCGCTGTCCAGGCGGCGGTCATGCTGGGGCTGGCCGCGATGGTCGCGACGGTCTTCAAGCCCGATCTGGACGGCCCACCTCGAACCGGCGTCGCCTTGGCGGCAACGGCCCTGGCCGTGGCGACAGGCGCCTGGGCGGTCGGCACGATCGTCGGCGACCTGGCGTTTCAGACCATCTGGATCGCGACCGGCACCGACCCACTGAACGGCGAGGCGCCGCGCGGTGGTATCGTCGAGGCCAGCCGGGCGGACGGACAGGCGCTGATCGCCGCCGCGGTCATGCCCAGCAAGGCGCCCGAGGCGCGATTGTGGCACGAGCAGGCGGCACTGTCCGAGGTCTATCGGATCGATCCGCTGGCGACGGACTGGCCGCAGCGTGGAGCCCTGACCAACATGGGCGCGATTCGTTTCACCGACCCAGATCGGCATGTCGAATGGACCTTCCGCCATGACGATATGCGCTTTCACGGCCGGGCAACGGCGACGAAGCGTCGGGGTGGCGTGTTAGGTCTCGGGGACGACAATAAGCCGCTCGGTCAGCCGCCGCTCGTCATCGACGATGGCCGGTTGCTGATGGCGTCGGGCATGGCTGCGTTCGACGAGGCAAGCGGTCGGATCGATCCGTTGCTGACCCTGCCACCTACCCATGTGATCGCGTCGCCGCCGGTGACGATCGGCGATGCGGTGGCGCTGCTGACCAATCGCGATCTCCGCCTCTATGACGCGCGGATGCTGGAGGATGGCGACCGGCTCTATCCGGTGCAGACCGTGCTGCCGATGCCCGGCCCGGTCGGCAGCCTGATGCGGATCGACGTGATCGAACTGCTCGACGGCTATCTGGCGGTGTTCACCTTTGGTCGTGACATCAACTCGCCCGATGCGACGTGGCAGGCGGTCTTGCGCATCGATGACCAACACCGCGTGACGCAGATCGCGGAGCGACGGCTGACACCGGATTATCCCGCGCTGTCGCGCTTTGCGAGCTGGTGGCTATCGCCCGCGCTGGCGACCGTGCGGGATGCGATCGTGGCGGCATCCGGCGATCGCCATCCTCTCACCGTTCGGCGAAACGATCCGCCACCTCGCATCATCTGGATACTGGCATTGGGCCTGGCGCTGGCATCCGCCGCTGCGGCCTGGTGGCGCATGCGGTCATGGCAGATGGCGCGCAGCCGGGTCGCCCTCTGGTCGATCGCGACGCTCCTGATCGGCCTGCCGATGCTGGTCGCACTGGTCCTGATCCGTCCGGCCCCGCGCCGCTAGGGAGAGCCTGTCCATGACGAACCCCTATTGGTGGCTGCGCGGGGTCGCAGCCGCGCTGATCACCTGCGCCTTCACGCCTTGCGCCAGCATGTCGCTCGACACGTATGTCGCCATGGAGCGCGGTCGCCCCGTGCCGCCTCCCATCACGCGCGATCGGTTCCTGGCCGAGCCTGCCGTAACCTCGGTCGAACTCTCGCCGAACGGGCGGCATGTCGCCTGGCTGCGCCGTCAGGGAAGTGACACGGGTCTGTGGCTGACCGCGACCGATCGCATCGCACCCCGGCGATGGCTGCGGCGGGTCGATGCCGAGCGGCTATACTGGTCGCATGACGGACGGTGGCTGTTCCTCGTCACGCCGAAATCGCTGCGTGCTATCCCCACCGACGGTGCATCCGGGGCGGGGATATTGGCGTCGTTCGATCGACCGCAGGACTGGCGGGTTATCGGTCCAGACCCGTGGCAACCCGCGGCGATGTTGCTGCTGGAGACCCGGCATCGCTTCGGTGTGCGGGAACCGATCGGTACGCGTCTGTGGCGCGTCAGGCCGGGCGGTCGCCGAACACTGGTGGCCTTTGCCCGCCGCCGCATCGTCGATGTCGCGGTTCATCCCGATGGCCATGTCGCCTTTGCCAAGCTGGTCGATGGCGACCGGCATCTCCTCACGGCACGTTCGGACGGCGGGCGTTACCATGTCATCGCCCGCTGCGAGCAATTGCGCCGCTGCGACCTACTCGGCACCGACCTGACGGGGCTCAAGCTCTTCCTACGCGGCGATCTCGTGGGCGATCTGCAAGCCGTCATGGAGATACGAGGCGATGGCCGGATCAAGCGGCTTCATGAGGACCCAGCGCATATCGCGGACCTCGATATGGTGGCTCTCGACCCGAAAAACGGGCGTCCGATCATCGCCGCCTATCGCGGCCCTGTCACTTCACTCGCCGGACTGACGCCAGAGGCAAGCGCAGCCTTGCAACAATTGCGCCGCGTCCTTCCCGGCAGCGAACATCGGGTCCAGCCGTCGAGCGGGCGTCTATGGCTGATCGAGGAACGTGACGCGCGGCTGCAAGGCGGCCGCTGGCATCTGTTCGACAGCGCGACCGGCCGTTTGCGATCGCTGATCGACGATCCCGGCATGAGCCCACGCATCGCGCCAGGCAATCTCGCGCGGGTGATACCGGTCGCTTTCCGTGCCAGCGACGGCATGACGATCCACGCCCTGCTGACCCTGCCGCCTGGCCGCGACGTGGCCCAGGCGCCGCTGGTGGTTTTCGTCCATGGCGGGCCCTGGTCCAGCGACACCACCGATTATAGCGCGCAGACCCAGTTGCTGGCTAACCGGGGCTATATCGTCTTCCGCCCGCAATATCGCGGATCTACCGGCTTTGGGCGTCGCTATCTGTTCGCGGCCCATAGCGACTTCGGCGATGGTCGCGTCCAGCGCGACATCGAGGATGGCACCCGCTGGCTGTTGGCCAACCGGATCGGCGATCCCAAGCGGGTTGCGATCGTCGGCGCCTCCTATGGCGGTTACGCGGTGTTGCAGGCGCTGTCGGACGGTTCGCGCCTTTATCGCGTCGGCGTAGCGGCGGTGCCTCCGGCCGATTTCGGACGAACGATCGCACGCATGGTCGCCCGAGGTGTGGGCGGCGACTATCAGGGCATCGATTTCGCGTCCCGCCTGCGGGCGCTTGACCTGGATCCCGCCAATCCGACGATCATGGGTCAGCTGTCGCACGAGGCGCCAGTCAAGCGGATCGCGCGACTGTCCGCGCCGCTGACGATCATTGCCGCCGAGCGGGACGACCGCATAGCGTTGCGCGACGTGCTCGATTACGCCGCCCGGGGCCGGCTATGGGGCAAGCCCATCGACATGATCGTCGCCAAGGGCCAGCCTCACGCACCCGACGAAATTCTGCCCCGCCGGGCCATGCTGTTCCTGACCGAGGATGCCTTGGCCCGCCACCTTGGATTGCATGGTGCAGAGCCGCCTATCCAGCCCGTGCGCAAGTGGATGACTGCTAATCTCAGACGTGCCGACAAGGGGTTTCCTTGAGTCCATCTATCCACTGCGCGAAGCCTTTGCCCGTTAACGATCTGAATTACGAATGGCTGGTTTTGACACGAGCCGACGTCACTCCTTCGCGTGGGAACGACCTCCATCGGTCGAAGCCCACCCCTAAGTGCCAGGCGCGCTGACCCAGAAACGGTCATTCGCGCGACTATCTGCGTGTCCAACTTCCGCCATTCGTTCATGTCGGCAAATGCCCAGTTTCGGGCATGCAAATTCGGCGGTTGAAAGGTGCGAACTCATGGAAACGCGGCGCGGCCGTCTCTCTGTTGACATGTTTCGGCAGACAAAGCTGCAAAACGGCTTGAAAAACGCTCCATAACCGGCACGCGCACATCGCCGCCCCTGCCCGACGCTGGAGGTCTTCCGGCCCTCTCGACCAAACGGTGCTGCCGTGCTGATCGCCGCTCGACGCGGCTATAAGCGGATCGAGATGGCGATCGAGGCGATGCCGGCCGCACGCTGGCTCATTGCCCATGGCATCACCGCCTAGTCGAACGTCCAGCGCTCCGTCGCGAGGTAGTTGACATGGGTGTCGAGGCGGATGTCGACGACGCGTTCATCTCGTCCATATAGACCCGGATTTCCTCCGGCTCGGCGGAGGCCGGCGCAACGACACACGTGACCAGCGCCGCGGCCGGGGACCGAAACATGCTAGGCGGTACGATCGACGGGTGGGACAGCGTTCAGAGGGCATAGAGGATTATCGGCGCGACCACGCCGGCGACCAGCACGATGACCGCCTCGCGCCGCGTTGTGCGCAGGTGAAGCGCGATCGCGCATCCCGAGAGCGCCGACACCGCCAGGGCGATCGCCATCAGGACGACGAACAGGCGCAACGCGGTGTGATCTCGCAGTGCCGGGGATGCCGGTCCGACTGATGCCGAAGCCGCAACCGCGGCGGGTGGCTTGGGCTTCGACAGCCGCTGGTGTTTATGCAGGCTCGCCGCAGCGGCCAGCCAGGCCGGAACCGGCCCATGCCTGACTTCGTGCAGCTCCAGCGTCTGGAGCGCGCCCGTCACCGCAAAGAACAGGATCGCGGGAGTAAAAAACAGGCCGATCAGCCGGTGACAGCGACGCAAGGCACGCGCCCACTGGCCGCGCGACCGGGGGGAAGAGGATGGAAAGGCCATGAGGTTCCTTGGAAAAATGGCCGGGACGGTCCGCACCGTCCCGGCCCGGTATCAGAAGCCCGCACCGAGCGTCAGGCGAAAGGTGCGCGGCGTGCCGGCGTACAGATGCGTCTCGCCACCCGTCGCCCAATAGGTCTTGTCGAGCAGATTGTCGGCCGTCACCCGGACGGTGATTGCATCGGCGTCGGCGCGGGTCACGCGATACGCGGCACCCAGGCTGACCGTCGCATAGCCGGGCAGGAAGACCCGGTCCTGCAAATCGTCGGAGCGACGCCCGGTATAATAGACCCCGCCGTTCAGTTCGGCCCCCTCCAGCCAATGCGGGCGATAGGCCAGGAAGGCCGATCCGGCGTAGCGCGGCGCGTTGATGACATGGCGTCCGTTCTGGGCCGCAACGCTGGTCTTCACCTGCACCGCGTCGAGAAACTGCCAGGAGGCCGCACCGGTCAGTTCGGGCAGTATCCGCCCCTGGAACGACGCCTCGACACCCCGGAACCGGGCGCGGCCGTCGCTGACGAAGATGTTGTTCGCGTCGATATAGGTGGAGGGCCGGTCGATGTCGAAATAGGCCAGGCTGGCGGTCGCCCCGCCCGCGTCCGCCTTGACCCCGACCTCCTTCTGGCGGCTGACCAGCGGCGGCAGGATCGCACCCGCATTGGCGGCGGTCAGCGGTGCGGTGCCTGCGCTCTCCAGACCTTCGACATAGGAGGCGTACAGGCTGGCCTGGGCGACCGGATGGACGATCACGGCGGCCATCGGCGACACCATGTCGAGCTGGAACGGCGTCGTGCCAACCTTCTCGACCCGGAAGCTCGACTGACGCGCCCCGCCGATTACGGTCAGCGCATCGCCGACATGCGCGGTGTCCATCAGGTAGAAGCCCTTGTCGTCGGTATACTGCTTGAAAGCCGCCGACTTCGGCTTGAACGTCAGGGCCGAGGTCGGGACGGCGGGCGGCGCGTAATAGTTGCTCGACCCCGTAAAGCTGCTGGTCGCGGCCGCCCCTTCCCACAGATGGTTGGCGGCATATCCCGCCAGGATCTCCTGACGCAGGATGCCGGTCGTGATGACGCCGTTGATCTCGGCGCGCATGCTGTTGTTGCCGAAATCCTCGCTCGGGCTGACATAGCCGATCAGGGTCGCCGCGCCGGTCGTATAGTCGGTCGGATTGATGTCGACGATCCAGCGGCTGCGATGCAGGCGCGCGATGCCGCCATCGACATGGACCGACCAATTTTCGTCGATCTTGTAGTTCAGCCGCGCCAGCCCGTTCGTCACCCGCCCGAAATAGGCCGCATCGGTCGGGGCGAAACGCAGATGCGGATTCGGATAGGGTGGCAAGGTGACGGTGCCGCCGATGCCCTTCACCGCGCCCACCGGATTGGGCAGCATGACGGCGCCCGGCTCGGCCATCTTGCGCTCATAATGTTCGATGTCGAACTGCAGCGACAGCCGGTCGGTCGGCCGCACGTCGAAGGCGCCGCTGGTCAGCCAGCGATAGCCATCCACGCCGTCGAACGGCGTCTCCAGATGTGCGGCATAGCCGTTCAGCCGCATGCCGAACTGCCCGTTGCTGCCGAACAGCCGCCCGACATCGGCGCCGATGCCGTACGTCCCCTCGACATCGGTATCCAGGCGGAAGTCGGTAACGGGATCGCGCCCTGCCCGCTTGGTCACCATGTTGACGATGACCGATGGGCTCGTGAAGCCGTAATAGAGCGCGGACACGCCCTTCAGCGCCTCGACCCGTTCCTTGTTCTCGATCGGGATCGGCAGATAGTTGATGATCGGCAGCGTGCCGTTCAGGCGGAAATTGGTACGAGGATTGGCGACGACCCCTCGCGCGGCATAGCTGTTCGCGGTCAGCGGGCTGTTGCCCTGCTGGGTGATGCCGCGACGTTGCGCAGCGCATCGTCCAGCCCGCGCGCGTCCTGCGCGTGGAGCAGGTTGCGGTCGATCACCGTCACGGTCAGCGGCGTGTCGAGCAGCGACTGGTTGCGGAATGCCCCGACCTGCGTCTCGGTCGGCGCGCCCTCCTTATCCCGGCGGCCGGTGACGGTGATGTCGCCGTCCTTCGCAAAGCCGGTCTGCGGGTCCGCATCGCCCGGCCCCGCCCAGGCCGCAGATGGTGCCGCGACCGTCAGGATCGAGGTCAAAAGAATAGCGTTGCGATACCGGCGGATTCGCCGGCCGCTCTGGCCGTTCGTCATGATGATTGCCCCTCAAGCTGTGTTGTCGGGGCCGCTAAGCCTACGTCATGTCAGTTGTGTTGCAGTGCGGAGAGGTTGGGAAATTGTATAGGAACCGTCGCTTACGTCAGGCGTGCGGCACGCCCTCGCCCCTGGGTTGAAGGACGACGCGCAGCCCCGGCCCGGCGTCCTCGAGCGTCAGGGACATACCATGGATTCCCGCAACCGCCGCGACCAGGCTGAGCCCCAGCCCATGCCCCGGCGTCGCCCGGCTGGCGTCGAGCCGGGTAAAGCGCTGGAGCACACGCGCCCGGTCGGCAGGGGCGATGCCGGGCCCATCGTCCTGCACCGACAGCATGATCCGATCCGCCACGCGGTCCAGCGTCACGGCGACGTCGGTTCCGAGAGGGGTGTGGGTTGCGGCATTCTCGATCAGATTGACGAGTCCCTGTGCCAGCAACTGCCGATCACCGACGATGGCGACGCCCCGCGCCACCACCCAATGCAACCGCCGCCCGCCATCGCGCAACGCCGGTTCGTAGCTTTCGCAGATCTCCTCGACCAGCGCCGACAGGTCGATCGGACCGAAGCCGCGCCGCCCAGCCCCCGCCTCGATCTCCGAGATGCGCAGCAGCGCAGCGAATATCTCCAGAACCTCGTCCGCCTGCGCGACGACCGACTCCAGCCGTGCGCGGCCTCCCTCCGCCCCATCCCACGCCCCCATCGCCCGCTCGGCCTCGGCGCGCAGCCGGGTCAGCGGGGTGCGAAGGTCGTGCGCGATGTCGCTCGATACCTGGCGTAAATTCCCGATCAATGCGCCGATCCGGTCGAGCATCGTGTTGAGGACGGTGCCCAGCCGGTCGAACTCGTCATCCCCCGTGATCGGCATCCGCTGTTCCAGCCGCCCTACCATGATCGCGCGCGCGGTGTCGGCCATCGCCTCCAAGCGTCGGCGCAGATAGGCGCTGAGCAGCAGTGCGCTGACGATGCCCAGCATGGCGATGGCCAGCCCCTGGAACACGAACAGCCGGGTGATCGGCGCGGCAGCCGCCCCGACCACATCGCTGGCGGAGGCGATGACGACGGTCGACCCGTCGCCCAACCGCGCGGAAAAGACCCGTGCCGGTATGGCGGCGACATGGCGGGGATGAAGCACGATCTCTCCCCAGCCCGGCGGCTGGACCGCAAGCACTGCCGCGCCCGCGATCCGACGGCCATCGCTTGCGAACACGCCGCGCAGCAGGTCGGGCATCATGTCCGCCCGCTGCGCCATCGCCTGCATCAACCCCCTGCGGCCGCCTTTGCGATAATGATGGACCAGACTGCGCGCGTCGTCGGTGATCCGCTGGTCGAGCTGTCGCTGGACCGTGACGTGAAAGGCATGGACTACCAGCCCGCCGAGCAACGCGGTGGCGAGCAGGATCGCAGCGGAATGGACCAGCGCGATCCGCAGCGTCGCGGAATGCCGCCATCGTAACAACAACCGGTCAGACGCCATCGCGCATTCGATAGCCGGCGCCGCGCACCGTTTCGATTGCCTCGCCGCATCCCGCATCCGCCAGGCGCGTGCGCAACCGGCTGAGATGCGTCTCGACGATATTGGTGCGGGGGTCAAAATGAAGTTTCCATACGCTTTCCAGCAGCATGGTGCGGGTCACCAGCTTCCCTTGCGCGCGCAGCAGTTCCTCCAGCAAACGGAACTCGCGCGGCTGCACAGGAATCGCCGCCCCCTGCCAGCGAACCTGGCGGTCGAGCAGATCGAGCGTCAACCCGCCCCAGCGCAACGAAACCTCGGGACCGTCCTCGTCCTTCTTCGCCGCCCATCTCCGCCTCAGCGCGTTGATCCGCGCGGTCAGCTCCGGCAGTGCGAAGGGCTTGACCAGATAATCGTCCGCCCCGGCCTCCAGCCCCTCGACCCGGTCCGCGATTGCACCGAGCGCGGTCAGCATCAGTACCGGCAGATGCCGGTCCCGTCGCCGGATAGCGGCCAACACGCTCATCCCGTCACCGCCCGGCATCAGCCGGTCCAGCACCGCCAGATCGAACGGCTCTGCCTCCAGCAGTGCCAGCGCATCACGGCCGGTCGACGCGATCCGGACATGGTGCCCCGCCGCGCCGAGTCCGGCGCCGATATTCTCCGCCGTGGTCGCATCATCCTCCGCCAGCAGAATCTTCATCAGCCGCGATGCTTCGTTGTCAGGATCGCGCGGAAGAGTGTGGCGAAAAACGGATGTGCTGGCGGCATGGTCGTGATGTCTACGAAACTGGGAGCCAAAATCCCGAAGCCTATTCGACGATCAGGGCAAGGACGTACGGTGCCCCTAGGAACCATTGATGACCGCGCCATTACGATGCCCGCAACCATCGTCGCCTGTTCGAGCCCATTGGCAACATCCTGCCTGCCACAGCCGAAAGCAATTTCATGCTGCGGTAGATACCATCGAAAAGGCGGCAGGGCTTACATTCTAAGCCTTCTACAAACCCGGCGCCAGCAGGCCGCTGCTGGCGCCGGTTCGATAGGATCATCCGATGTGCTCCCAACTGCCGTAAGGCCTTGAGTCCCCGGCACCGGGTCGAGCGCGACGGGCGTCGATGCCTATCGCGCGCCGAGGGCCGTCCGTGCCATAGGCGGCACCGGGCGGCCGCCGTTCAGGTCCGTGCCGTTATTGGCGTCGGTCGGAGTCGGCTGCATCATGGCGCGCATCTGCCACTGATATTTGTCGATCGCGTGCTGGACCTCCTGCAATAAGTTCGAGGTGGTGGGGTCGCGATCCTCGCTGGCCTTGATGCCCTGGCCGATCCCGTCGCTGACCACGCGGCAGTTGGTCGCGAACCAGCCGATCACCTGCGCATCGTCGATGAAGCCGCCCGGCATTTCCGGCACGCGGCTGGTGCGCACGATGGTATTGGCGCGGCCGTCCGCCGATGCGCCGATGGCGAGCAGCCGCTCGGCCACTTCGTCGGCATATTTGGCGACACCGTCATGATGATCCTGCAACAGCTCGTGCAGCGGGTAGAACAGCGTGCCCGACACGTTCCAATGCGCCTGCTTGGTCTGAAGCTGAAGCTGCTGGAGTTCGATCGGCGTCTGCTGAAGCGCCATGATCGAGGCACGCTGCGCCTCGCTCTGTGGGCCGCCATGCGGCTGGCTGGACAGGCTGTTCTACGGGAATCCATTGCCCGTCCGGGTGTCGCCGGTCTGGGCGAAAGCGGGCGCGGCAAAGAGGCACGCGACCAGCGCGAGCGAAGCGTAACGCATCGTTCCTATTCCTTCGATAAGGGGCTCAGCCGGGAGACATGGCGTTCGGCTCAGGCCGTGAGTCGGCGGACGGTGAACGCAACCATCGGCATAGGGTTCTATAAATTTATGTTTAATTTGCCACGCCGGGGCAGATGATCGAAACGGCACTGCCCTGGGCCGCAAAGACCAGAGCGAAGCCGTGGAGATCGGCGATCGTCTTGACCAGCGGCAGGCCCAGCCCCACCCCCGGCTGATCGACCCGCCCGCGATAGAAGCGTTGCAGCACCAGCGCCCGCTCCGCCGGGGGGACACCGATACCGTCATCGGCGACACTCAGCACGATGTCGCGCCCCTGCATCCCCAGGGTGACGCGCACCGCGCCGCCGGCCCGCCCAAACTTCATCGCATTGTCGATCAGGTTCGACACCGCCTCGATCAATAGACTCGCATCGCCATCGACCGGCGGCGCCGTTTCGGTGGCACAGGACAGGGTAATGCCGCGATCCTCGGCAGTTGGGTGGTGCAGGTCGCACGCATCCTCGACCAGCCGGGCCAGATCAACAGGCGCGAAACGGCTGCGGCGGGCATGGTCCTCCAGCTCGCGAATGCGCAGCAGCGCCGCGATGATGCCCAGCAGCTTGTCGACATCGGCCAGCGTCGCCTCGGCGGTTGCGGCAAAGGCGTCGCGGTCGCTATCGTCGCGCATCCCCCGCTCGACCCGTGCGCGCAGCCGCGTCAGCGGCGTGCGCAGCTGGTGCGCGATATCGTCGCCGATCCCGCGCATGTCGCCGACCAGCAGCTGGAGCCGGTCGAGCATCAGGTTGATGTCGGCGCACAGCAGCCCGAAACTGTCGGGATCGCCCGGCACCGGCAGCCGCCCGGACAGGTCGCCGCCCAAGATCCGCTCGGTCAGGCGGCGGACCGCATCGACCTGCCGCGCCGCGCGCCGCCCGGCGATCAGCCCGAAGACCAGCGCGATCAGGATGCCCGGCACCAGTCCGATCAGCAACGACTGGCCGACCAGCCGCATCGATGCGACGGAGTCGTCCAGATCGACGCCGACCAGCAGGCGCGTACCGTCCGGCATCGGGCAGAGCTGCACCCGCGCCTCGTCGCTGTGCTTGCCCGGCAATTCGGTGGGCACGACGGTGGCGACGAACGACCCGCCGCTGCGCGCACCCGGCGGCAGATGGGCGACATTGCCCGCGATCCGCCGTCCATTGGCATCGAACAGGGCCAGGAACAGGTCGCGGTGAATGTCGCGGTCCAGCTTCTCGCGCAGTTCCTCTGGCCGCTCCCCCGCCGGGGTCAGGCGGAAGAAGGTGCAGTCGTCGCTCAAGCGATGCTCGATCTCGCGCCGATGGGTGTCGCCCGCCAGCACCCAGAAGACCGCCGCCAGCGCCAGCGATTGCAGGACCAGCATCGCCGCCAGCGCGCTGCCCCATCGCCAGGTCGCCCGCGCGCGCGGATCAGTGGGGAAGATCGAAGACATAACCCTGCCCCCGCACGTTGCGGATCAGCTGCGCCTCGCCCTCGCCATCCACCTTGCGGCGCAGGCGGCCCATATGGACGTCGACGACATTGGTGTTGGGCTCGAAACTATAGCCCCAGACATCCTGAAGCAGCATCGAGCGAGTGATGATCCGTCCCGGCCGCCGGACCATATAATCGAGCAACTTCAGCTCGCGCGGCAACAGCTCGAGCGGACGCCCGGAGCGCGTCGCCTTACCCGCCAGCAGGTCGAGGTCGAGCGGCCCCGCGATCAGCCGCGTCTCGCGCGTGTCGTTGGGGCGGCGCAGCAGCGCCTCGACCCGCGCGATCAGTTCGACCAGCGCGAACGGCTTGGGCAGATAGTCGTCGCCCCCGGCACGCAGACCTCTTACGCGGTCGTCCAGGCTGCCGAGCGCGCTGAGCACCAAGGCGGGTGTGCGCTGCCCCCGCGCACGCAGATCGGACAGCAACGCAAGCCCCTCACCATCGGGGAGCTGCCGGTCGAGGATCAACAGGTCGAAATCCGCGCCTTCAACACGCATGGATGCAGCAGCCAGACTGGACGCATGGCAGACGTCATGCCCGGCGGCCCCCAGTTCGAGCATGATCTCGTTTGCCGTGCCCGCATCATCCTCGATCAACAATATCCGCGCCATGTCGTCGTGATCGCAACAGACGGGTCAGCCCGTCAATGAAATTACAGTTTAGTATTGATAGTCATTACCAACCGAACGATCCCCATCATTGCATTATCATGCTTTTTCCTAAATCGGTATTTAGTCGACGTGGGCCCAAGAAGCCGTCTAGCGGCACGGTATCGATTACCGCGCAGGGGACGACATGCGGATCACGACTTTGGCAGGACTGGCGGCGACGGTGATCGCCGCGCCCGCATCGGCGCAGCAACAGGCGATGACGCTCGACGCGCTGGTCCAGAACGTTGTCGCAAGCAATCCCGAGCGCCAATTCTACCAGCGCCAGATCGAGACGGCGGGCGTCGAGCGCGAGGCCGCGGGTCGCTGGGCCGACCCGGAAGCGGTGGTCGAGTTCGGCCAGCGCCACGCGCAAGACCCGACCAGCGGCGCGGTCACGGGCGAGGGAATGACCTATGCCGTGTCGGTCGTCCAGCCGATCGAGTTCGGCGGGCGCATCGCGCTGCGCCGTGCGATCGCCGATGGGCAGGTCGGGCTGGCGCGGATCGGGTTGCAGCAGTTCGACGCGACGCTGGCCGCGCGGGCCCGGTCGCTGGGTTATGGCCTGTTCGCCGCCGACGAGAAGGCGGCCGCTGCGCGCGAGGTTTCGGTGCGGATGCGCACGCTGTCTCGCGTGATCGTCGCCCGCGATCCGGCGGGCCCCTCGCCACAGCTTGAGGCCGCCTCGCTCCAGGCCAGCGCGATCAGCGCCGAACGGACGGCGGCGACGGCGGATGCCGAGGCCAATTCGATCCTCTACGAGCTCAACCAGCTGCGCGGTGCCCCCTTTGCCGCGCGCATCCGCATCGTGCGGCCCGACATGTCGCTGCCCGCCCTGCCCTCGGGCCAGCTGCTGGCCGACCGGGCAAGCGAGAATAATTTTGAGCTGAAGGCGCTGCGCGCGCAATTCGCCCAGCAGGGGCTTCGCGTCGATCTGGCGCGCAAGGCGCGCATCCCCACGGTCAGCGTCGGCCCCTATTACGACCGCGCCCGCTCCGACATTCGCGAGACCAATTACGGCATGCGCCTGTCCACCACCATTCCGCTGTGGAACCGGCAGGCAGGCGATGTCGCGGTCGAACAGGGCAAGCAGGCGCAGGCCAATGCGACGCTGATCAATGCCGAGCGCCGCATCCTGCGCGACGTGTTCGATCAGGCCGCGCAATATGAGGCCAAGCGCGAGGCCCTGGCCAAATGGGACGCAAACTCGCCGCAGCGTTTTGCGCAGGCCGCCGCCGATGCCGACCGCAACTATCGGCTCGGCGCGATCCCGCTGACCACCTATACCCAGATCCAGCAATCCTATGTCGAGGCGGTCAATGCCGTGCTCGACACACGGCGCGAGGCGCTGGAAGCGCTGCTCCAGCTGCGGGCGCTCAACGGCGGGGCGGCGCTGGCCCGATGAAGCGTTGGCTCGATCTCGTCACCCGCCACCGGCTGGGCGTCGCGCTGGTCGCGGCGCTGATCGCTGCGATCGGGCTGTGGTCCTTCGCCAATCTTCAGATCGATGCCATCCCCGACATCACCGGGGTCCAGGTGCAGATCAACACGACGGTGCCTGCCCTCGCGCCCGAGGAGATCGAACGGCTGGTGACCCTGCCCATCGAGCGGGCCATGGGGGGGCAGCCGGGGCTGGACCAGACGCGCTCGCTGACCAAGACTGGCCTGTCGCAGGTCACGCTTCTCTATAAAGACGGCACCGACCAGTTGAAGGCACGCCAGCTCGTCACCGAGCGGCTGGCGGCGGTGCGTGACCAGCTGCCGCCAGGCAGCACGCCGCAGCTGGCGCCGATCACCACCGGGCTGGGCGAGATCTTCTACTATACGCTCAAATGGCGAAAGCCGCCGCCGGGGCTGGACGCGCAGGGCCAGCTGATGGCCCTGTACGAGGCGCAGGAATATACCGTGCGGCCGATGCTCCGTGCCGTGGCGGGGGTCGCCGACGTCAACTCGAACGGCGGGCTGGAGGAGCAATATGTCGTCGAGCCCGATCCCGTCCGGCTGACGATGCACGGCGTCACCGCAGGCGAACTGGCCGCAGCGGTCGCCAAGAATGTCGAGAATGCGGGCGGCGGCATCATCCGGCGCGGGCCCGAACGTTTCACCGTGCGCACCGACGCCCGCGTGATGACCGCCGACCAAATCGCCGCCATCCCGGTCAAGTTCGCCGGCGGCGTCCTGCCGCTCCAAGTTCGCGACCTCGCGCGCGTTGTCACCGGCGCCGCCCCGCGTCAGGGCGCCGCGACCCAGAATGGCCGCGAGACGGTGCTGGGCACGGTCATGATGCTGGTCGGGCAGAACAGCCGTGAGACGGCGCTGCGCGTGCAGGATGCACTCCCCGAAATCTCCGCCGCGCTGCCCAAGGGTATGGTGATCGACCGGCAATATAGCCGCGCCGATCTGGTCGATCAGACCATCCATACCGTCGAGCGCAATCTGGGCGAAGGCGCGCTGCTGGTCGCGATCGTCCTGCTGTTGGTGATGGGCAACTGGCGCGCCGCGATGATCGTCGCGCTGGTCATCCCGCTTGCCTTTCTGGTGACGGTCAGCGGGATGCACGCCATCGGCCTGTCGGGCAACCTCATGAGCCTGGGCGCGCTCGACTTCGGGTTGATCGTCGATGGCTCCATCGTGGTGGTCGAGAACAGCCTGCGCCTGCTCGCCCTGCGCCGCGCTGAGAAGGGCGAGGACCTGACCGCCGACGAACGGCGCGACACGGTGGCCCATGCCGCCCGCATGGTCGCGCGGCCGACCTTTTTCGGCATCGCAATCATCGCGCTCGTCTATGTGCCGGTCCTCAGCCTGGGCGGGGTCGAGGGCAAGCTGTTCCAGCCGATGGCGCAGGCGGTGATGCTGGCGATCGTCGCGGGGCTGCTCTGGACCTTCACCATCGTGCCGATGCTCTCGGCTTTGCTCCTACGCGCGCCCGCCCGGGCGCATGGCGAGGCCGCGTCAAAAGGCTTCGTTGCGGTCGCCAAGCGGGTCTACACCCCGGTGCTGGAACGCTCGCTGCGTCACCCGGCAATCTTCGTCCTCGGCGCGCTGATGCTGCTGGCGGCGGCGTTCCTCGCCTTCAAGTCACTGGGCTCGCAATTCACGCCGCAGCTGGACGAGGGCGCGATCACCGCAATGGTCTATCGCCCGGTCGGTATGTCGCTGGAACAGAGCCTGGCCATCGAGCAGGCGACCGAGCGCGCCATCCGCCGCCAATTCCCGCAGGTCAGCCATACCTTCTCGCGCATCGGCACCAGCGAGGTCGCGACCGACCCGATGCCGCCCAACGAGAATGACCTCTACATCTTCTACAGGCCGGTCAAGGACTGGCCGACCGGCGACGGAATGCCCCGCACCAAGCAGGTACTGATCGCCGGGATCGAGAAGGTCGCACGCCAGGTCTATCAGGGCCAGAATTTCGAATTCGCCCAGCCGATCGAGATGCGCTTCAACGAGATGCTGGAGGGCGTGCGCGCCGACGTGTCGGTCAAGATCTATGGCGACGATTACGACGTGCTGGAACGCGCTGCCGGACAGGCCAAGGCGATCCTGGAGAAGTTGCCCGGCACCGAGGGCGTCGAGTTCGAGACAGCGGGACGCCCCAAGAGCATCGTGGTCGAGCTGGATCGCGCCGCGCTGATCCGCCTGAACCTGGGCGCACAGGCGGTCAACGACGCGATCCGCGACGCGCTGGCGGGGGCCGAGGTCGGCTTCATCCCGCATGGCCCCGCGCGCCATGCCATCGTGATCCGCATGCCGGACTCGCTGCGCGCCGATCCGGCGGCGATCCTGGCGCTGCCATTGCGTGTCGGCGACTATGGCATGGTGCCGCTGTCCCGCGTCGCCCGGCTGAAGGAAACCCGCATCGTCGAGCCGATCCTGCACGACGACACCAACCGCCGCGCCGCGCTGATGGTCAATCTGTCGACCAGCGACCTGGCGGGCTATGTCCAGCGCGCCCAGGCGGCGATCGACGGGCAGGTCAAGCTGCCGCCTGGCTATCGCATCGAATTCGGTGGGCAATATCACCAGTTGGAGGCCGCGCAGAAACGCCTGTCGATCGTCGTGCCCGCCGCGCTGATCCTGATCTTCGCTTTGGTCTATGCCGCACTGGGCAGCGTGCGCGAGGCGGCGATCGTCTATACCGGCATTCCGTTCGCGGTGACCGGCGGCGTGCTGGCGCTGTGGCTGCGCGGCATGCCCTTTTCGATCACGGCGGCGATCGGCTTCATCGCGCTGTCGGGCATCGCGATGCTCAATGGGCTGGTGCTGATCGACCATATCAACAGCTTGCGTGATGGCCGCGAGGGCGATCCGCTGCCCGCCGAGGACGCCGTGCGGCGCGGTGCGCACGACCGCTTGCGCCCGGTGCTGTCGACGGCACTGGTCGCCTCGGTCGGGTTCATCCCCATGGCGATCGCGACCGGCTCCGGCGCGGAGGTGCAGCGGCCGCTCGCCACCGTCGTGATCGGCGGGATCATCACCTCGACGATCCTAACCCTTGTGCTGCTGCCCAGCCTCTATGCCTGGATCGAACGCCGCCGCAGAACCGTTCATCCTAAAGGGGATGTCGCGTAAACCAGACCCGTGCCCGTGCCACGGGCGAACAGCATCTCGTCCACCAGGACTAGTCAATCGTTCATCTCCACGTATCGACCGCTCCGGGATCGGTCGACCTTACCGCTCATGGACGCAATGCTCCGATCAGCGCATCGCGGGCCAATGCGACCCGGGGGTGGCGCAGGGAGGATTTGGCCCAGACGAGATAGAACGCGTTGGTCGGCACGCGGACAGGTGCTGCAATTTCGACCAGCGTGCAAGCCGTACGCTCGGCGCTGGTGAGATAGCCGGGCAGCACCGTCCAACCCAGGCCGGCGCATAGGCCAGAGCGCAGGACGCGCAGATCCGGTGCGGTCAGGGCCGGAAGCCGCGCTACCTCGATCTGGTTCGCCTCCAGCCAGTTGCGCACCAAGGGCCGGTCGAGGTCATAAGCAAGGCAAGGCACCGTATTAAGCGCCTCACTGAGCGGCATGCGTCCCATGTCCTCGGCTATGGCGGGTGCGGCCACGGCTCGCAGGTCTTCCGAGCCGATCTCCTGATAGGCCAGCCGTGCGTCCTCCGGCCGAGATGCCGTGATGCCGAGGTGCACCTTGTCATCGAGCAGCATGGCATAAAGCGCATCGCGCCCACCGATATGCAGGCGCAAATCAAGCCCGGCGTCGAGCAGCGGCCCGAGCCTTGGCGTGATCATCTCGCCGAGAAGGTCGGATGGCGCGGCGATATGCACCGTCCCCGAAATGCGAACCGACCGCGCGCGGGCCGATGCCAATGCGGCTTCGGCCTTATCGAGGCTACCGCCAATCGAGGCGGCGAAATCGTCCGCGATCGCCGTAGGGCGGACGCCACGCGAATGGCGATCGAACAGCGGATGTCCGAGTTGCGCCTCCAGCGAGGCGATATGCTGGGACGCGGCCGGCTGCGTGATGCCGAGCGCACGCGCCGCGTCGCTCAGTGACCGACGGCGATAGACTTCGATGAAGGTGCGCATCTGTGGAAGAGACATCGTGGTTCCATAAATTGATTTATGGATGATGACCATTCCCGTTGGGTTTCATGATGAGCGATGCCGCCTATCTGATGGAGCATCGACAGGACAGACGGATAGCCGAGCCTGCATCTTGATATGCGTTGGTGCGAGCCATCGCCGCGATAGCATCGTCCCTCGCCCACCTCCGTGATCCGGCATGCAAAGGAGCCAAGCCTATGATACGCATTCTCATGATCGCCACGTCAGCCGACCGCATGACGCCTGGCACCGAGCCGACGGGCGTCTGGCTCGAAGAACTGACCACGCCTTACTACGCCTTCCGCGATGGGGGAGCTTATGTGACCCTGGCCTCGATCAAGGGCGGCGCGATCCCGGTCGACCAGCGCAGCGTCAACGCCGATGGCGAGAATGATGCGTCGGTCGAGCGCTATCTGAAGGACGAAGCGCTGAAGGCCGAAGTGGCCGATACGCCCGCTTTCACCAGCATCGACTCGTCGGATTACGATGCGGTCTTCCTGCCCGGCGGGCATGGCACAATGTTCGACTATCCCGGCAGCGAGGAGCTTGCGAGACTGGTCGAGCAGTTCGACCGCGAAGGCAAGATCGTGGCTGCCGTCTGCCACGGTCCCGCGGGGCTTGTTTCCGCGAAGAAGCCCGATGGCACGCCGTTCGTGGCGGGACGCCGGGTTGCCGCCTTCACCGACAGCGAGGAACGCGCCGTGGGCCTCGATCAGGCCGTGCCGTTCCTACTCGAAACCCGCATGAAGGAACTGGGCGCGCGCCATGAGGGCGGACCCGATTTCCAGCCCTTCGCCCTGCGCGACGGCAGCCTGGTGACCGGACAGAACCCCGCTTCGGCGACACGGACGGCGGAGCTGGTCATGGAAGCCCTTAAGGCAAAGGCCGACTGATCATGCGCTATCTCCACACTATGCTGCGGGTTGCCGATCCGCAGGCTACGCTTCGTTTCTTCGAACTGCTGGGCCTCAGGGAGACCAGGCGGATCGAAAACGAGCAGGGGCGATTCACCCTAATCTTCCTGGCCGCCGACGAGGATCATCGCGGCGAGGGCAAGCCCGGCCAGGCCGAGGTGGAATTGACCTATAACTGGCCGCCCGAGGATGGCAGCCCGGCCGAGACCTACACCGGTGGCCGCAACTTCGGCCACCTCGCCTACCGCGTCGAGGACATTTACGAGACCTGCGCAAGGCTGCAGGCCGGCGGCGTGACGATCAATCGCCCGCCGCGTGACGGATATATGGCGTTCGTCCGCTCGCCCGACGGCATCTCGATCGAACTACTCCAGCAGGGCGAACGCAAGGCCCCTGCCGAACCATGGGCGTCGATGCCCAATGTAGGAGAATGGTAATGGCCAAGCTTTTCGAACCCCTGGACGTGGGCGGGCTGTCGCTCGCCAACCGCATCGTGATCGCGCCCATGTGCCAATATTCGGCCGAAGACGGTGCGATGACCGACTGGCACCTGATCCATCTCGGACAGCTGGCCATGTCGGGCGCGGGCGCTCTGACGATCGAGGCGACGGCGGTCACGCCCGAGGGGCGGATCACCTATGGCGATGTCGGATTGTGGGACGATGCCACCGAAGCGGCGATGCAGCGCGTCGTCGATGGCGTGCGCCGCTGGTCCGACATGCCGCTGATGATCCAGCTGGCCCATGCCGGACGCAAGGCGAGCACGGCCAAGCCCTGGCACGGCGGAGCACAGATCGCACCCGATGCCGAACATGGCTGGCAGACGCTTGGCCCCAGCGCGCAGCCGTTCGAACCCGACGAGCATCCACCGCTCGCGCTCGATCGCGATGGCCTTGCGCGTATCCGCGATGCCTTTGCCGATGCGGCACGGCGCGCCGCCCGGATCGGTCTGGACGCGATCCAGATCCACGCCGCGCACGGCTATCTCCTGCACGAATTCCTCTCGCCCCTCTCCAATACGCGCGAGGATGAATATGGCGGCGATCTGGCCAACCGGATGCGCTTCCCGCTCGAAGTGTTCGACGTCGTGCGCGCGGCCTTCCCGGCCGACAAGCCGGTGACGGTTCGCGTCTCGGGCACGGACTGGGTCGAAGGTGGCTGGACGGTGGACGAGACTGCAATCTTTGCCGCAGAACTCGAAGCCCGCGGCTGTGCCGCGATCCACGTGTCCAGCGGGGGGCTCGACCCTCGCCAGAAAATCCCGGTCGGTCCGTCGTATCAGGTGCCGCTCGCGAAGGTGGTGAAACAGGCCGTGTCGATGCCGGTCATAGCGGTCGGCCTCATCACCGACCCGCATCAGGCCGAGGCCACCCTTCAGGATGGCGATGCGGACGCGATCGCGATTGCGCGCGGGGTGCTGTGGGACCCGCGCTGGCCTTGGCATGCGGCTGCGGCTCTCGGCGCATCGGTGGATGCACCACCACAATATCTGCGGTCCGAACCGCATGAGGCCGGGCGTGTCCTCAGGGAAATGAAACCATCAAGGTCTACACAACACTGCTGATCGCTTAGCACCAGGGTTCTCTCGCTCCGCTTGAATTCGTCGCGTTGATGGATGCGGAGTGAGGGAGCGTGCGGTAACTTCGCGGCGCGGGCAGCGCTATATCGAACGACCGCTAGGTGCCGGGGATCACCTCTACCGGTCCAAGTGCGGTATTGTCCGTGCGGATGCCCACTATTAGGCCGCTGGGGTGGCCAAGACGCACATCCGGTCATTCGTACGAATGCAGGAGTCCCTTGGAAGCGGCCCCTCGTTAATCGTCGTTGTTGTTGCCCCCTAAATGGCTGACAGGGCCTCGCGTGTTGTCGCGATGAACTCGCGGGGTGACCTGTAGCCGAGGGCGCGGTGTGGATGCACCTCATTATAGTGGTCGAGCCAAGCTGGCAGCTGCGCGATGACGGTCTGCGTCGGGCTTGGGGTTCACGCGGACGTAATCGCGCTTGAGGGTGCGGACGAACGCCTCGGCCATGCCGTTGGACTGCGGGCTGCTGACCGGGGTGGTGCGCGGCACCAGCCCGATGTCGCGAGCAAAGGTGCGGGTGTCGCGGGCGGTATAGCAGCTGCCGTTATCCGTCAGCCACTCGATTGGCTGGGGTACGCGGTTCACCCGACCGTAGCGGTGCTCGACGGTGGCGACCATCAGGTCCTGCACATCCTCGGCGGTGATGCCGCTCGTGGTTGCCACATGCCCCATTGCCTCGCGGTCGCAGCAGTCGAGCGCGAACGCGACGCGCACCTTCTCGCCGTTGTCACAGGCGATCTCCAGCCCGTCGGAGCACCAGCGAGTGTTGCGCTGGTCGACGGCGACACGGCCGTCGTGACGGCGCTCCTCGTGCCGTCCGCCGCCTCTTTGGAGCAGCAGTCCATGCACCTTCATGACGCGGTAGACGCGCTTGGGATTGGGAGCAGCGCGACCGGTCTGCTCGGCTTGGCGGCGCAGCAGGGCATGGACGCGGCGATAACCGTAGGTGGGCAGATCGGCGACAAGCGCCCGGATGTCGGCGACTAGGTCGGCATCCGGCAATGGTGGCCGTCCGCGCGGTCGTGGCGGTGGTCGGTTGCGCATCGCAGACAGATGCGGGCGGGCGACGCTGAGCGCATCGGCTACCGCGGTCACAGAATGTCCCCGGGCAGCGAGGTCGAGCGCAAGAGCAGTTTTTTTGGGCCTGCGGCCCGGGACACGGCCTCACGCAGCTGCTCGTTCTCCATGGCCTTCTTGCCGAGCAGCCGCTGCAGTTCGCGCACCTGCGCCTCCAGCGCCCGGTACTCGGACGCTGGCACCACCTCCTCGCCGGCTGCCGCGGCGGTCAGCGCCCCCTGGTTCATCAGGCGCCGCCAGGTGAAGACCTGGCTGCCGCTGATGCCGTGCTGGCGGGCGACGAGCGACACGCTCATTCCCGGAAGATACGTCTCCTCGACGATCCGGACCTTCTCCTCCGGTGTCCACCGCCTCCGGCGCTGGACACCGGAGAGGACCTCGCCGTCATTGTAACGCCTGGTCGTACCGTCAGTCATATGCCTCACTCTTATCCAAGAGCGAGGCCCTGTCAGGTCATTTGAGGGGCCACCTCAGTCGCCGATCGGCAAATCGACGCCGGATCCAAAGACCTTGGAATCAGTAGTCGATACTGCCTGTCGACAGGGCAGTTTTGTAAAAGCAGTCTGTTTCTATTTTGACGCGATCGCTCAATCGGGCCAAGATCGAATTCGCAGCGTCGGAAAACCCCGACATATCGTTGGCGATACGACTTTCGGTCCAATGATCCACGAAACCACTCCAATCGACCTTCAGCTGCAGAAGAGCGGCCTCACCCTCAACCCAGGTCTCTCGCCATGTATCGGGTAATATCTCCAGGCGAGTGTGCTGGATGACATCGGACTCTTCACGCAGGTGCTTGCGGATGACGATGGCCAGGGCATCGAGCTGGACAGAGATATCGTGGGGGGATGCGGTCTCCTCCTTCAAATCGTCCAACAAAGTCGAGATGCTCGACTCGATATGAACATGGTCTTCGACCAGCCGAGCGAATCCCACGCGCTGCAAATTGGAATATCGCTTAGAAAACATCGGGCATGTTTCCATGTGTCATGGTGATTTCCTTGCCTAGGGGAAGGGAAAATCTGCTGGGACATGGGCTTGCCGTCGCCATGCGTGGCAAGCCCAATGCCTATCGGATCACCCCGGAAAATGAATGCCGCAAAGCTTGTTGCCGTCCGGATCGCGAACATAGGCCAGTTCGATCGTTCCCATGGATGCCGTATGACGAGGTCCGGGCGGCGCTTCGATAGACATACCCCCGGCTGCCACGGCGACGTCGTGGAATTTCTTGACCTGCTCGGGCGAGTCGCACTGGAAGGCGACCGTGCCACCGTTCGAAGCGGTCGCCTGTTCATCATTGATCGGCTGCGTGACGATGAAGGCGGTTCCGCTCTCGCCCCGATAGATCAGGCGCGTGTGGCCGCTATCGGCCACGTTCCGCATCGGCTCCCCAATGCCGAGCGTTCCCAGTACGGCGTCGTAAAAGCGCTTCGACCGTTCAATGTCGTTCGAACCAATCATCGTGTGAAACAGCACTTATCGTCTCCTACCGGGGTGCCAATGGCCTGCGGTGAAAATGTTGGGCCATGCACGCAAGGTTGACCAGCATATTAACCCGCGCCGTCGTTCAAGCGCATAAGCGATGAGGGCTTACTCTCACCTCCGAATTGGCGCGACAGATTACCCCTGCGTCGCATGGATGGAGCGACCACCTGCCGCCCCATCCCATGTCATGATCCGCCGTCGTTTATGGCATCATCACCGTATCGATAACATGCACGACGCCATTCGACTGCATGACATCGGCGGTGGTGATACGGCCGGTATCGCCCTTGCCGTCCATGATGGCCCAGCCGCCCATCGCCTTCTTGAACATGATCGGCTCGCCCTGAACGGTGGTGTAGGTCGCCGTCCCGCCATTCGCCTTTGCCTTGGCGGCAATATCCCTGGCGGTAATCCGGCCGGGTATGACATGATAGGTGAGGATCGACGTCAACTTATCCTTGTTCTCGGGCTGTACCAGGGTGTCGACGGTGCCAGCGGGCAGTTTTGCGAACGCCGCATTGGTCGGCGCGAACACGGTGAACGGGCCCGGGCCGGAAAGCGTGTCGACAAGCCCGGCCGCCTTCACCGCGGCGACCAGGGTGGTATGGTCCTTCGACTGCGAGGCGTTCTCCACGATCGTCTTCGTGGGGTACATCGCCGCCCCGCCCACCATCGGGTTGCGCGGGGCAGCACCGGCAGCAGCGCCGACGGTGAGCGCGACAGCCATCATCGCACCACGGATCATCAGGGTCATCAGATCTCTCCAGCCGCATGGAGCGCGGCTTTCGGATTACGTCGCCAACAGCCCGTTGGACGCAGCGACGCGGCGCGACCCCTTAAATTTCGGCCAGCTTACCCGCAGCCACCACCGGCCCCGTCGGTGTCGACTTGGGCGATCCGCCTAGCGGCTCGATGGAAATCGCCAATGTGGTCCCGGGTATGACCGCGACCTGCGGAGCGATCTTCAGGGGAGCCTCGCCGCCATGACGGAGCAGACCTGCCGCGTGAGGAACCCCATCGCCCCCGATCGCCCATAGCTGTGCATCCTGCCCGCTCTTCACGGACGGCGCGTCACGCAGCTTCAACGTGCGGGTGGCAGGATCGAAGAAGGCCGTGATCGGCGCGGCCCGCTCGGGCGTGAGCACGGCGAAGAGCAAGCGAGTGGGCTTGACAGGACGCGGTGCAACGGCTGGCGTGTCGGGACGGGTTACTACGACCGTCAGCAGGATCGCGGCCGCCAGACTGGCCATACCGGCAATCGCTCGCCAAGGAGCGGTACGGTGATTGTCGTTGTCGCCGACCGCCAGGATCTTGCGTTCCAGATCGCCGCTTGGCGCGACCGGCGCAACCTCGATATACAGGGCCGCCAGATGCCGTCTCCACCGGGCGACGTCGCGCGCAAAGGCCGGATCGTCCAGCATACGGCGCATCGCAGCGCTCCGCTCGTCACCATCAAGGACGCCAAGCGCCAGTTCGGCGGCGGTCAGATCGGTCTCGTCAGATGTCATCGTCGAGACACTCCTTGAGCCGTTCGAGACCGCGCCGGATCCGGCTCTTCATGGTGCTCGTCGGGACCCCGCGGACATCGGCGAGCCCGGCATAGGTGATCCCTTCGAAAAAGGCCGTCCGGATGGCGTCGCGCTGCGTTTCGCTGAGGCGATCCATGCAGCCGTGAAGTTTGCGCTCCTCCTCGTCCAGCAGCATGCTTTCCAGCGCCAGGCGCTCCGAAGCGGCGGGCTCCGCGACATTGTCCAGCGGCGCGGTCGGGCGCCGGCCCAGGGCGCGGTGATAATCGATGGCGCGGTTGCGGGCTATCGTGGCCAGCCAGGCGAATGGACTGGTCTGCCCCGGCTCATAGGCACCGGCCCGCCGCCAGATGATAGCGTAGACCTCTTGCAGAACGTCCTCCGCCGCGTGTCGCTCGCGACATATACGAAGGCAGATGCCAAAAAGCTTCGCGGACGTGAGGGCATAAAGTTGGCGGAAGGCGACACGATCCTCACGCCCGGTGGCGACCAAGGCTTTGACAAGCTCCTGCCGAGCGTCAGGTTGGTTCATTGTCACCGCTGACGGGATACCGAAGCGCTCATCGCTACACAACGGGGTGGGTCGGAACGGGGATGCGGTTCGGAGTCCGATCGTGCGCGACGCCGTTCGCCTTTGTGCTGACGCCCGTCGACGCAAAACCAAAACGCCGCGCATTCCAGCCGGCCGGGTAGACCCAATTTCAGTCATGCACGGCCGCTGAACGACGTGCCTAAATCTGCCGTTCGTTCATCCCAATTTGACGAACTCGCAGCTCGATCAGCGCATCCCGTTACGATCTACTTTTTTGCCGCTGTTGTCAGGCGTTCCCAGTTCGCGAATGCGAGGCTACGGCGCGTCGCCTCATCGATAGCCACGGTTTCCAGAAAACGTCGCGGCTCGCCACCCTCGCGATATTGATATGGGAAGTCTGTCGAGAACAGCAGGCGCTCGGGACCGACAATATCTAGGCACTGCTGAAGATAGGTAGCACTCCACATACCGCTGCCGGTGACATAGAGGTTGCGGCGTGCATATTCGATCAGCGACTGATCGAGATCGAGAGCGCGCTCCATGACGGCGGATGTGCGCTCAAGGTAGAACAGCACCACCTCGCCCCAATGGCCAAGGATGATCTGCAGCTCCGGCAGTGCGTCGAAGACGCCGGCCGCCGCAAGGCGGATCCATTCCAGCCCCGCTTCATAATGCCAACCAAGGCCAAAGGCGGCGAGCGCGAGATCGGCCCGCTCGCCGATCCCCGCATACTGGGCCGCACGCACCGACGGTGCCGGTGTCTGGGGGTGGATGAAAAGCGGCACGCTGAGTTCCGCGGCCTTGGCGAGCATGGGCCGCAGCGCCGGATGGTCGAGGTGACGGTCCCGGGTGCGCCCACACAGCATAGCACCCTTGAGGCCGAGGTCATTCACCGCGCGCTCGAGCTCGCGCGGAGCGGCATCGGAATCAGCCGTCGGCAGGGCTGCAAAACCCTGGAAGCGGGTGGAATGGCGAGCGCACGCATCGGCAATTCGGTCGTTCACGCGCTGCGCCGTCTCGACAGCCGGTCCTGCCTCCAGATTGTGGAGACCGGGCGTGGTCAATGAAAGCACTTGGACGTCGACGCCCTGCTCATCCATCAAGGCGAGACGACCTTCACCAAAGTCGGCCAGACGTTCGCCAGTGACCCCGCCATCGGCGATGGCGGATACGGGATCATGTGGCGGAGGAGCCGAAGCCCAGGCGTCCCGGACAAACGGGGGCAGGACATGTTCTTCGATGGCGATCAGGCGCATGGACTACCCACATCAGCTATGGTGGCGAACATCGCGGTCGTGTCAGCTTCTCGGTAGCGCGTAGGCGAGCGTGTAATCGCCGTACCGGGTACCCAGAGCGCCGTGTCCGCCCGCGGTGATCACGACATATTGCCGCCCGTCGCGCCCGCGATAGGTCATCGGCGTCGCCTGCGCGCCCGCTGGCAGCCGCGCTTTCCAAACCACCTCGCCTGTGTTGAGGTCGTAAGCACGGAGATACTGGTCCGTCGTCGCCCCGATGAACGCTAGGCCACCCGCGGTGATGATCGACCCGCCGAGGTTCGGCACGCCGGTCTTGATCGGCACGCCAAGGTGGGATCCGAACAACCCGGTATCGCGCGCGGTGCCAAGCACCTTCTTCCACAAGATGCGGCGCGTGTTCAGATCGACTGCGGTCAGATGGCCCCAAGGCGGCGCTACGCAGGGCGCCCCGAAGATTCCCACCCATGCCTTTACTACCGCGACGTAGGGGGTGTTGTACTGGGTTTGCAGCTGCGCCTGCATGGCGTTCTCACCGCCCTGCTTCTGCTTCATCATCGGTGCCACGCGCGGATCGTCGCGGCGCATCAGCCACAGCTTGAACGGCATCTCCATGGTGTTGACGGTCATCACCCCGCGGACGGGATCGACCGCAGCGCCGCCCCAGTCGGTCACCCCGTCGAATGCCGGATGTCCGATGATCGGGTTCAGCCCCATCGGCTGGTAGATGCCGGTGCCCTGCGCGCGGCGGATGTCGATGCGGCAGAACAGCTGGTCGATCGGCGTCGCGCCCCAGGTCGCGGTTTCGGTCGGTGCCGCCGGGGTGAAGCTCGGCATGCCGGTCGAGAAGGGCTGGGTCGGTGAGACCCGCACGCCCGGGGTGGCACCGTCAGTGCGCACCGGCCGTTCGGTGATCGCAGCGAGCGGCGCGCCGGTCAGGCGGTTGAGGAAGAACACCTGCCCCATCTTGGTGGTCTGGATCAGCGCGGGGATGACCTGTCCGTTCGGAGCGCGGTAATCGAACAGTGAGGGCCCGATCGGCAGATCCATGTCCCACATGTCGCGGTGAACGAGCTGCCGCGTCCAGCGCAGCTTGCCGGTCGCGACGTCAAGCGCGACGATCGACGAGCCGAACCGGTCATCGAACGGCCGGCGATAGCCGATCCAGTAATCGGGCGAGGCATTGCCCGTCCCCAAATAGACGAGGCCGTTGGCGGCATCGGCGGTGATTGCTCCCCACACATTCGGCGTGCCGCGGGTATAGGTCTGTCCTGCCCGCAGCGGCGCGATCGCATCCTGCGAACGGCCGACGTCCCAGGCCCAGACCGGCGCGCCCGACACCGGATCATAGGCGCGCACGACGCCCGATGGGATATCGCGATTGACGTTGTCGATGATCCGCTCGCCGATGATCAGGCGATTGTTGACCACCACGGGGGGTGTCGTACCGATCTGATCCGACGGCTTCGAGGTCCCCATGTTGGTGCGCAGGTCGATCGCACCGCCATTGGCGAAGCTCGGGCACGGCCGTCCGGTATCGGCATCGAGCGCGACCAACCTTGCGTTGAATGTGGGCGCGAAGATGCGGCGCGGGCACGGCGTTCCCATCGGCGCTTCGAAATAGGTGACCCCGCGGCAGACCAGATAGTTGTTGCCAGCGATGGCTGCGTCCTCGTGCCAGCTCCACTTCGTCTTGCCGGTGGTCGCGTCGATCGCCTGGACGAAGGAGTGCGGCGTGCAGGTATAGAGCGTGTCGCCGATGTGGATCGGCGTCGCCTCGGAATGATACTCTCGCTTATGTTCCTGGGTCTCAGCCGCCATCGGCAGGTCGCCGGTGCGCTGCGTCCAGGCTAGCTGCAGCCGCCCGACATTCTGAGGCGTGATATCGGCCAGCGCGGAGTAGCGGCGCCCTGACAACGTGCCGCCGTAATCGCGCCAGTCGCCGTCGGCTTCGCCGATCGGCGCCGGCGCGATCGAGGGTACGGCTGGTGCGTTCTGCGCTTCCACGCCGTCACCATGCAACACCAGCCCAGCTAGGCCTGCCACGACCAGCGCCGCTGCGACCGCGGGCACGGCATGCGCGCGTGATCGCCAGGACCGCGCTCGCCAGCCCGTCAGCAGCACAAGAATCAGCAGCACCGTCGGCGCGACTACGCGAGGCACCAGCTGTAGCCCGTCGAGCCCGACCTCCCACAGCGCCCAGACCAGCGTCGCGACCCAGATGGCGATGAATAGCCAGCGCCCCAGCGGGCTGCCCCGCCCAAGCAGCGCACCGCTTGCCACCATCGCGATGCCGACGATGAGGTAATAGGGCGACCCGCCGATCGATGCGAGGACGGCGCCCGCCACCGCAAAGAAACCGCCGAGCAGGGCGATCACCCATGCCAGCACCACCCGATAGACCCGCGCCATCTTCTTCCCCTTCACGTCGTCTTGGCTGAACGCGTAGAACGGGCGGAAGTCTCAGAGGGAGAGCCCCGGCACGTGGCCATCCTTGCTCATTGTGCGGCTCCCGGCTCCATGATCCAGCTTCAGTATCTGCGCTGGATCGAGCGATGGCGTTGGCGATCGTGAACCTACGAACGCAACCGGCTAGATGACCCAGAAACGGCCGCTTAAGGCTGCCAAGCCGCTTCCCGCTTTCTGCCATTTGTTCATCTCGCGATAGCCGATCACTCACATCAAGGCTGGATGCTTGAATGTCCTCAAATGTTAAGAGCGGGCAGTTCACCTGCGGGTACGCAGATGGCGCTAGCCGATGTCGCGGCGGACCGCCTTTGCCAAAAACCATGGTTGAGCGGGAAGCCGCTAGGCTTCCCGAAACCTCCCCTGGCAGGGGAAATGGGAAGGGTAGACGTGTTTCAGTGTGGGGCGACTGTCCTACATCGAATGAACAGCTAGGCTATCTGCTGGAGCCTCGATACGATCGAGCATCCCGTAATCGCGGACGACGCTGGCGACCCGCAGCCGATAGTTCGTGAAGATGCCTGCTCGCCCTTGCGCCTGCGTGGCACGGTGCGCGAACGTGTTTCGCCACTGTTGAACAGCCTGCTCGTCCCGAAAGAACGAGAGCGACACCATCCTGTTTGGCGTGGACATACTTTGAAAGCGCTCGACTGACAGGAAGCCGTCGATCGTTTCCAACTCGCCGCGCAATGCAGCGGCGAGCGCAAGATACTGGTCCGTTCGCCCCTCGGCCAAATCGACCTCGAAGATGACAGCGATCATGGTTTTACCAGCGGCGCATGGGGCGTCGAGGCAAGTCTGAGGAACATCCGATCCTCGTGCAGGATGAAGCGTTCCCGCTTCGCGAACTCGTAGTTGCTTCGGCCAAGGGGATCATCGCGCAGTCGCGCACGGTAACCCTCGTAGGCGGCGAGGTTTTCGATGTTGTAGAGGCCATAGGCTGTGGTCGCCGACCCCTCATGAGGGGCGAAATAGCCGATCAGATCGGCCCCGCAACGCGGGATTGCTTGCCCCCAGTTGCAGGCATATTCCTCGAACGCATCGACACGAAAGGGGTCGATTTCATAGCGGATAAAACACGTAATCATGAATGGCCTTCCGGTGTTGCCGTGACCGGGCCTTCATAGATCGCGGGCTTTGGGCGATGCTTCGATCGGCATCGAACCATTACGGAAGCCGCATATGCGAGGACGTGTGCAACGAAACCCGCTTCGGGTGAGAGATAAATGCTGACTACGACCGGAATTGCCGAAATCGCCGCCCTGATCGGCGATCCTGCCCGAAGCGCGATGCTGGTGACGCTGATGGACGGGCGCGCGCTGACGGCGACCGAGCTGGCCGACGTTGCGGGGATCACCCCCCAGACGGCGAGCAGTCACTTGGGGCGGATGACGGAGGCGGGGCTGCTGGCGGTCGAACGGCAGGGACGCCACCGGTATCATCGGCTCGCCTCGGTGACCGTCGCCACCATGATCGAAAGCATCATGGCGGTCGCGGCCGAACCCGCGAACCTTGCAAACCGCAAAGTAAGGACAGGCCCTCGCGATGCCGCAATGCGACGCGCCCGCTCCTGCTACGACCATCTAGCTGGCAGCATCGCCGTAGCTGTCGCTGATCGCATGGGTGAGCGAGGCTACATCACCGATCTGGCTGATGGAGGCGAGCTATCCGCCGAAGGAATCATGTTCTTCCGATCGATCGGTGTTGATATCGATACGGCACTGAACCGCACGACGGCGCGCAGGCTGTTTTGCCGCCCCTGCCTCGATTGGAGCGAACGCCGCCCGCACATCGCCGGGACGGTCGGTGCAGCCCTCCTGAATGCGTGCATCGAACAGGGCTGGATGCGACGCAACGATCGCTCGCGGATTATCTCGATCACGAGGGCCGGAGCGCTGGCGCTCAACGTCAACTTCGGTATCAAACTAACCGAACAATAACCGGCTGTGTCGTTCCCGTTTGGGAACGACCAACAAGACGGCCTGCGCCGTCTCGTTTGGGATGGTTTTTCGAAAATGCAGAGGCAATGGAATATGTGGGCGCCGCCTGTCGGCTGGCGCAGCATTCTGATGTTGCAAAGGAGCTTTTGCGAATGCGCGTTGAGCCGGTCCACCCCTCTGATCCGATGGCGCTACAGCTACTCGATCAACTTTCGGTCACGCTGGCTGGTATAACCGGAGATAGCGGGAGATCGTCATTCGACCCCTACGATGTAGAGGGAGCCGGGGCCTCGTTTGTACTGGCGTATGACGCACAGGGTAACGCTCTGGGGTGCGGGGCATATCGACCGCTTCAGAAGGGCGTGGCGGAGTTAAAGCGGATGTTCGCCATTCCGGCAAGTAAAGGGGTGGGATCAGCTATTCTAAACGATCTTGAAAGGAGAGCAGAAGCCGATGGCTATCGCGAGTTGTGGCTGGAAACACGATTGGTAAACAGCCGCGCCGTTAAGTTCTACGAGAGGAACGGCTACCATCGCATTCCCAACTTTGGCAAATATGTTGGACGGCCTGAGGCAGTCTGCTTTTCGAAGACCTTGGGACGGGAAAGCGTTATGACGGCATAAAGCGCCAACTGGACACATCCTATGGTGATGCCATGCCGATCGTCACTCTCGACTGGGAACCCGTGACGGGAATCCCGCAGCGCCGATCGGGCTGACGGCCGCCTGCGGGGCCCACTTTCCCGAAATCTATTCGAATGCATTTTCCCGAAACTATAGGGCGAAGGCGGAGTAACGGGAAAGCCGCTCCCCATCCCAAGCAGTGCGTTTCGAGAACGCAATCGACGCGGTGAGCGACCAAGATCGTCCATGTCGCGATCACTCGCTCAACCGCTGTGAAGACCCAGAAGCGGTCATTCCGGGCGGAATTGACGCTTCCCGATTTCTGCCATTCGTTCATCTCCCGACTGCAGGGAGCATGCACAGCCGAGCCGACCGACCGGTCTCTGGCATGGTAGTTGGCGCACGACTCGTTCAGCGGCGGTTAGTGCCCCAAGGTCGATCAAGACCCCCGCTCATGAGAGGTGGCGATGATATTCGATACCGACCGTAGAAGCTTGATCAAAGCCGCTGGAGGGCTGCTCGGTGGTCTTGTCATCGCTGGCGCGTGGCGAGGCACTGCGGCAGCCAGTCCTTCGGAGCGCCGTTCGATTTGGCCTGGCGACGCACCGGGCGGTGGTGGCCCCTCCGGCCCGATCGTCATCGACGCAAAGGGCGCGGTTTCGAACGTCGCCAGCCCGACGCTGGAGGTTTTTCGGCCCTCTCGGCCGAACGGTGCTGCCGTACTGATCGCCGCTGGAGGTGGCTATAAGCGGATCGAGATGGCGACCGAGGCGATGCCGGCCGCACGCTGGCTCACGGCCCATGGCATCACCGCCTATGTCTTGACCTATCGTCTGCCCGGCGAGGGCTGGCGCGATGGCCCGCTCGCTCCGCTCCAGGACGCGCAGCGCGCCATCCGGATGATCAGAGCGGAAACGAAAGGACCTGTAGGCGTGCTCGGCTTTTCAGCGGGTGGGCATCTGCTCGGGCTTGCCGCGACACGGTCTGCTTTCGCATCCTATCGCCCCCTTGATGCACTCGATGCGCAACCGGCCTCCGTAGACGAGGCGGCCCTCATCTACCCTGTCGTGACGCTCGAGCCGCCCTTCGATCATACATCGACCCGCGTCCAACTGATCGGGCGACATCCGTCGCTCGCCGACGCTGCGGAGTGGTCGGTGCAGACGCACGTCCGTGATCACTGCCCTCCGATGTTTCTGGTTCAGGCCGAAGACGATCCGATCTCAAACATCGCCAACACCGCGATGTTGGCGGACGCTTGCCGTGCTGCTGCCGTACCGGTCGAGCGCCATGTGCTGCCGAGCGGTGGTCATGGCTTCGGCATGGGCCATCCGGGCACCCCGACCGCCGCCTGGCCTGGCTGGTACGCCGACTGGCTACGAACACGGGGCGTTCCCGCGTGACGGCCCAAGAGCCAGCCATTCGTCCGCCCCTCAGTGGCAACCAAGATTAGACACTGATTCCGTTGCCTCAATAGGGCGGAACCCGTCGCGCACAGGACTGCCTCAGTTCGCGGATTTGAGTTCGACAAACCAGCGATATATACAGTTATGCTGTATATATCCTCAGAGGAGGCACTATGTCTATCGATGGTGCGAAAGCAGTGGTTCTCCGTTTCAATCGAGACGTCATCGAGCGGGGCGATCGTGATGCGTTCGAAGCGTTGATGGCGCCAACGTTCATCAATCGATCGGCGCCACCTGGCGCTCCTTCGGATGGCGAAAGTATGTGGAGCACCTTCGATCGGGTTCTGCGCCCTGCGATCGCGGGCCTCACCGTCACCATCCACGATCAGATCGCAGAAGGGGACAAGGTCACCACTCGCAAAACCATATCGGGAACCCATGATGCCCCCCTCCTTGGCGTAGCGCCCACCGGGAAACCCATTCGGATCGACGTCATCGACATCGTGCGGGTCAAGGACGGCCGTTATGCTGAACACTGGGGCATCAACAACCTTTCTACCGTGCTCGCCGATCTGCAACGGGGCGGACCGTCAGATGAGTGAGGCCGGCGAAGCGCCGGACGATGTGGCTGAACTGGCCGAGGATCTCCGGCAAAGCGTAAGCGCGTTCGTCCGTGCCGTGCGACAGCGAACGGGCACGCCGAAGTCGGCACAGTCCGAGACACTCGATCTTCTCGAAAGCCTCGGCTCCATGAACGTTGCCGCTTTGGCTGACCGACGCGGCGTCACTCACCAGACGATGCGCCTCGTGGTCGCAGGCCTCGACGCGGACGGATTGGTGCGACAGCTCGCTGATCCCGCCGACCGCCGAAGCAGACTCGTGTCGATCACATCCGACGGGCAACTCGCACTGTCGCACGCACGAACAACTCGCGCCGTCCATATTGCGGATGCGATTCACAGCTTGTTGTCGCCTGAGGAGCGCAAACAACTGAAGAACGCGATACCGATCCTCAATCGGCTGTCAGATGAAGCAAAATGACGCCCCCGCCTGACACCATTTCAGCTGGAGATGGAAAAGGTTCGCAGCAAAAGCTGAAACGACTAAACCTTGGACATCCATTCACAAAGTATTTTAGGTGGATCGCAAATATTTCCCTGGGCCTATGTCGAGGATACACCTGCCGCAGCTCGTCCTTTCGCTGCTTGGCCGACATGAACCACGACTGCGGCGCTCGCAACGGTAAGAACGGCTAGAGGAAGAAGGGCCAGGACGTAACTATCGGTCGCGTCGTGGATTAGCCCATAGACGTTGACCATAAGTCCGCCTCCGATGAGGTTAGACGTGGCATTGATCGCAGCGATGCCTGCTGCCGCAGTACTGGCCGACAGCCAGCTTGACGCCATGCTCCAGAACGGGCCCTTGAAACAATAGGCTCCGGCAAGCACGAAGGTCAGCAGCAGTACGGTCGGTATCAGCCCGGTCAGCGCGAAGGTTCCAACGGCGCCAACAGCGATGAGAAGCAGGGGCAGCGCGGTATGCCAGCGCCGTTCTCCCGTCGCATCCGAATGACGGCCCCACAGAACCATGGCGACGGCCGCGATCCCATAAGGGACCGAATTGACGAACCCCGTCTGAAGATCCGTCAGCCCGAACGACTTCAAGAGTTGCGGCTGCCAGACGCCAAGGACGCTGCCGGCCGCTGACGCCCCCGAGCACGCGATTACCATTGCCCAGAATGCTGGTGTCCGTACCAACCGCCAGGCAGACCCATCGACGAGCGGCTTCGATCCAGACGCCGGGGCGAGCTCATGCGCAAGCCAGGCGCGCTCGTCATCGTCGAGCCAGGCGGCATCGGCGGGTCGGTCCGTCAGCACCCGAAGACAGGCCAGTCCAAGAAGAATGGTCGGAATGCCTTCGCAGATGAACAACCACTGCCACCCTCGCAGCCCTCCGAGTCCGTCCAGCGCGAGCAGCAGTCCCGACAGGGGTGAGCCGATAAAGCTCGACACCGGTATGGCGATGGCGAACAGCGCCAGCATCCGTCCGCGATACCGGGGCGGCATCCAATAGGTGAGATACAGGATCACGCCCGGAAAGAAGCCCGCTTCCGCGGCGCCGAGCAGGAAGCGCATCACGTAGAAGGACTCGGCGTTCCAGACAAAGGCCATGCCCGTGGACACCATCCCCCAGGTGACCATGATGCGGGCGATCCAGTAGCGGGCACCGATTTTCTGAAGCATGAGGTTGCTGGGTACCTCCATCAGAAAATAGGCGACGAAGAACAGGCTGGCCCCGAACCCGAAGATGCGGGCGGACAGGCCCAGATCGGCATTCATCTGCAGCGACGCCATGCCGACATTCGCCCGGTCGATGAACGCCATAAGGTAGCAGAGCATCAAGAAGGGCAGCAGGCGCCAGGTCACCTTGCGCATGGTGCGCATTTCGAGCGTCGTCTCGGCGTCCATTTCACTCTCCTGGAAAGTCGCGCGTCTTCGCGTCGGCACCGTTTCAGTCAGCCGGAGGGTCAGACGGTGGCCAGCACCGCCTTGTTGATGTGATTGCGGGGGTCAAGCGCGCCGCGCTCGAGATAATCGGCGATCTGCTCGATACAGCGGACCCCGACGCGCGCACGCGCCTCATGGGTGTTTGCGCCGACATGTGGGCTGACCACGACATTGTCGAGGGTGAGGAGCGGGTGATCCGCCGCGATCGGTTCGTTGGCGAAGGTGTCGAGGCCCGCTCCCCCGAGCCGCCCTTCGCGGAGCGCCGCGACCAGTGCGGGCTCGTCGATCAATTCCCCACGCGCCGTATTCAGCAGGATTGCCCCCGGCCGCATCCGCGCGATCGCCGCCGCGTCGATCAGCCCCCTGTTTTCGTCGGTGAGGGGGCAATGCAGGCTGAGAATATCGCTCGACCTGAACAGCGTGCCGACATCCTCGACCAGCTCCACGCCTTCGGGCACCAGATGGGCGGGCAGATAGGGGTCATATACACTTGCGGTCACGCCGAACGGACGCAGCAACGTCAGAAAGGCACGCCCGATTGCCCCCAGACCAATGAGACCAACCGCCTTGCCCGCCAATTCGGTGCCCGCATAGGTCGACTTGTCCCAATGACCGTCACGAATACGGCGGTCGAGCCATGCCGTCGAGCGTGCAACACCCAGGAGCAACGCGAGCCCCTGCTCCGCGACCGACTGCGCATTGGCACCCCCGGCCACCACAACCGGAATCCCGCGTTCAGATGCGGCGTCCACATCAATGCCGTCGATCCCAACACCATGTTTGGCGATGATCCGAACGGTTTGCATGCGCGTGATGGCGTCACGGGGAATTCGCCCCAGTCGCAGGATGAGCGCGTGGGCCTCGGCTTCATTAGCGGCCCCGGCCAGTTCATCCGCATCGGGATAGGGCTTGCAAACGGACATCGTGATCCCGCGCTCCCGCGCCTGGTCCTGCGCGGCCGGAGCCACGGCCCCGCCAACCACAAGGATCGAAAGATTCTGCGTCATCAAGGCTCCTCGTCCCACGAGTCTCTTTGCTCGTTACGAACCAGATTAAACGCGTCGCATATTTTTGCAACGTCATTTCGAAATGGTGTTGCAACAAGTATCATTTTGTATAGGAATGACGTCACGATCCGAAAAACGGACGCCTTCAGGAGAGGTTTTCATGCGCTTCCATGCTTGTCCGCCCGTGCCCATTCGCGCCCTGCTACTTGCGAGCGCGGCTTCGACGCTGCTGATCGCGACGCCCGCCCACGCCCAGGCGGTCGCCACGGAGCGCGCCGACCCGGCCGCCTCTGATGCATCCGGCGTTCAGGCGGCTCCGCAGACGGTGCCAGAGGCTGTCCAGACTCAGGAGGGGCAGACCGCCGAAGTCGCACCGGACAACACCGCAACGCCGCAGGCTGACAAGGAAATCATCGTGACCGGATCGCGGATCGGTCGCAGTGGCTTTACCACGCCCACCCCGGTCACGGTCCTGAGTTCCGATCAGCTGGTCAAGGCATCGCCCTCGACCATCGCGGACTCGCTGCGCACCATTCCCGCCCTTACCGCAACCAGTGGGCCGCAGCGGGCGAGCGGCACCCAGGGTGGCGGCCAAGCCTTTCTGAACCTCCGTAATCTTGGCGCGGTTCGCACGCTGACGCTGCTCGACGGACGTCGTTTCGTGGCGGCCAGCCAGTTCGGCACCGTCGACGTCAACCTGCTGCCCTCCGGCCTGATCCAGCGCGTCGACATCGTCACCGGCGGTGCATCGGCCGCTTATGGCTCCGACGCGGTCGCGGGCGTCGTCAATTTCGTGCTCGATACGAAGTTCGAAGGCCTGAAGGGCGAGGTCAACAAGGGCATCTCAACCGAAGGTGACAATGCCGAGACGCGTGCGGTCCTGACCGGCGGGGTCAGCCTCTTAAGTGATCGCCTACACCTGGTCGGCAGCGCGGAATATTACAAGAACGACGGCATCCTCGAAGGCGCACGCGCCTGGGCACGCCGGGGGTCGAACCTGATCAACGGCCCGGCCGGTGGCCCTACCCTAATCTCTGCCGAGGACGTGCGCGTCATCGGTACTTACGGTGGGATGCTGACCGGCGGCACAGGCGGCACCGCGGCGCAGAACGCGCAGTTCCGCGGCCTGCAATTCGGTCCAGGGGGCACCGTCTCGCCCTACAGCTTCGGCTCCTACCTCACCTCGACGCAGCAGATCGGCGGTGACGGCGTCAACTCTGAGCTCTTCCAGGAAATCAACCGCCCGCTGGAGCGTGCGGCGTTTTTCGGGCGCGCCGAATATGACCTGACGGAGAATTTCTCGGTGTTCGGGGAGGCGTCCTATGGAACGACCAGCACCCGCTATTCGACGTCGGTCAACCGCCACCAAGTCACGAACCCGATCACAATCCGGCGCGACAATGCCTTCCTGCCCGCCCAAGTGCGTGCGCTCTTCGCCGCCAATCCGTCGGTCACGAGCGCGTCCATGCTGCGCTACTCTGTCGAGGGCGGGTTCACCGACGTGGACATCAAGACCGATACCGACCGCTACGTCGCCGGCTTCAAGGGCGAGATCGGCGGCCTGAAGATCAACGGCTATTACCAGCATGGCCGCACCAAGCAGCGCACCGACGTGCTGAACAACGAGATCACGGCCAACTTCACCCGCGCGGTCGATGCCGTGGTCAATCCTGCGACCGGGCAGATCGTGTGCCGATCGACGCTGACCGATCCTAACAACGGCTGCTCGCCTTTCAACGTGTTCGGCGTGGGTTCGCCCTCGGCCGCCGCGCTGGCCTATACACGCGGAACGAGCCGCACCAATTCGACCTTCAAGGAGGATGTGGCCGCGATCAACCTGTCGGGCACCGCCTTTGAAGGCTGGGCAGGACCGATCTCCTTTGCGACCGGCTTCGAATATCGCAAGGAACAGGCCGAACTGACGGTTGATGCGCTCTCGCGCGCGGGTGCGTTCCTGTTCGCCAATCCACAGCCTTGGTCGGGTCAGTATGACGTCAAGGAAGGCTATGTGGAAACCGTCATTCCGCTCCTCCGCGACGTCACCCTGTTCCGCAATCTCGAGTTCAATGGCGCGGTGCGGTACACTGACTATTCGACCAGCGGCGGTGTGACGACCTGGAAGGCCGGACTGAGCTGGACGCCCGTCGAATCGCTGCGACTGCGCGGCACGCGCTCGCGCGACATCCGCGCACCAAATCTGTCGGAACTGTTCACCAGCGGGCGTACCAACACCGTCACCGTGACCGATCCGTTCCGCAACAACGTCCGCCTGTCCGGCATCTTCGTCACCAACAGCGGCAACACCACGCTGCAGCCCGAAAAGGCGGACACGCTCACCTTGGGCGCGGTCTATACGCCGACCTTCGTATCGGGCCTAAGCCTCTCGGTCGATTATTACGATATCAAGATCAAGGACGCGATCGGCACGCTGACCGGGCAGCAGACGCTCGACCAGGCGTTCGCCGGTAACGCGATCGCACAGTCGCTGATCCAGCGCGATACGGCAGGCAATCTGACGGGACTGTTGGCCTATCCGATCAACCTGTCGGAGTTGCAGACCAATGGCGTCGACATCGAGGCCAGCTACCGTGTGCCGCTCGCCTCGATGCTCGAGACCGATGCCACCCTGTCGTTGCGCACCGTGGTATCCTATGTCGGCAAGCTGGCGACCACGACGCCGGGCTCGCCGTCGATCGACCGCGCGGGTGAAGTCGGCATCAGCGCCAACCCGCATTGGCGGTTCAACGCGCAGGCCGATTTCAACAAGGGCGGCTTTAACTTCTTCAATCAGGTCCGCTTCATCGGCCGGGGTCGTTACGACAACACCCGGGGCCCCACCGCCGTCGACATCCAGACGATCAAGGCGCAGGCCTATTGGGACAGCCAGATCGGCTATCGTTTCGACGACTTCGGCAAAGGCGCCGAGATGTTCCTCAATGTGTCCAACGTGCTGAACCAGGCACCGCCGTTCGCCCCCGGCGATGGCTCGATCCCGGTCGCCACCAACACCGCGCTCTACGACACCTTCGGCCGACTGTTCCGCGTCGGCTTCCGCTTCTCCTTCTGAGCTTTTCGGAGTTTTCCCATGGCGATAGGTTTTCGCATCCTGCCAGTCGAACAGCGTATCGACGCCGAACTGGTGTCACGTTTCGCCGCCCTTCCCGTCGCCAATGTCAGCGACGCGATGAGCCGCATGACGGCGGGCGGCGCCTCGCTGCGCCCCATGCATGCCGGTGGCGTGCTGGCAGGACCAGCCGTCACGGTGAAGGCGCGGCCGGGCGACAATCTGATGCTGCACAAGGCTTTAGACATTGCCGAGCCGGGTGACGTCGTGGTCGTCGATGCGGGCGGAGACCTTACCAACGCGCTCATTGGCGAACTGATGACTGCCTATGCCGAAAGCCGTGGTATCGCCGGGATCGTGATCTGGGGCGCGATCCGCGACGCCGCGACGATCCGGGCCAATGCCTTTCCGGTCTTCGCAGCGGGCGTGACCCATCGCGGCCCCTACAAGGACGGCCCGGGCGAGGTGAACGTGCCCATCGCGATCGAAGGCATGGTGATCCGTCCCGGCGACCTGCTGCTCGGCGATGACGACGGGCTGGTCTGCGTGCCCATCGCGGATGCCGAGCAGGTCCTCAAGACCGCATCGGCCAAGCATGCGGCGGAGACAGCACAGATGGAAAAGATCCGACGCGGCGAGAATCCCCGCGCCTGGGTGGATGAGACACTCAAGCGACTCGGCTGCGAACGCGTGTGATGACGCGGGCGTCCTTCCGGCGCTATACGACGCCTGAGATACGGCAGGATATGATGGCGACGGTAATGAAGGACAGGCCCGCTTCCGAAGGCGTGGCGGCGCTCGAGCGCGGATTAACGCTGCTGACAGCGTTCCGGCAGGGCGACGGCGCACTCGGTCTTGTTGAATTGTCCGAGCGCACTGGGCTCGTGAAAAGCACGATCATGCGCCTGGCCGTCTCACTCGAGCGTTACGGTCTGCTCGTGCGTATGCCGGACGGCCAGTATCAGCTTGGCAGCGAGGTGGTCCGTCTCAACACCATTTATCAGGAAGGTAACGACCTCGAACGGCATATCATGCCGGTGCTTGCTAAGCTCGCGGCGTCGACGGGGGAGACGGCGACCTTCTATGTCCGCCATGGCGAGGTCAGGCTGTGCCTGTTCCGGGTCAATTCGCCCAGCAGTCTTCGCCTCGATGTCCAACCGGGTACGCAGCGGCCGATGGACGCCTCGGCTTCCGCGCAATTGCTTAGGCTCTTCGAACAATGGCCTGAACACCGCCCCGCCCTGCCGCCAATCCCGCTCTACACCGTGGGCGTAACTACGCCGCATGTCGCCTCCATGTCGGTACCGATCATCGGCCACGGCGATCGTTTGGTCGGCGCCTTGAGTTTGGCAGGCCCCGATGCACGGTTGAGTAAGCAGCATGCGATCGAACTAGCACTCCCGCTATTGAAGGCAGGATTGGACTTGTGTCGCGCACTGGGGGGGCAGGCGGACGATGTCTACCGTGTGCCCATCGCCCTCGCGACTTAAACTTTAACGGTGAACAGACCCAGGATCAGACATTCGCGATCCCTTTTCCCCTGCCCAACTTCGGCCGCTTGTTCATCACCGCGTTGTGGCCGCTGTAGGAAGCAGGTTGTGCAAATCGGGCTTCATGCCCGATAAGGTGCGGACGGCTTTGGCTGGTTATGGTACGCGTTGAACTGCCACGCCATGTCGAGCCGTAGATGCCGAACCGGGCTCCTCGTAATACAGAACAAGGATGGTCGCTAACGGTGCGGCGGTAAGGATTAACAGAAAAAGGCCGATCAGCCAGTCGTTGGTGTCTAGCGGCTGCGAGAAGCTACCGCTGGGCGGCATGGAAGAGTTAGGTCGCATAGGGCGCCTGCTGGCTTTCCTTGGATGAACCGGGCGATCTGCACTAGTTTGATGAGCGGACGGCGTGAAATATAAGCGGTCGTAGGCGGCGCGCGCTTCCTTCTTGCCTAAAACGGCATATGCCTCATTGATCTCCTTCGCGCGGGCGGAAACGTCCACACCATGATTGGCATCGGGATGATATTGACGGAGCAGCGCCTTCCACGCGGAGTGTATAGTGTCGCGACTTGCCGTCGAGGGCACCCCGAGAACGGCATAATAGTCGGGTGATAGAGCCATCCGGTTGTCACCTGTCGCTAAAACGCAAAACGAACTTCCACCTAGCGGGCGATCACAATCGGACCTTTTCGGCGATCCGAAGAGCGACTTTGGCATCAACCGTCAGATGGCTACCATTTCCATACGCAAGTTCGGTGCTTCAACAAAACCACAATCGCCTCCGATGCCAATTTTCGGAAGTGACATAGGCCAGCGCCTTTGCGGCCAACATTATCGGACGATCCTTAATGTGTCTGGATGACAGAGCATCCATCACGTTTCCAAACCGCGCATTTACGGCGGCCGATTATGATGTTGGCACCGACTCGGCGCAATGGAGAAAAGCGATGGGTCACTCGGCAATGGATCCCGCCTTCCACGAACTTCGCCCTTGGAATGAGGGCCGATTGGTTGGTGCCAAGCGGGCGCTTAAACAGCAGCAAGTTTGGGCCATTCGCTTTTGGCTTGATCAACACCGGCGATTACGTGATCGAGCGCTGTTCGACCTTGCTATCGATAGCAAATTACGCGGCTGCGATGTGGTCAAAGTCCGCATCGGCGATCTGGTTTCTGGCGGGCGTGTGCGGGATCGCGCCATCATCGTACAACAGAAGACAAAGCGTCCTGTTCAGTTTGAACTTATGGATACGGCCCGTAAAACAATACGCGCATGGCTTGAACGGCGTGGTGGTACGCTCAATGATTTCGTCTTCCCGAGCCGCAACGATTACATGGCCCACATGAGCACACGCCAATATGCCCGTCTTGTACGGGAATGGGTGATCGGCATCGGCCTACCCCCGCAGGATTATGGGACGCACTCGCTTCGGCGAACGAAGGCCTCAATTATCTACAAGGCGACCGGCAATCTCCGCGCCGTTCAGATTCTCCTCGGTCATGCAAAGATTGATAGCACCATTCGCTATTTGGGCGTCGACGTGGAGGACGCTTTGGAGCTGGCTGAACGGACGGAAGTCTAACCAAATCTCATGCAGTCATTCAAATTCACTTTTTCCAACCCAACTTCAGATATCCGTTTATAATTCTTTTCCAACAACTATTGGAATTTCTTAGCAATTGGCGTTGCGGATGAGAAAGAGGCGCACAATCCACCAAGAAGATCGCTGGCGGTCATAGCCGATGCAGGTGACTGCGGCCCTTTCGAAATATAATGCCTCGGTGGTTAGGCTTCTTGCGATCCATCAGATCCGATCCGTGAATACACTATCGCTCGGTGTGCAAGCTTTGGGCACCCATGCACGGAATATTGCTGGTGAAGGACTAATCAAAGTCAACGTGCCGCCATGCGCCTGCATGACTTGGCGTGCCAAGCTGAGCCCGATCCCGCTTCCGCTGGGCTTGGAGGTGTAGAAGGGGCGGAAAATGCCATGCCTGCGATCCGGCGGGATGCCCGGTCCGTTGTCCCGTACCTCGATCGTGAGCACGTCATTGGCGATACTAGCCCAAATATCGACCTGACCACAAGAAACGCCACCGTGCTCAATCGCCTCGACGGCATTTTGCAACAATGCCCAACATGCCTGGTTCATCTGGTCACGATCGATCTCGACACACAGGCCAGGTTCAATGTCGATCGAAAGACCAACGCCTGGCCAGCGGCTTGCGAATAGCCGGGCAAGGTCATTGAGCATATCTTCAACTGACACGATCAGCCGCAAAGGCGGCGGCAGACGTGCTAGTTCGCGATAGGCCTCGGTGAAACGCCGCAGCCCCTCGGCGCGTCGCGCAAGCGTCGTCAGAATTTCCGCGAGCAGGGCCGGATCCTCGTCACGGGCCTCGGCCGCAGCGATCCCGCACTCAGCCAGCGATACGATCGGGACGAGTCCGTTCAGCATTTCGTGGCCCAGTACCTGAATCATCTCGGCGCTTGCGCGCGCCTCTGCGGTGCGTTCTTCGCTTTCGATATCAATCAGTGCCACCACCGACCGGTTACCGACCTCCACCCTGTCGGCACGCCAGTTCCGGCCGGCGTGGCGCAGATGCGTGGCATCCCGGTCGAACAGCGTCGTCGGGGGCGGCAATATCCGATCGTCGGTCGCGAAGAGACGGCGCGCCGCCCGGTTCATCGTCCGCACCGTCCTTCCGGCAACCAGCACCAGCGGCGTTGGCGAAGCATCAAGCAGCAGGTGATGCGCGATCTGCGCTTCGTCGGGCGCGCCGGGCGTCGCGGCCGGGACGACTAGGTGCTGCTTCGCCAAAAGCAGATTGGCCGCGAGCAGCCATACCAGCAGCAGGAGCGCGCCGGACAATGCCAGCCATAGACCATGCGTCCCCGCCATCCCGGCCGCCATACCGGACAGCCCCAGTCCCGATCCAACCAGCAAGGCATGACCTTCTCGTCTAGAGACCATATTGCGCCATCCGGCGATAAAGGGTGCCACGGCTTAGGCCTAATGCCGCCGCCGCCCGCGATACGTTGTGGCGATACTCCTTCAATGCGGCCTCGATCATCAGCTTCTCGGCATCCTGCACGCGGAATACCGGTACGGTCTCGGCCGCCGAAGCGGCGAGCGGCATGATCGGCCGGATCGCAGCGACGTCGATCAGGCCATCGTCCGACAGCACGACCGCACGTTCGATCGCCATCGCCAGCCCGCGTACCTCGTCCGGCCAGTCGGTGATAGCGACAAACGCCTCTGCCGCAGGCGTTAGTCGCGGCGCGGCATGGCCGTAGGTTTCGGCAGCGATGCTTGCGAAGTGCCGACCGAGCAGCACCGCGTCCTCTCGACGTTCCGAGAGCGGCGGCACCGCGATCTCGACGGTACAGAGCCGCCGACGCAGTGCCGGGGACAGTAGAGCGACATGGTCGACGATGGTAATGCAACGTAGGCCCGGCACCAGCCGGTCGAGCAGCCGGGCCTGCGCGTGTGCAGCCAGCTGATCGGCGTGTCGCAGTATGATCGTGCCGATGGCCTGGTCCAGAGCGGGCCATTGGTCGGGATCGCTCAGGTCGACCCGTGTCGGCTTGGTCTCGGCGGTGGAGGACGATGCGTGAAGCGCCTCGGCGACCAGCGAGCGTCCGGTGCCGGATGCTCCGGTGACACACACGGAGGCGATCGTCGGTCCGACCCTCCGGACAAGCGCACGGACGCGTTCGATCGCGGCCGATGCCCCAAGCAGAGCGCGGCCTGCCGACGGACCGATAGCCGCAGACTGCTGGACCGCGCTGTTGCCCGCGTTTCGCCTGATCGCGGAGTCGACCTTGCCGAGCAGATCGTCCTTGCGCCACGGTTTGATGATGAAGTCGCGAGCGCCCGCCTGCATGGCCGTCACAGCGATGCGGATGCCGCTATGGGCGGTGATGACCACGACGCACGCACGGGGATCGTCCGCGACGATCCGGGCGAGACAGGCCAGCCCCTCTTGACCATCCGAGCGGCCCGCCGTGAAATTCATATCGAGCAGGATCGCGTCATAGCGACGACGCGCGAGCATCGAATAGGCGCTGTCGGGGTCGGTAGCGATCTCAACCCGATATCCCGCCAGCCGAAACAGGATCTCCGTGGTACGACCGACGACCTTATCGTCCTCGATTATCAGGATTTCGTCGGGTATTGACGTGTGGTCGGAGTGTCCGGCCGCGGACATAGTGTTCGCCGACGACGGATCGCCTGTTCGCGATGGTGAGCAAAATTGTTCATTCATAGCGACTTAGCTTTTTGGATCATGGGCAGTGACATCATGTCCATGATGACCGAACCACCCACATACGCAACACCAGCGCCAAGCCGCTATGGACAGGCGGATCGACGGTGCACGCCGCCATGCGGGTTGAGCCGGAAGGCGGGCGAAAGATCTGACTTCAGGTGCAACCGACTTGGCCGGGTGGCCCGGGTAGCTCAGACCGCGCTGCACCGCCTACGCGGGAAATCCCCGCACCTCGCCTGCTGCTAATTCTACTCCTGTCCGGATATATGCGATGAACCGTTTCGCGCTCACTTCGCTCTATCGCTCGCTGACCCGCCACAAGCTTTATACCGCGCTGAACATCGGCGGGTTGGCAGTGGGGATCGCCGTGTTCCTGGTTCTGGGCCTTTATGTCCGGTTCGAGACGAGCTTCGAGCGGTGGCTGCCGCATCATGACGAACTCTATGTCGTACAGACCCAACTCCAAATCCCCGGCAGCCCCTTTAATGGAGCCTATCCGGTGACGATGCCGGGGCTGCTAGAAGAGATGCGCCAGGATTTCCCCAGCCTGGTTGGCACGCGCATCCGTGGCGGCAAGCAGGGAGGCAGCGTCATCCGCGAAAACGACGCGATCGGGACCGACGTGGCGCAGGTTGATCCGTCCTTTTTCGACGTCTTTGATATCCCCATGGTTCGCGGAGACGGGCGACGAGCCCTCGCCGATCCGTCGGGTGCGCTGCTCAGCCGGACAGAGGCGCAACGGCTGTTCGGCGATGCCGACCCCATCGGCCAGAGCATTACGATCGCCGTCGATGCGCCGGAGGTCTACCGCGTCTCCGGAGTCTTCGAAGACCTGCCCAAAACCACCGACCTTCAGGCGAACATCTTGATCCCGATGCCCCGCACGCCGCCGCCGCCGGTGCAATGGTCTTGGTACCGATGGGGCATGGTGGATGGCGCGACCTATCTGCGTTTTCCCGACGCGGCGGCGGCGCACGCGTTCGCTGCGAAAATGCCGGCTTTCGTCCGACGCCACGCCGGGCACGATCTGGGCCCCGATCCGGCCAAGATCGTCGCGCTCTCGCTGCTGCCGCTCACGCGCCTCCATTTGCAACCGCCCGGCGGGGCGGAAAGCAGCGGACGTAGACTGACGATCGTGACGCTGGGGCTGGTCGGTGTGCTCACCTTGCTGATCGCGATCATCAATTATGTGAACCTCGCGACTGCCCAGTCGAGCCTGCGCGCCCGCGAAGTGGCGATGCGCAAGGTCCTGGGCGCGGATCGGGGGAGGCTGATCCGCCAGTTTCTCGGCGAGGCGGCCGCAATGGCGGCGGTAGCCAGTTTGCTTGGCATGATCCTGGCGGAGGTTAGCCTGCCCATCGTGAACGCGGCGGGCGGCCTTTCGCTGAACTTTCCCTATGCCTTGGCCCTGCCCTTGCTGGTGGCGCTCGTCCTGGTCATCGCATTGGCGGCGGGTTTCTATCCGGCGGTCCTCCTGTCCCGCTTTCCGGCCGCTGCCGTGCTGGCCTCGGCACGGGCGCCAGGGGGTGGGCGCAGCGGCGCGCGGTTTCGCGAGATGCTGGTCGTGATCCAGTTCGGTCTGGCGATCGCCTTCATGATCGGCACGGTCGTGCTCGTGGCGCAGACGGCGCATGTCCGACGATCCGATCTAGGTTTTCGACGCGAGGGGTTGTTGGTCATACCCTCCCTGGCAGACAAGCGGATCTTTCCCACCCAGGCTCGACCGATCCTCGACGCGCTGCGTCGCTTGCCCGGTGTAATTTCGGTCGGATCGAGCAGTTCGGCCCCTGGCATGGTCAATGCCAGCCTCGACATGATCGAGCAACCAAGCGGGCCGGGCGTAACGGTCAACAACATCCCCGTCGGGCCAGATTTCTTTCGCGCCTATGCACCCCGGCTGCTTGCCGGGCGGGTCTTCGACGATGCGCATAGTGGCGACGATTCGAGCGACTGGACCAAGTGGAAAAATGGCCGCAACGTCGTCATCAATCGCAAGGCGCTTGAGCAGCTCGGCTTCCGCACACCCAAAGAAGCGGTCGGCAAGACCGTTGGGCGTGGTGCTCCGCGCACGATCATTGGCGTGATCGACCAGCTCCGTTTCGCTTCGCCACGCACGGCCGAAACCGCTACCCTGTATCAATATGCCCGGGATGTACCAACGTCCGCCGTTGCTGCCATCCGCTACACGGGCGACACCGCCACGATGCTGGCCCGCATCCGGTCGACCTGGCGCCGCCTGTCACCGCAGGTGCCGTTGGTCGTCGGCACCGCAGATCAGCGGCTGGTGGACTTCTATAAAGCCGATGAGCAGGCCACGCGTCTATTCGGGGTCGGCGCGGGGGTAGCAGCGCTGATCGCTTGCGTCGGTCTATGGGGGCTGGCATCGTTCAACACCGCGCGCCGGGTGAAGGAAATTGGCATCCGCAAAACGCTGGGCGCGTCATCGGCCGATATCGTCAAATTGCTGGTGGGGCAGTTCCTGCGGCCTGTACTCCTCGCCAATATCTTGGCCTGGCCCTTAGCCTATGTCGCGATGCGAATTTGGCTGGCTGGGTTCGATGACCGGATCACCCTTTCGCCGCTCTTCTTTGCCAGTGCCACCCTGCTGGCGCTCGCGATCGCCGTGCTGACCGTACTAGGCCAGGCGCTGCGCGCCAGCCGTGCGACTCCCGCATGGGCATTGCGCCATGACTGAAATCGCTTTGTCCAACGGCACCCTCTTGCAGGCTGCGGCCCAAACTTAGAGGCGTGGCGGGAGACGGCAGCGCAGGCATTGAGCTCTACCCCACCATCACGGTAGCGGTCGTTTGGGCGCGCGATCGCTTACTAGCAGGCCGCTAGGGCGGCCGAGACCCATTTGCGGTCATTCGAGGCTTGTTTTTTTAGCTTCCCATGTTCTGCCGTCCGTTCATGTTGCCAACGGGTAGCCTCATGCGCGGGAGATGAACGTTCGAGCCAATCACTCGCGCGACTGATCAGGCCGCAACAACGCCGCCTGGCGAGAAGGCTACCAACCCATATCGCCTGCGGCGATCTCTCGGTTACGCTCGGCAAGCTCATCCTCGTCCGCCGGACACATGGTCGACATGCCGTCGCTGGCCGCCCGCTCCTGTATCTGCTCGACGAACGGACGCAACCCGTCCTCATAGTGACGGAACGCAGATGCATGATCGTCGCGATAGCGCTCCAATGCGGCCGCCAGGCGACCGGCGCCGATGATGGCCATCGAGCCGCCGAGGCCGGCGAGCGGCGAGACGCAATACCCAGCATCCCCTACCAGCACGACCCGTCCGCGAGACCAGCACGGCATTCGGATCTGACTGATCCTGTCGAAATAGAAGTCGTCGTCTCCAGCAACGGCCGCGAGCATGGCCGGCACCTTCCAGCCGAGATCGCCGACCTGGTCCTCGATCAACCGCCGCTGCTGCGCCCGATCGCGATAATCATAGGCGATCTCGTTCTCCGTCCGGAAACCGAAGCCGATGTCCGTACGATCATCGTAGCCGTTGAGCATCGCCATCCGCCCGGGTGTCCGGAAAACCTCCGTCGTATCGGCGGGAAGCAACCCGGTCTCCGGCACGACTTTCAGAAAGAAATACCCGCCCATGAAATGGGTGAACTGATCGCCACCGCCGAATACCAGCCGCCGCGTATTCGACCGGTTGCCGTCGCACCCGACGACCAAGGCGACGTCACGCCGCTCGCCGTTGTCTAGGGTCACCGCTACCCCGTCCGCGCGCTCGACGAGCCCCGTGATCGACCGGCCGAACAGCAGCTCGACATCGTCCGCCACCGCATTGAACAAGATGTCCAGCAGGTCATCGCGATGGATTTCGTACCTTACCTCCGAGGCTTGATCGCCTCCAACTCCCATCGAACCCAGAGTGGAATCATCCGCATTCTTGAACGCAAACCGGCGAGACGGCAGCGCCTTGGCCCTGACATGGTCGATGAGGCCCATCCTCTTCAAGATATCGATCGTCTCACCTTCGATGTCGACGGGTGTGCCACCACGTCGCAACCCCGGTGCCGCCTCAATGATGATGACCCGATAGCCAAGCCGCCTCAACCCATAGGCGGTGGCTAAACCGGCAAAGCTTGCACCGCTGATGAGGACGGCACCGTGGTCAGAACGAGAGTTAAGCGCGTCGCGGGTTGACGGAACCATGAGGGCATCTCCAAAATGGATATGACATCAATATATACCGGGTACAATTTAATGAGCAATACAGCAAAGGATGCTCGGATGGATCGACGGACCCGGAAGCGCCTTGCGACCCGCCAAGCCATATCCGACGTTGCGACCCGCCTCTTCATGGATCGTGGGTTCGATCAGGTGACGATCGACGAGATCGCGAACGCTGCCGATGTCGGACGCATGACGGTGTTCAATCACTTTCCGCGCAAGGAGGACATGTTCTTCGACCGAGAAGAGGAAGCGCGCAATCTGGCGTTCGACACAATCCGTTCGCGCCCGTCAGGAACCTCGCCGATCGAAGCGCTGGGCGCACTGGCCCACCAGATGATCGAACAGCCGTCCGAGGCCTTTCCGTTGTTTGAACATACGCAGGCCTTCGTCGAGACGGCCCTGGCCAGCGAGACGTTGAAGGCGCGCGGACGCCAGATGCGCGACCATTTCGTTCAAGATCTGGCCGCCCTCTTCCAGGAAGAGCATCATGACGGGGACGATAATGCCCTCGCACATTTGGCCGCTGGGCTGATCGCCTCGGCGTGGAGCACGGCGTTCCTTCGCGCGCACGCCGAGCTCAGCCGTACGGGCGACGTTCAGGCCGCGAAGCGTGTATTCTTGGTCATCATCGACCGAGGCGTTACCGGCACGCTTGCCGCGCTTGAAGGCACACCACTGATAGGTACGGCCTGACCCAACTGCGGCCGTTCAGGCCACCCTGCCTACTTCCCGAAACCTATCATTCGTTCAGGTTTTGGCGCAAGTCTGCAGGCTTCGGCCACTCCAGGTATAAAAAGCGTCTAAATCTGGGAAAAAGACGCCGTCCCGATGCCAAAATTGATAATCAGTTATGGGTGGCACCCAACGTTTAGGATTGATCCATGCAGTGTAGTGGAGCATTTGTTACTCCGCTAATTCGCAGTATTAATACCAAACAAAGACGACGGGCTACGCAGTAATTATTTGCGTTGAGGTAGTCTACCTAACCTAAAAAACTCAACCTCACAAACCAGTATTATTGACTATGGCTCATAAGGCAATGACGACTGGTGAAGAATAATGCGCACCTTGCCGTCCTCGCATTCCTTAAATACGAAGCTCTTGTTCACAAAAATGTGGCTGTCGTCCTGACCGATGAAATGCACATTGCATTGCACGATCGCGAGATCGCCATGCAGGATGAAGTCCTCCTTGCTGTACCAAACCTTCGCCCAGGGTTTCAGCTTGAAACCCTTATCCTCGGGGAATTTGTCGCTCCCGCCCACGAAATAGGCCAGTGCACCCTCCTTCGTCGGCCGGAAGGTCCGGGTGCCGAAAGTCAGGGTCGGCTTGAACAGTACCTTGCCAGCGTCATAGTCGTAGTGGTCGGTCAGCACCTGCGCCGCGACGGCTCGCGGATCGCCGCCGTCGGAATGGGCCTTGCCGACCGCGACGACATTGTCGCACCAGGTTTGCAAGGCTTTGTGGACCATCTCTCCGGTGAACATGGCTATTGATCCTTCTTTCTAGAGGGTTCACCCGCGTTCAGCGGGACGGAAATGTCATGAATTTGGGCAGTGCTCTACCGGCGCACCATCGGCGCAAGTCCCGCACAGGCCACCCGCCTCTACCGGGGCCGCGGCCAGTCGGAACCGCCGACCGGTCGCATCGGTATGGATCACGCGCAGCGCTGGGTTCTCAACCAACTGTACGCCGTGGCATTCCAGACAGACGAGGCACAGGTCCGCCGATGCCGGTCGTGGGACATAGGCGCCCAGCATCTCGATCCGCAGCACACGCCCCTGACGCACCAATCGCGCGAGCGTGCGATACACTTGCGCGGGAACGACCCGCCGCCCGTCCTGGCTGGCCTGGCCGGCAATGTCATAGGCACTGAGCGGACGAGCCTGCCCGGTGAGAATGGTGCAGATCAGTTCGTCGATCTCGCCGGCGCGACGACGGGGAACGGCAGCGGCGTGGTGGATCATGCCGGAAGGTCCGCCGCGACCCGCTCGACCAGTCCCTGCAACTGCACGTCGCTCAGCCCCATCGTCATCAGCGCCAGCGTGCCACGCAGTTCTTCGGGATCGATGCGGCGAGTGATGAACACCATCCGCGTGCGCCGGTCCTCTGATGGCCAACGCTCCAGCTCGACCGGCGGATGGAAGATATGCTGCACGCCGTGGACGATCACGGGTGCGTGATGCCCCGCCAGGTTCACGATCCCCTTCACCCGCAGCAAGTCGGCGCCCCTGAACATCGTGAGCAGCCCCAACCACCGCTCGAACGCCAGCGGGTCGAGCGGCGTGTCGAGGGTCAGGCAGGTCGCGCGGATACCGTCGTCATGCCGGTTCACATCGTGATGATGGTGATGGTGGCCGGCGTGATGCGCTTCCTCCGCCAGCCAGCGGCGTACATCGTCGCTCTTGCTGGCGGGGTCCCATAACCCGACATCGAACAGCAGCGACGGGTCGACCGCCCCGTCGGTTACGGCGATGACCGGCGCACCGGGGTTGAGCGCCGCCAATCGGCCCCGGATCGCGCCCTGCCCCGCCTCGTCGACCAGGTCGGTCTTGGTCAGCAGCAGCCGGTCGGCGACCGCCGCCTGCTTCACCGCCTCCGGCTGCGCGTCGAGCGTCACCATCCCGGTCGCAGCGTCCACCGTCGCGATCACCGCGTCGAGACGGTAGAGCGCCTCCAGCCGCGGATCAGTCATAAGGGTGTGGAGGATCGGCGCCGGATCGGCCAGCCCGGTCGTCTCGATCACCACTCGATCGAACCAGCACTGCCCGTCCCGCGCGAACCGCCACGGCGCGTCGCGCAGCGTCCGCGACAGGTCGCCGCGAATGGTGCAGCACAGGCATCCCCCCAACATTTCGACCACCAGATCGTCGTTCGAGCGGGCGACCAGATCATGATCGAGCCCGACCGCCCCGAATTCGTTGATGATCACCAGCGCCCGCGCCATCCCCGGCGAGCGGACGAGATGGTTGAGAACCGTCGTCTTGCCGCTGCCGAGAAACCCGGTCAGCACCGAGACCGGAATACGCGCGCCCGCGCCCGCCATGATGCCGCTCATGCCTGCTCCTCCATCGGGCAGACGGGGCGGCGATCGCCTGAGATCGGAGAGCTACTGGACATCAGCGGAAACTCATGATTATGTAATGTTGTAACGTATCTCATTGGACGACAGATATGGCAAGTCATTCCTTTCACGACACTCGTTTGCCCGTGACGGTATTGTCCGGCTTCCTGGGGGCCGGAAAGACAACGCTGCTCAATCACATCCTGGCCAATCGCGAGGGGCGCCGGGTGGCGGTGATCGTCAACGACATGTCGGAGGTGAACATCGACGCCGACCTCGTCCGTGGCGGCGAGGCGGCGCTGTCGCGGTCGGAAGAGGCGCTGGTCGAGATGACCAATGGCTGCATCTGCTGCACGCTACGCGACGACCTGCTAGAGGAGGTGCGCACGCTAGCCGAGGCAAGACGGTTCGATTATCTGGTGATCGAGAGCACCGGCATCTCCGAGCCCCTGCCCGTCGCCACGACCTTTTCGTTCCGCGACGAGGACGGCGTGTCGCTGGGCGACGTCGCGCGGCTCGACACGATGGTGACGGTGGTCGACGCGGTGAACCTGCTCGCCGACTATTCCAGCCAGGATTTCCTCGCCGATCGCGGCGAAACCATGGGCGAGGACGATACGCGCAGCCTCGTCGGCCTGCTGGTCGAGCAGATCGAGTTTGCCGATGTGGTGATCGTCAACAAGGCGTCGTCGGTGTCGGCCGAGCAACTGGCGGTGGTGAAGAAGCTGGTCGCCAGCCTGAACGCCGATGCGGTGATCGTGGCCGCCGACCATAGCCGCGTCGATCTCGATCTCGTCCTCGCCACCGGGCTGTTCGATGAGGAGAAGGCCTCGCGCCATCCGCTCTGGGCCAAGGAGCTGTACGGCTATGCGCATCACCAGCCCGAGACCGAGGAATATGGTATCGAGAGCTTCGTCTATCGCGCGCGAGCGCCCTTCGACCCGGCGAAGTTCCATGCCTTCCTAACCAATGGCGGCCTCGACCATGTCGTGCGGGCCAAGGGGCATTTCTGGCTGGCGACCCGCCCCGACTGGGTCGGCGAACTGGCGGTGGCGGGCAGCCAGACCGAGACCGCCCGCATGGGCCGCTGGTGGGCGTCGATCCCGAAGAACCAATGGCCCGATGACGGCCAGTTCGAGGAGTTCGTCGCCAGGCACTGGGATACGGTCTGGGGCGACCGGCGGCAGGAGTTGGTGTTTATCGGGATCGGCATGGGCGAGGCAAAGATCCGCACGCGGCTCGATGCCTGCCTCGTGCCCGCCGTCGCCTTCACCCCCACGCTGTGGACCGGCTTGCGCGACCCTTTCCCGACTTGGGGCGAGCGCCAGATGGAGGCCGTAAAATGAGCCTAGCCATGCTCGATGACATCGTCGCGTTCGGCCATGATCGCGCCTCGCTCGATGCCATTGCGCGTCCCGATGCCGCCCTGGCCATCTGGTGGCGGTCGCTGCCCGATACGCTACGCGCCGCACTGGCATCCCTCGACCTAAACACGGTCGACGATGTGTCGCTCGACCTCACCGCCGACGACGCGATCCATGGCGTGCTTGTCGACGCGGGCTTTGCCAATCCGGTCGCCATGCCACTTGCTAAGGATATCGAACTGTTGGTGCAGCGCCACGCCGCGCTAAGCGGCGAGGATCGGTTGCGGCTGCGATTGGAGGTGGTCGAAACCGACGCCTGCCGCCGCTTCCATGCCGACTTCGTCACGCTGCAATTGCTGTGCACCTATGTGGGGCCGGGTACCCAGTGGTGCCGGATCGATGCCGCCGATGCGATCTGCGAGGTGCCAACCGGCGCGGTGGGCGTGTTCAAGGGGCGGTTGCTACTCGACCCGCCCACCATTCTCCACCGCTCACCGCCAATCAGCGCGACCGGCGAACGCCGTCTCGTACTGACCATAGATCCGCTTGCCGGTCGGCCCATCGCGTAATGAACAGACATTGCCCTACCGTCGACGATTACTGCTCACGGCAAAGGACGTTCAAGAGACCCAGTTCCGGTCACCCACGGCCGGTTTTCACGTTCCCGACGTTTGCCATTCGTTCATGTCGGCGCATGGCGCGGTGACCGGAAGGTCGCAGTTGCTGTCGGTGTGGCACTGGCCGGCTCGTTTGATGGTGCCCGACCTCAAGCCGGCTGGAGAACTTCGTCAAATCTGCGCCAGGCCGCCGTCGGTAAACAGCTCGCTGCCCGTCATGAAGCTGCTGTCCGATGATGCCAGGAAGGCAGCAGCGGCCGCGACTTCTGACGGCTCGCCGACATGTCCGATTGGCGTCGTCGCCCCCATCTCGATCATGGCATCACGGCCAACGACCTCGGCGGCAAGCTCGGTCAAAGTCGGGCCCGGCGACAGGACGTTGACCCGGATACCCGTACCCCGCAAATCCTGCGCCCAGCTGCGCGCCAGGTTGCGGACCGCCGCCTTGGAGGCGCTATAGACGCTGAATGCCGGCGTCCCCATGACGCCTGTGGTCGAGCCGGTGAGGATGACCGAACCACCGCTCTCCATCAGCTTCAGGCCTTTTTGAACCGTGAAGATCGTGCCCTTCACATTGATGTCGAACGTCTCATCGACATGGTCGGGCGTGATCTCGGACAAGGGTGACAACGCCCCCGTGCCGGCATTCGCGAACAAAATGTCGAGCTTGCCGTGGTCCTGCTTCAACGTGTCGTACAGCCGGTCGAGATCGCCAGCATAGGTAACTGATCCCGGGACCGCCCGTGCATTGCCGCCGAGCGCCGCCACAGCTGCTTCCAGCTTATCCGCCCTGCGTCCGAACAGGTACACTAACGCCCCCTCGGCGATGAACCGCTTCGCTGACGCCAGGCCAATCCCCGTGCCGCCCCCGGTTATGACAGCGATCTTGCCTTCCAGTCTTTTCATAAGTGCCTCCATTGATTGGTTGCACGCAGTTGGCTGGGGGCCTACCTACAGACAAGTATGCACCTTTTGGTAAGTATCTATAATGTCTGAAATGCTTCTCGCCGACGATCCGGCCATCGCGCCCATCGCGCCTGCCTTCACCTGCGGGCTCGACGCCACGCTCAAGGTCATCTCGGGAAAGTGGAAGCCGCTGATCCTGTACTTTTTGCTGCGCGGGCCTACCCGCTATGGGGAACTGAAGCGCGCCATCCGCGACGTCAGTGACAAGGTGCTGATTCAGCAACTCAAAGAACTAGAAGCGGACGGCGTCCTGCGCCGGAACGACTACAAGGAGGTGCCGCCGCGGGTCGACTACACGCTCACCGCACTTGGCCAGAGCCTCGCCCGGGCGCTTGAGCCGCTATGCCAATGGGGCACCGACAATATGGCCGTAATGCAGAAGCTATTCGCCGAGCGTGACGGTTGGGGGCGTGGGCGCGGTTGACTGGAAGGCCGTTCGACCTGAAACGATGAGCATAGCACCCATCGCCTCTGGATCAGCCTGACCCAAAGACGGACGTTCGTCCGCTAAACGTCTTGATCGGCAAGCGAAGGGTCATTCAGACAGCGGCGCCGATGATTCATCGGCATATTCCGATACAACTTGACAGTTACAATGCATCGGCTAAACCCGATGCATGAACGCTTTCGATGCTCTGGCAGTTCTCGCCGCGCTCTCTCACCCGACGCGGCTCGATGCGTTTCGGCTGCTCGTGCGACATTCGCCCGATGGACTACCTACTGGCGCGCTCGTCGACGCGAGCGGGCTGACGCAGAGTACGTTCTCCACGCATCTGGCGGTGTTGGCGAAGGCGGGTCTGGTGTCGGCCGAGAAGCGCGGACGGCAACAGGTCCAGCATGCCCGGCTTGATACTCTGCGACAGTTGATGACCTTTCTGGCCAAGGATTGCTGCCAGGGTCGGCCCGAGCTGTGCGAACCGCTGATCGCTGAGCTTTCCTGCTGCTGAAAGGGTCGAGATGCCCACTGACGTCGTCATCTACCACAATCCCGCATGCGGGACGTCGCGCAACGTGCTCGCGCTGATCCGCAATGCCGGTATCGAGCCGCACGTCATCGAATACCTCAAGACGCCGCCGTCGCGCGCGCTGCTGTTACAGCTCATCGAACGTGCCGGCCTGACCCCGCGACAGCTGCTTCGCGATAAGGGCACGCCATTCGCCGAGCTCGGCCTTGGCGACCAGAATCTTGCTGATGAGGCGCTCGTCGATGCGATGATGGCGCACCCCGTCCTCATCAACCGCCCGCTGGTGGTCACCTCGATGGGGGTTCGCCTGTGCCGTCCCTCCGAGGCGGTGCTCGACATCCTTCCCGAGCCGCAGCGCGGAGCCTTCGCCAAGGAAGACGGCGAGCGGGTCGTCGACGACGCCGGCCAGCGGGTGCGCTGATGGCGACGACAGCGGCCGAGATGCAGCGTCCCGGCATCGGCACGTTCGAACGCTATCTGTCGGTATGGGTGGCGCTCTGCATCGTTGCCGGCATCGGGCTCGGCCATCTGCTCCCCGGCACGTTCGCCACGATCGCGGCGGCCGAGGTGGCGCAGGTCAATCTCGTCGTCGCCGGGCTGATCTGGCTGATGATCGTGCCGATGCTGCTCAAGATCGACTTCGGCTCGCTCGGCTCGGTCCGGCAGCACTGGAAGGGCGTCGGCGTCACGCTGTTCGTCAACTGGGCGGTGAAGCCCTTCTCGATGGCGGCGCTCGGCACCGTCTTCCTAGGCGGGCTGTTCGCCCCGCTGCTGCCCGCGGGCGAGATCCCGTCCTACATTGCCGGGCTCATCCTGCTCGCCGCGGCGCCTTGCACCGCCATGGTCTTCGTCTGGTCGAACCTGTGCGATGGCGAGCCGACCTACACGCTAAGCCAAGTCGCGCTGAACGACGTCCTGATGGTCTTCCTCTTCGCGCCGCTTGTCGGCTTGTTGCTCGGCGTCGCTTCGGTGACGGTGCCGTGGAACACGCTGCTGCTGTCGGTCGCGCTTTACATCGTCGTGCCGGTGATCGTCGCGCAGATCGTGCGCCGGGCGCTGCTCGCGTCGGGCGGCCGGCCTGCGCTCGACCGGGTGCTGGCTGCGCTCGGACCGGTGTCGCTCGTCGCGCTCCTCGCCACGCTCGTCCTGCTGTTCGGCTTCCAGGGCGAGCAGATCATCCGCCAGCCGGCGGTCATTGCGCTCCTTGCCGTTCCGATCCTCATCCAGGTCTATCTCAACGCAGGCATCGCATACTGGCTGTCGAGGCGGCTCGGCGTCGCATGGTGCGTGGCGGCGCCCGCCGCCCTGATCGGCGCGTCGAACTTCTTCGAGCTCGCCGTCGCCGCCGCGATCAGCCTGTTCGGGCTGAAGAGCGGCGCCGCACTGGCCACAGTGGTCGGCGTGCTGGTCGAGGTGCCGGTCATGCTCAGCGTCGTCGCGATCGTGAAGCGCACGCGCGGGTGGTACGAGGGCGTACCCTCGTGAGCCGGCTCACCTTCTCTCTGCTGGACCGCAGCAGCTACGGCGCCCTGTAGCCGGCGCTGAACGCGGCCGGCCTGCCGACCGGTGATCTCGACGAACCGGAGCGACGCTTCTTCGAGCTTGCCGACGGTGAAAGCCTGATCGGCTTTGTCGGACTGGAAGGTGACGGCCCCGACCTCCTGCTTCGCTCGCTGATCGTGCTCCCCGGCCGCAAGCAGCAGGGAAATGGCGGCCTCCTCGTCGCCCATGCCGAAGCGGTGGCACGACGCGACGGTGCGAGGCGCCTGCACCTCCTCACGACCACGGCCGGCGACTTCTTCCGGGCACGCGGGTATAGAGACGAATATCGGGCGGTCGCGCCGACCATCATCAGAACCTCCGCTCAGTTCGCCTCGTTCTGCCCGGGCAGCGCCAGCTATCTGGTCAAGGATCTCGCATGGGTCGCCTCCGCCCGCTGCACGACGTCGACGTCCTGCCGGCGCTGGACCCCGCTTTCGCCATCTCGCGCCCCGCCGCAGGGCTCGGGCACGACCGACCATCGCCGCGGATCCTGCTGCTCTACGGATCGCTGCGCGAACGCTCGTTCTCGCGCCTGGCGATCGAGGAGGCGGCGCGTCTTCTCAGGCTATTCGGGGCCGAGACGCGCATCTTCGACCCGTCGGATCTCCCGCTGCCCGACCAGATCGCCGGTGACGATCACCCGGCCGTGCACGAGCTTCGCGAGCACGCGCTCTGGTCGGAAGGCATGGTGTGGTGCAGCCCGGAGCGGCACGGCCAGATCACCGGCATCATGAAGGCGCAGATCGACCATCTGCCCCTTGAAATGAAGGGTATGCGGCCGACGCAGGGCCGCACGCTTGCCGTCATGCAGGTGTCCGGCGGGTCGCAGTCATTCAATGCGGTCAATACGCTCCGCCTGCTCGGCCGGTGGATGCGGATGTTAACGATACCCAACCAGTCGTCGGTAGCGATGGCCTATAAAGAATTCGACGAAGCCGGACGGATGAAGCCCTCCAGCTACTATGATCGTATCGTCGATGTGATGGAGGAGCTGGTACGCTTCACCATCCTGCTCAGATCTCACACAGCACAGCTGGTGGACCGGTATTCGGAGCGGAAGTCCGCCGGCGTCGTTTCCGCCGTTGACGACCATTCCTCAGTTGCGGTCAGAGGGCCGCCGACTGTTATCTGACCAACAACTATCAAATGCGTTGACCCAATCCTCGACATTCGCTGGCATTTTCACGCCACCCGAGACCTGCCATTCATTCATGGACGCAGGTTGAATGCTTGAGCGCCCTCCATCACTACCGGGCATCGCAGGGGGGGGGGGGGGGAATAAGGAAAGCTGTAGCGCGTGCGATAGATGAAGTGCTTTGAGGTCCAGATACGCGCAATATGTTAATCTAGTTATTCGTAAAACCGAATTCATCTTACTAGCTTGATGAAGCTAACTAAATAATCGGATCATAACGACGCCGTGCGGCGCGACTTCAGCGCCGTAACTTTTAGACAGGCGTCCCAAATCCTTGTGCGTCCACAGGTTGCGACCATGCAGGCTAATACCTGTAGGCAAACCCAACTTCGGCCAGTCCGCAACAATTCGTGCGGGTGCCTCGCCCCGATTCCACAGCAGCAGCGTCCGCCCGCCATCGGCCATCGGCTTGACCCAGATCTCCTGCTTGCCGTCGCGCGCCACGCGGTGACCCTGGGCGCCCAGCGAATCCTGATCGACTGCGATCACGTCCTTGTTCAACAGGATGTCGCGCGTCGCCGCCGACATGCCCGCCACGTCATTACCCGCGATGAGCGGCGCGGCCATCATCGCCCAGAGTGAGAAATGCGCACGATATTCGGTGTCGCTCAACCCGCCATTGCCGACCTCTAGCATGTCGGGGTCGTTCCAATGGCCCGGCGCGGCGAAGGGCCATAGCGGCTCGTTGAGATCGACGATCGATGCGACACCCCAGCTATAGCCGTGCTTGCCTTCCCATTTGTCGGTAATGTCGCCGGTCGTCCGCCACATATTGCCGATCTTAGCGCCCCAAAGCCACGGCCTGGAATTGCCCCACTCGCAAAGCGAGAACAAGATTGGCCGCTCGGTCGCGCGCAGCGCATCGGCCATGGTCGCATAGGCCTCCTCCGCATTGCGGACGCCGGTCGAGCACCAGTCATATTTCAGATAGTCGACGCCCCAGCGGGCATATTGCAGCGCGTCCTGATATTCATGCCCCTGACTGCCCGGGCGCCCGCCGCAGGTCTTGGTGCCGGCGTCGGAATAGATACCGAACTTCAGCCCCTTGGCGTGGATGTAGTCGCCCAGCGCCTTCATCCCGCCGGGGAAACGCGTGCGATCCTCGGTGATGAAGCCGTTCGCGTCGCGCGTGCCGTGCCAGCAATCGTCGATGACGATATACTCGTAGCCCGCCGCCTTCATGCCGTTGGACGCCATCGCGTCCGCCGTCTTGCGGATCACCGCCTCATTGACGTTGCAGGCGAACTTGTTCCAGCTGTTCCAGCCCATGGGCGGGGTCTGCGCCAGACCATTGGCGGTCCGCTTGGGGTCCTTGGACGGGGCGAGCGTGTTAGGGTCGGTGTCCAGCACCTCCTGGGCCAGGACGGGTGCGGCCTGGAGCATGAGCGCGGCGGCGGTCAGTGGACGAATGACGCGTCGGAGCATGATGATCGTCCTCGCTCAGCGGGTCTTGGGAAGGCGCGCGATCGCCTTGGCATGTTCGGCGACCAGCCGGATGGTCGTGTCGCCGGTGAAAATGCCGTACCACCCCTGCGGCTCATGCGGGGGATCGCCCATATATTGGCCGTCGCCATCGCGGAAGCGATAGTCGGGATGCTGCGCCCGCGCCTCGCCGTTCCAGGCCCAGAAATTGGTGCCCGCGATCGGCCCGCCAGACTGCATGTCACGCAGCGCCGCGGCATAGATCAGGCCGTAGAAGCGGTCCTTGAACGTCGTCGCGACCTTGGGATCGTTGCTGCCGCCGTCACGCGGATAGCCGAACTCCTCGATAATCAGCGGCTTGCCCAGCTGCCGCGCATATCCGACATGCTTGGCGATATAATCCTGGGTCAGCGTCTCGCCGCGCTTGTAGGTATTGGCGAGGTCCGTCTGCTTCACCCAATCCCAATTGTTGGGCCAGATATGCGCGGTTAGATAGTCGATCTCGGGAATGCCATGCTCGGCCAGGACGATCCCCGGTTGCTCCAGCGCGCCCTTCAATCCTTCCGAGCCGGTGCAAACCAGATGATGGGGGTCGAGCGACTTGATCAGCTTCGCGCTGTCGCGCACCCAGCCATAGAACTGGTCGAGATCGGCATGCGCCGCGTCACCCGCCGGGCGCGGTTCGTTAGATAGCTGCCACGCCATGATCGTCGGATCGGCGGCATAAGGCTTGCCGGTGACGCTGTTCGTCCGCGAAACGACGGTCCGGATCCAGTCGTCATACATCGCCTTGGCGCGGGCATTGCCGTAGAATTGCGCGTTGAAATTGGCGAAAGCGGGCCAGGGGTGCGCGGGATCGTTGGCGTTGATGAACGTGCCGCCGTTCACATAGAACAGATAGGTCATCATGCCGCCCGACCACTCCCAGAAGTTGGTCAGGTAGAGGACGGCCCTCATGTCACGCTTGGCCATCTCGGCGAGCGCATAGTCGAGCCCGGCGAGCAGCGTCTGATTGATCGTGGAGGCGGTGCGGAAACCCGGCTTGATCGAGTTGCGCAGCGGGCCTTCCTCGGCCGAGGCGAGGATGCGCAGGTTGGTCACCCCCATCGCCGCCAGCGCGTCCAGTTCGCGGCCCAGACGCGCGCGGTCGCCATAAGGGGCGTCGGCCCCCAGATAGGCGGCGTACCAGATATTGGCACCGGCGAAGCGATAGACGTCGTCGCCGATCATCAGCCGCATGCCGTCGCGCCGAACGAAGGCGCGCTCCCCGGCCTTCGCGTCGCTGGCCAGCGCCGGGACGCTCGCCGCACCAGCCAGCAGCCCCGCCGTTCCCAGAAATGCGCGACGATCCATCGCCTTCGTCATCCTCTCACTCCCCTGTTCGTCGCGGTCCCTTGGCGGGTCTGCCATGATCCACATTCCGTAGAAATCAGGGGCGGCCCGGTATCGAGCCACCCCCGCCCGATCCGCCGTTCAGCGGACCCCGCAGCTGACCGGCCCCGGAGGCGCGCTGGCGATCCGGATCGACGATATGTCGAGGTTCAGCTTGCCGCTGATGGCGATGATCCAGGGCTTGGACACGGCGCCCATCGCCACGCCGCCATCGGCGAAGCAGCGCAACGGAACCGCGAGTTGGCGCCACTGGCCCAATTCGCCCTTCAGCGCCCCGGTGATCGGCACCGAGGCCGTCTTGCCGCCCTCCATGCCCAGCGTCACCTCGCCGCTCGGCGCGCCGGTGACGCGGTAATCGAGCAACAGGCTGAGCTGTCCGTTGGACTCGCGGGTGATGTCGATCGGCTTGGCCTCCTCGATCGCGGCTCCCGCCGGAGCGGTGCCAGCGAAGGCGAAGCGAAGGCTGTCCTCCTGCGCGGCGCGATCGACACGGGTCTGCTGGACCGGCCCCATCACGTTCAGCCGCGCCCCCGCGACCAACCGACCACGAACGAACAGCGCGTTCTGGTCACCCGCCGCCACCGCCGGGCGTGCCTCGCTCAGCATCGGCACGGTCGTGCCCTGGCCATAGGTCAGGCCATAGCCGATCGGGAACAGCGGATCGTAATTGGGATCGCGCTTGTTCAGGACATATTGGTCGAGCCGCTTCGGCCAGGAGAAGCTGAGCTTGCCGCGGAAGTCGTTGCGCGGCTTGCCGTCACGGCCGGCGATCAGCACGTCGGCGACGCCGCCACCCTCGGTGCCGGGAAGGAAGGCCGCGACGAAGGCATCGGCGGCGTTAAGCTCAGGGTTCACCCAAAGCGGACGACCCGACAGAAAGACCGCAACTACGGGAATCCCGGCCGCCTTCAGCTTCTTCAGCAACGCCAGGTCGCTCTTGTCTTCCGGGCTGTATTCCAGTGTCGGGCGGTCACCCGTAAATTCAGCATAAGGTGTCTCGCCGAAGACGACGATCGCGGCGTCGGGCTTGGCGGCATAGCTGCCGTCGACCGCCAGCGTCGCCTTGCCTCCGCCCGCCTTGACCGCCTCGTCGATGCCCGACCAGATCGACTGGCCGTTGGGGAAATTGGCATTGGTGACGCCGGTCCCCTGCCAGGTGATCGACCAGCCGCCCGCCTGCTGACCGATATTGTCGGCACCGCGCCCCGCGACCAGGATATTGGCGCCGGGCTTGAGCGGCAGGATATTCCCGTTGTTCTTCAGGAGGACGAGCGACTCGCGCACCGCCTGACGGGCGATCGCGCGATGCGCGGGCGCACCGATCAGGTCGAACTTGCCGCTGATCGGACGCGACGACGGACGTCCCGCCTCGAAGCTGCCTGCCAGCACCTTGACGCGCAGGATACGCCGCACCGCATCGTCCAGGCGCGCGGCCGGGATCGTGCCGTCCTTCGCCTCGCGCAGCGTGTTGGCGTGAAGCTGCTTCCAGCCCGGACCCGAATACATGAACATGTCGAGCCCGGCATTGATCGCGGGCGCGCAATCCTCGTTGGTGCAACCCGGCACCTGGCCATGCGCATTCCAGTCGCCGATGGTGAAGCCGTCAAAGCCCATCCGGTCCTTGAGCACGCCGGTCAGCAGACTCTTGTTGCCGGTCATCTTGGTGCCGTTCCAGCTCGAGAAGCTGGGCATCACGGTCAGCGCACCCGCGACCAGACCGCTGCGATAGCCTGCGGCATGAACGTCGCGAAGCACCTCCTCGGACACGCGCGTATCGCCCTGGTCGCGACCGCCGGTGCCGCCATCGCCGAGGAAATGCTTGATCGAGGATATGACATGTCCGGGCCTCATGAAGTCGCCACCGACGCTGCCCTGAATCCCCTCGACCATCTTGCCCGCGTAGGATTCGACGATCGCCGGATCCTCAGAGTAGCTTTCATAGGTCCGGCCCCAACGGTCGTCCTGGACCACGGCAACGGTCGGCGCGAAGCTCCAGTCGATGCCGGTCGCCGCCGTCTCGGCCGCCGTCGCTGCGCCGATCTTGCGGATCAACTCGGGGTCGCGCGCCGCTCCCAGCCCGATATTGTGCGGGAACAGCGTCGCGCCAACGATATTGTTCGCACCGTGCACGGCGTCGGTGCCCCAGATCAGCGGGATTTGCGGGCGACCGTCGCTTCGCTTAGCCGACGCGTCGTAAAAGGCGTCGAAAAGCTTCAGCCACTCGGGCGCGGGGGCGAATTCGTCGTTATTGGGGGCGGAATTGCCACCGTTCAGGATCGAGCCGAGCTTGTAGGTCTCGAGGTCCTTCGGGGTGATCGAGGCGATGTCGACCTGGATCAGCTGGCCAACCTTGTCTTCAACGGTCATGCGCGACAGAATCTGGTCGACCCGCGCTTCCACCTTGGGATCACGCTGGCGCTTCAGGGGCAGCTTGGGCCAAAGATCGGGATGCGCCACGGCGCTTCCAGTGTCGGCTGCGGGTGCCGTCTGCTGTCCGATCGCGCCGCCGCTCAGAGCGGTCGTCGCCACGATCGTGATCAGGATGCGATGAAACGCCATGAAGTATCCTCCCCTATTTTTATACCCCGACGTGCCGGTTTCCAGACGCCGCTGTCAAGAAAACTTATTTCAAATTTTCTTATCTTGGGATTAGGATCGTCGTCACCCTGGCGGCAATTCATGTGGCAGGGAAGGGAGAGGCGGCATCCGGCAGTCGGAGGCAGGCCGATTTCCGTGCCGGAGAGTTCGATGCGCTACGCCCCTGCCCTGTTGATCCTGATGGCGACCACGGTTTTCGCACAGCAGACGCCCACCGCCCCTGCCGCCGCACCGACGCAAAAGGCACCCGACGAAGGCGAAATCCGGCTGCACAACGACTTCGGCTGGCTGGGGCGCTACCGCGACGCCAATGCCAAGGTGACAGGACCGGTAACGATCGTCTTCATGGGCGATTCCATCACACAGGGATGGTTCGACAAGATGCCCGGCTTCTTCACGCCCGGCCGGATCGATCGCGGTATCGGCGGGCAGACGACGACGCAAATGCTGCTCCGCTTTCGCCAGGACGTGATCGACCTCAAACCGCAACTGGTTCAGATCATGGCGGGCACCAACGATATTGCGGGCAATACCGGCCCGATGACGCCCGAACAGACCGAGGCGAACATCATGTCGATGGCGGAATTGGCCCGCGCGCATGGCATCCGCGTGATCCTGGCCTCCATCCCGCCCGCCGATCATTTCCCTTGGCGGCCCGGCCTCGACACCGCGTCGCGGATCGCAGTACTGAACACCTGGATGCAGGACTATGCCAAGCGCACCGGTTCGACCTATGCCGATTACTGGTCGGCGCTGCACGACGGACAGGCGACCCGCGCCAGCTTCACCTACGACGGCGTCCACCCCAATGAGGCGGGCTACGCCGTGATGGCGCCCGTCGCGGAAGCCGCCATCCGCACCGCGCTCTCCAGCCCCCGCCCCCGCCCGATCGCCAATTGAGGTTTGTCGGGATGGCAGATACCAAGATGGAAATTCGAGGAGGGGGTTACGGAGAGACTATTTGAAAAGCCCCAGGCGATCGATCCGGTCGTTGGGGCGAACCGGCGTGATGCACGGCTGTCGGTCTCGCTATCCGGGACGAACCTCGCCCGGGCGGGCGATTATAATCTGCGCACCGTGCTGCAGGCGATACGCCTCCGCCCCGACATCACGCGGGTCGATATCGCACAGCAGACCGGGCTGACCACCGCTGCGATCGCCAACATCACCGGCAAGCTGGCCCAAGCGGGGCTGATAAAAGTAGCGGGGCGCCGATCCGGGGGGCGCGGCCAACCTGCACTGAAGCTGACGATCGAGCCTGACGGCGCCTTCGGGATTGGGATCAACGTCGATCGCGATCACCTGACCCTGGTTACGCTGGACCTGGCGGGTGAGGTGCGGAGCCGGGTGACACGTGAGATGCGCTTTCCGATGCCCGACGATTTGCTTGACTTCCTCCGCGACGAACTCGACGCGGCGATCGCGAAAGGCCGCCTCGACCGGAGCCGCATCGTCGGGGTCGGTGTGGCGATACCCGACAAGATGGGCAGCATCGCGATGCCCCACTCACCGCCCAGCTATGCCGTCTGGGACCAGACCGATCTACCCGGATTGCTTCGCCCCATGCTGCCCTGGCCGATCCACTGCGACAACGACGCCGCCGCCGCGGCGCTTGCCGAGGCGGAATATGGGACGGGGTTCGACAATCCCAATTTCTTTTATCTGCTGGTCAGCGCGGGGCTTGGCGGCGGGCTGGTGATCGACCGTCATTACCGACGCGGCGCATCAAACCGCTCGGGTGAGATCGGACTGATGCCCGATCCGTCCGGCGATCATGCCGGAGCGTGCGTGCAGGACACGGTTTCGGTTTCCGTGCTGCTCGAGCGGCTGGCGGCGGCCGGACATCCGGTCGCGGATGTGTCCGCGCTCTCCGAACTGCGAGCCTCAGCGGAACCCGTCATCGCGGGATGGATCGCCGATTCCGTACGCGCGCTTGCCGGGCCTATCATCGCCGTCAATTGCCTGATCGACCCCAATATGATCCTGATCGGCGGCCGGCTGCCGCCCGCCCTCATCGCGCGACTGGCTCGAGCATTAGCCGAACGGATGGCGGTCGTCGCCATGCCTCGATCTGCCTCGATCCTGCCTGCGACCATTGCCAAGGACGCATCGGCCGTCGGCGCAGCGATCCTTCCCTTTCTCGACCGGCTCGTCCCTTCCGATGCCACGCTGATCCAGGCGGGGCGATAGGCACAAAAAAGGCCGCGGCTGATCGCCGCGGCCCAGGTGCTCCCCGGGGGGGAAGTCTTTAGTAGGTCAGGCGAACGCTCAGCTGGAACTGACGATCGCTCTTGAACCAAGTGCGCGGCGCTTCCAGCCCAGTCTGGTTGAGCACGAACGTCGTCCGTGTCGTCGCATCAAGCAGGTTCTGCACCTGCAAGCCGATCTTGAACTGCTTGTTGACCGTGTAGAATAGCGAGGCGTCCGCTTGTCCCGTCGCCAGAGCATAGACTGGCAGGAACGGGAAGCAGCAGTCGCGGTTGGTCAGCAGATACTTCGACCGCCAGCTATAGGCGATACGCGCATAAATGCCGTTGAAGTCGTAGAAGGCCGAAACGTTGAAATTGTACTTCGACAACTGGGCCAGCGGCAGCGTGTTGTAGAGCCCGGCGACGTCGACCGGCGGACGGCTGCCATCGGCAGGGCCGTTGTTGGGCGTCGCGTTCGGGATTTTGCCCGGATCGATATAGGTGAACGTCGCCTGCGTCCCCAGACCGCGCAGCAGGCCCGGCAGGAAGTCGTAGGTCTGCTGATAGGACAGCTCCGCACCCTTGATGTTCGCAGTGCCCGGTGCGTTGGCCGGGCCATTCACCGACACGGCGAAAGTCTGACCGTTGTTGGTGAAGTTCCGTACAAAGCCATAATTGTCCAGGATGATGTTAGACAATTCTTTGTAGAACACAGCGCCAGTCAACGAGCCAACCTTGGCGAAGTACCACTCGGCCGTCAGGTCGAGCTGCTTGGCGTCGACCGGTCGGAGATACGGGTTACGCGCGTTCGATTGGAAGCCGTATGATCCCGTCGTGTTGCCGCCCGATGGGGTCAGCCCGACGAAGTTACGCAGGTCGTTAAAAGCCGGGCGGGAGATCGCCTTGGATGCAGCGAAGCGGAACAGCAGGGTCGGCGTGACCTGATACTTCAAGTTGAGGCTGGGGAGCCACTTGTTGAAGCTCTGCCGCGCTACGTCGGCGGTCGAGGCCCCGTTCGAGAAGGCGACGACGGCCGCCTGCTGGGCTGCGGTCAGCGTACAGATCGGACGCACAGTGTTGTTAGTATTGGGCGAAGCGCAGAAGGCCGCGACGGTCGAGAAGCCGCCCAGCGTCGTGCTGATCTGCGGGAAGGTGACGCCGCCAACTGACTCGTCCTGGGTGCGGACGAAGCGCAGGCCGATGTTACCCGAAAGGCTGGTCTGGCCGCCGCCGATATTGTCGGCACCGAAATCGACACGCGCATAGGCGGCATAGGTCCGCTCACGCACATTATAGACTTCGTTCGGCAGAAAATAGCCGTCCACCAGGTTCGTACCGCGATCCTCCAGCGGCGTGTAGCCGCCGCCCGAGGCCTTAGTCGCCTGGCGGAGCAGCGCGGTAAGCGCGTCGTGATTGGTCAGGAGCGAGTCACGCAGCGAAATGGTCGAAGGCGGGGTGTTTGCCTGGCTACGATAAAAATCAGTGAAATTCAGGCCGGTTACCGCGCCAGGATACTGGGCCGCCGTGGCGGGGCCACCCGAGGTCCAGGTGTCCGAGACGGCACCCCAATTATTATAGTCGTTGGTCTTCACCGTCTGGTCACGATCGGAATAGCGGCCACCGACGCGGACCTTGCGCAGGAACGAGTCCTCAGACAGGTCATATTGCGCATCCGCCTTGAACGCCCATTCATGGCCGTCGCTGTTGGTGCGATTATTCATCGCGTCACGGATGTAGATCTTGGTCGGGTCGCTGAAATAGGCCGCCGCCGACTGACCGTTGGGCGGAATCACCCCGACTTTGGGCACGCCGTTGCGGCCGTCGATCGACACGCCCGAGAAGGTGGCGAGCTCGACGACGTCGTCCGAATCCCGGCCCTTCGAATAGACGTACTGCCCGTCGAAATTGAGGTGCAGGCGGTCGGTCGGATCCCACTTCACGTTCACCGACTGGTCCTGCGTAAACCCATCGGTCTGGAAGTAGCGATTGCCGAGCGTGGTGTACTGACCACCACCGTTGCGGATCAGCGTGCCCGACGTGAACAGGCCGTTGGCGTCATAAGTGGGCTGCGTGAAGGTCTGCCCGGCAAGCGGTGCGTTAGGATTATAGCCCTGAGGGAAGATCTGGTTGGCGTCGGAGTAATAGACGTTCGGTTCGACGGTGTGGTCGAGCCACGTCTGCTTCGATTCGGCGCGAAGGAACTGCGCCGTTACGAGCAGATTGCCGCGCGCATTCTCATACTGTGCCGCACCCGAATAGCCGATCCGCGTGCGGTCAAAGTCCTGCATGCGCGAACCGGCGCCCAGCGGCACATAGGCCACATTGCGCCCCGACGGGACAGGATAGTGATCATAGGCCGTCGCGGCGTAGGGCGTGCCCGCGTTGATCGTCCGGCCTTCGCCCGCATCCTGCTGGCCGTTCCCGTTGGTATCGTCGTTATAGCGCGGGATGAATGCGGAATAGAACACCGAGTCCGAGCGGCTGAACTGCTCGTTGTAGCTCGCGCTGGCGAGCAGGCCGAAGCGCCCGCCGTTACCCAACTGCCACTGCTTGGACAAAAGGCCGACGACCGCTGGCGCGCTGCGCTTGGCAAAGTCACCATAATTTACGCTACCCGACAGATAGACCAAGGTGTCCTTGGTATCGAACGGCTTGCGGGTGTTGATGTTGACGGTACCCGAGATGCCGCCCTCGACCAGGTCGGACGTCAGGTTCTTGAACACCTCGACCGAGCCGACGAGTTCGGTCGGCACATCGTTGAAGCCGATCTCACGGCCGCCCGACACGCCGAAGCTGTCGCGGCCGTTGAATTCACCGCGCACATAGCTGAGGCCACGGATGGTCACCCCCGAGCCCTCGACCGAGAAGTGAGCGGTGTCGCTGGCGGCGGCGAAGCGGGTGATCGCAACGCCCGGCACGCGTTGCAGCGCTTCGTTGACCGAACGGTCAGGAAGCGCGCCGATATCCTCGGCCGTGATCGCGTCGACAACCGTGTCGGCATTGCGCTTGATGGATTGGGCGTTTGCCAGCGATTGACGAAGGCCTGTGACCACGATGTCGCCGTCAGACGCGCCCTGCGCAGCAGGAGTCTGCACATCGGCAGGCGTCACGTTGGACTGATCCGCAGCCGTCTGGTTCGCGATCGAGACGCTGTTGGAAAGGGGCTTCTTGCCCGCGGCGGCCCCTGCCGGAACAGCGCTCGTCGCGGCATCAGTCTGCGGTCTGCTTTCGTCGTCGCGCGACGCCGGTGCAGGCACGGTCTGCGCGTAAGCGACTGACGGGACGAACTGTGTGGCCGCGCATAGGGCCACCCATGACGCCGTTGCAGTCAAACGATTGCGACGCGCGTCGCCATGCATGGAATGCCGATGCATCATCCCCTCAATCCTCTCCAAAACCTATTCTGACGGACCAAATCCGCTGTAATCTTGTACGGCCCATGGTTGGCTAAGACGGTCCCGGTTCGGACACAACTGAATTATAGAAACTTGATTTAATTATTTGAGATTTGCATTTTAGTGTTGCTGGCGGGTGACACCAGCTAGCGTTGCGAGGGCAAAATGACGGGCAATCCCTTGGCCGATCGGCCTGTTCGCGTGGTGGTGGTCGGCGGAGGCACAGCCGGGTGGATGACGGCGGCTGGCCTGGTCGGCCTGTTATCCAAAGCTTGCACCGTCCATCTGGTCGAGTCCGAAGAGATTGGCATCGTCGGCGTCGGCGAGGCCACCCTGCCGCATTTGCGTCTCTATCTGGAGCGATTGGGTATCGACGAGGCCGAATTCATGGCCGCAACCGATGCGACCTTCAAACTGGGTATCGAGTTCCGGGACTTCGGCCGCATCGGCGACCGCTATATCCACCCCTTCGGAACCTATGGTCGCCCGCTGGGCGGCGTGGGCTTCCATCATTATTGGCTGCGACGCCGGGCGGAGGGTGCGGATGTGCCGCCCATCGGCGCTTATTCGGCCGGAGTCGTGGCGGCCGAGGCCTGTCGGTTCGAGCGGCCGGGAACGGATCCGGACGATCCCACCACAAGTTTCGGCTATGCCTATCAATTCGACGCGACCCGCTTCGCACCATTTCTCCGCGCCTGGGCCGAGAAGCGCGGCGCGCGCCGCACTGAGGGTCGTGTCGTTTCGATCGAGCGCAACGGCGGCGACGGCACGGTCGGCGCGGTGACGCTGTCCGATGGCGCTCGCATCGAGGGCGACCTGTTCATCGACTGCTCGGGGTTTCGCAGCCTGTTACTCGGCCAGGAACTGGCGGAGGCATGGGAGGACTGGTCGCACTGGCTACCCTGCGACCGCGCGGTGGCCGTGCCGAGCGTCCGCCCCGACGCCGCGACCGAACCTTTCACCCGCGCCAGTGCGACCAAGGCGGGCTGGCGGTGGCGTATCCCGCTGCGCCACCGCGTCGGCAATGGCCACGTCTATGCCAGCGCCTTTTGCGGCGACGATCAGGCGACCGAGGCGTTGTTGGCCGGGCTGGACGGCGCCCCCCTCGCCGACCCGCGCTTCCTGCGCTTTCGGGCCGGTCGGCGGCGACGCAGCTTCGTCGGCAATGTCGTGGCGATCGGGCTGGCCTCGGGGTTTCTCGAACCGCTCGAGTCGACCAGCATCTATCTGGTGCAGGCGGCGATCACCGCACTGGTCGAGCATTTCCCCGATGCGCGGGTCGAGGCGATCGACCGAAACGGCTTCAACGCCGCGATCGATGCCGAATATGACCGTATTCGAGACTTTCTGATCCTCCACTACCACGCCACGACCCGCGCCGATTCGCCATTCTGGAATCACGTCCGCACGATGACGGTGCCCGACAGCCTGGCCGAGAAGATGGCGTTCTGGCGCGCGACGGCACAGGTGGCGCATTATCGCCACGGCCTGTTCCTCGAGCCGAGCTGGATCGCCGTCTATCTGGGACAGGGTATCGTGCCGCACGGCTGGGACCCGCGCGCTGATCGGCCCGATGCCGCCGGGCTTGACCGCGCACTGGCGGGACTGTCGCGCGCGATCGCCGACCGGGTCGGGCAGATGCCGCCGCACGACCGCGCACTTGGGCTGTCGGGTGCGGGAGCGGCCGCGTGAACAGCCGTAGGTTTCCCGGCGCTATCGCAGTGGTCGGTGGCGGTTCGGTCGCACTAGCCGCGGCGGTCGGTTTCGCCAAAGCGCTGCCCGGGGCATCGATCGAATGGGTGCCAGCGATGGTCTCGGACGCAGCTCTGGCGGATCGCTGGCCGCTGGTCATGCCCTCGGCCCAGGCGATGCTGGCCCGGCTGGATTGCCCACCCGAATTGCTTCTCCGCCACGGTGTGGCGACCCCGCGCCTTGCCACCCGGTTTCTGGGCTGGGGACCGGGCAGCTCACCCTGGATGGTCGGTGACGAACCCGCGCCCGGTCCACCTGGGGTTGCGCTGCATCAGCTATGGCTGAGGGCCGGGACGGAACGGCCCTATCATGCGCTGAACCCTGTTTGTGTCGCGGGCGAAGCCGGACAGCTTGCCGGGAATATGCAACCGGCGCTTCACTGCAATGCACGCGCGCTGAGTCAGGGGTTGGCGTCGCTCGCCCGGCAGAGTGGCGTCATTATGGGGCAATCCCCCCTGACCGGGGTTGCGCGTGGTCGGGATGGCGTCGAGGCACTGCAATTGGCCGACGGCCGCGAGTTGGCGGTGGACTTCGTGATCGACGCGACCGGGCCCGATCGACTGGTCGCCACCTCGGACGGCTTCAACGGGTGGGACGATGCACTGCCCTGCCGCTTCCTTTGCATCGAACCCGATGCGGCAGTGCCATCGCTGGTCGACACATATCAGGCCGTTGAGGGTGGCTGGACCGCGCGCTGGCCCGGCGCGAAGGCGACCGCGCTTGTGCAGGGCGGCGGCATTCCGATCGCACCCGGCCGCCTCGACGCGCCATTGCGCGGCAATGTCCTGGCTCTCGGGGAAGCGGCCGTGCAGCCGGGCCCTATCGGCCTGACTGGTTTCACACTGACATTGGCAGGACTTTCGCTGGCACTGGACCTGTTGCCGGTCGGTGGGGACACCGCGCTGCTGGCGGCCGAGTATAATCGCCGCGTCGGTCAGCGGGCCGACCGGATGCGCGACTTCCTCGCCGCGCACCGGATCGGCCTGGCCTCAGGGGCCGACGCAGTAGTCCCCCCTTCGCTCGCGACGATACTCGCGCAGTTCACGCGGCGCGGCACCCTGCCCCCGGTCGACGAGGACTCCGTCGAGCGTGACGCCTGGATTGCTGTGCTGATCGGCCAGGGGCTCCGGCCTCAGCGGCCGGACCCGATCGCGCTCGGCCTATCGCGGGACGACGCCCGGCGTCTGCTGTCCGATTGTTCTTTACAGGCGCGCGCCGCCGCCGGAAAGCGCGGGAGATGACCCATGCTCCCATCGATCACGTCGTCATCGTTGGCGGAGGCACGGCCGGCTGGATGATGGCGGCCGCCGCCGGACGCTATCTCGACAATGGCACGCGGCGCATCACGCTGATCGAATCCGATGCGATCGGCACCGTCGGCGTGGGCGAGGCGACGATCCCGTCGATCCTCAATTTCAACGCGCTGCTCGGCATCGACGAGGCGGAATTCCTCCGCGCCACACAGGGCAGCTTCAAGCTGGGCATCGAGTTCGTCGGCTGGCATCGCCCCGACAGCCGCTATGTCCACCCCTTCGGTCATTACGGCCGCGACATTCAGGGGCTGAATTTCCATCAACTCTGGCTGAAGATGCGCGAGCAGGCGGGAGTCGGCCCGATCGGCGATTATTCCGCCTCCACCGTCGCGATGGAGCGGGCCGCGTTCGGGATGCCGCAAAGCGATCCCCGATCGCCCTTGTCGGGCTTGGCCTATGCCTATCATTTCGACGCTGGTCTCTATGCCGCCTTCCTGCGCCGCCGGGCCGAGACCGATGGCGTCACGCGTGTCGAGGGGCGGATCGTCATGGTCGATCGCGCCCCCAATGGCGATGTCGCGGCGGTACGACTGGACGATGGCCAGCGGATCGCCGGCGACTTGTTCGTGGACTGTTCGGGCTTTCGTAGCCTGCTCCTGGGCGAGACACTAGGCGTCGGGTTCGAGGACTGGTCGCATTGGCTCCCTTGCGACCGCGCAATCGCGGTACCCACCGAGCGGACCGAGCCGCTGCTCCCCTATACCCGCGCCACCGCGCATCAGGCGGGGTGGCAATGGCGTATCCCGCTCCAGCATCGCACCGGCAACGGCGTCGTCTATGCGAGCCGGTTCATGGACGACGACGACGCGGAGCGGTTGCTCCTGTCGCGGCTCGACGCCGAACCCACCGCCGCCCCCCGACGTCTGTCCTTCACCGCCGGATGTCGCACGCGGTTGTGGGAGCGCAATGTCGTGGCGCTGGGGCTGGCGGGCGGGTTCCTGGAACCGTTGGAGTCGACCAGCATCCATCTGATCCAGCAGGGCATCTCCAAGCTGTTCGCCCTATTCCCCGACAAGCGCATGGTGTCGGTCGAACGCGATGAATATAACCGGCAGATGGGCGACAATTACCGCTCGATCCGGGATTTCATCATCCTCCACTATCACGCGACGGCGCGCGACGACTCCCCCTTCTGGGATCATGTCCGAACGATGCCGCTCCCCGACACGCTGGCCCGCAAGATCGCGCTGTTCCGTGAGAAGGGACGGATATTCCGCTACGAGGACGAATTGTTCGCGACGCCGAGCTGGGTCGCGGTACTGCTGGGACAAGGCGTCATGCCCGAAGGCTATGATCCGGTGATCGACGCGCTGGACGAGGAACGCGTGCTGGCCGCGCTTCGTCAGATGCGCCAGGCTACCGCCACCGCCGTCGCGACCCTGCCGCCACATTCGGTCGCCTTGGCGCAGTTGATCGGCCGATCGCCCTAGGCGGAGCCGAGCATCCGGCGAAGAAACCCGCGTATCCGCTCGTCGCGCTCCGGACTTGGCGGCTCCAGGATGCCGCGCGCCGACGGAGGCAGATGGTCCGCCACCCGTGTCGCCTCTTCACCGAAGACATAGAGGTCGAACCATTCGCGAAGCGCCGCCCGCTCCGCTGCCGGACGGTCACGTACTGCGAGGATCGCATGGATCAACGCGGAAAACGGTGCGTCGGGCGTGCCGCGCGTCCACCAGTAATTCACCAGCAGGTTGAGTGCCCCCTCCGCCCGGATCTCATGCCACCACATGGCGGGGATATAGATCGCATCGCCCGGTTCCAGCAGGACCATCTGCGCCGACGCCTGCGCCGATGCGAAACGCGGGAAGCGGGCGAGGTCGGGCTGCTCCAGATCGACCATGCTGGTCGGCTGCCCCGCCATCGTCATGTCGAGCGGACCGATATAGAGGTTGGCGGCCTGTTCGGGTGGGAACAGGACGACCCGGCGACGCCCGGCAGCGACCACCGCGACATTGCTCGCCATGTCGTAATGGGCCGAGACCCGGCTGCCATTGCCGATCCACAACCGGGCCTGCGCATCGCCGACCGGCAGCGGGAGCGGGTGATCGCGGGTCCAGCCCGGGAAATGATCGGCAGCGGTGCTCGCACCCGCATAAAGCGCGGCGGGCTTCTCCTGACCCTGCGCATCGACCAACGCCTCGAGCAGCAGCGGCAGCGGAATCTGCGCGCGTTCGAAGTTGAAGCCGGAGAAATCGGCCCGGTAGAAGAAACGCCCCCCGATCGAAGGGTCACCTACCATCAGCCCAAGCGGCCGGCCACCATCATAGCGCCGCAGATAGTCGGCCAGCGGGACCACGCCCCGGCGCCCGACGGCGACGACAGGCCAGTGCTCGACCAACCGGCGCATGACCACCGGTCGCGCCGCCTCGACAAGGACCAGGAAGTCCTCGAGCGTGGTCGGCGCGGCCACCTCCGTCACCGGATCGGCTCGTCCTATCCAGTCGTCAGCGATCGTTGCCCCAGCGTCTTGCGTCATCACCAACCCACCGTGTCAGCGAATACATAAAAAAGAAAATGTTTTCCGTTGCATCGCGCCGAGCCGCGATTAGCAATCTTGGCGAGGGGCAAAGAATGGGTTTTGATCGCCCTGATTTCGAGGAAAGTCGATGCCCCACCCGCCAGCCCCCATTCTATCCATGATCGCGAGCCTGTCGCTGGTCGGCCTGCCCGCCCATGCGGAACAGACGGACATGATCCGACCACTGGCCCGGACGGCCCCCACCGGGACGCCGTTAGCGCTGCACGTCGGCGGCCGGGTCGTCGCGCGGGACGGCTATCGACGGCAATGGCCGGGCACTTACTGGGAGGCCGCCTTCCGGGGTCCCGCCGTCGATCTGGCGGTCGGCCCCGGCGCCGTGTCGCTGCGCATCCGTGTCGATGGCGGGGCTCCCGTATCGCTGGTCCGGCCAACGCCCGGCCTCTACCGCATCGCCGCGAAGGGCATAGGGGCCCATCGAATCCGCGTCGATGTGGCCAGCGAGAGCCAGGCCGAACCGACCGTGCTGCGCGGCCTTTTCGCGCCCGAGGGTGTAACGCCCCTCCCCGCACCCGCCGCCCGCCCGCGCCAGATCGAATTTATCGGGGATTCGCACACAGTCGGCTATGGCAACACCTCGCCTGTTCACCAGTGCAGCCAGGACGCGATCTGGCGGACAACCGACACGACACAGGGCGTCGCGGGGGTGACGGCGGCAAAATACGGTGCCGATTATCAGGTCAATGCTATTTCCGGGCGGGGGGTCGTGCGTAATTACGGCGGGTTCGCCGCCCCGACCCTGCCCGAGGCCTATCCCTTCGCGCTGTTCGATGGTCGCACGCCCGCCGCGACGCCAGACTGGCATCCGCAGGTCGTGGTCATTGCGCTCGGCACCAACGACTTTTCGACCCCGCTCAAGCCCGGTGAGCGCTGGGCCGATCGCGACGCTCTCCATGCCGACTATGAGCATCATTATATCGCTTTCGTCGGACGGCTGCGAAAGGCCTATCCCAAGGCCTTTTTCGTCCTTTGGGCGACCGATCTCGCGGATGGCGAGATTGCGCGCGAAGTTAGCAAGGTAACCGAGACGCTGCGGGCGGGCGGCGACCGGCGGGTGGCCTTCGTCCCCGTCAACGGCCTGTCCTTTACCGGATGCGACGCGCACCCCAGCGTCGCCGACGACCAGCGGATCGCCCTGGCGATCGAACGCACCATCGATGCGCAGCCCGACATCTGGGCCGCCCGCTGATGCGCTCGCTCCGCCCGATCCTCGCCACTCTGTTCGCAGCCAGCGTGCTGGTCACGCCGGGCGAAGCGGCGACCCGCTGGCCCGGTGGTGCCAAGGCCGCCGTCGTGCTGACCTATGACGACGCCCTGCCCTCTCAGCTTGATCATGCGGTCCCCGCGCTCGACGCTGCCGGACTCAAGGGCACCTTCTTCCTCGCCAATGTTCGCGCGCAGGACGTGGCGCGTTGGCGGGCGGTCGCGCGGGATGGGCATGAACTGGGCAATCATACGATCTTCCATCCCTGCCGTGCCGCCGCCTTTCCCGCCGATCCGCGCTACACGACCGAGGCCTATACCCCGGCAAGTATGTTGAAGGAGATCGCACAGCAGAATGTCCTACTGACCGCGCTGGACGGCAAGACGCGCCACGGCTTCGCCACGCCGTGTGGCGAGACGAAGGTCGGTGGTGTCGACTATCTCGAACCACTGCGTCAGGCGGGTCTGGTAACTTATGCACGCGGGGTCAGCGCATCGCCGGCCGAGCTGTCCGCCGATGTCGGCGCGATCGACCCCATGCACGTCCCCGCTCGCGGCTTTGGCGAGGGCGATGACGCCGCCAAGATGATCGCCTTTGTCGAGGAAGCCGAGGCGGGCGGGGGCATGGCGGTGCTGTTGTTTCACGGCGTCGGCGGCGATCATCTGGCCGTGACCGATGCGCAGCACCGTGCCTTCATCGCTTGGCTGAAAGTCCATCGTCGCGAGCTGTGGGTCACCACGCTGCAACAGGCGTTGGATTGGGCCAAGGAGCAGGCGAAGGCGGTCAAGTGAGCGTCCTGGTCGCCGCGCTGCTGCTGAGCGCCTCGACGCCGCAAGCCCCCCGCCCGGGCCCGATCGTCACCGTCGCCGACGGCACACTTCGCGGAACCCAGGAGCCGGACGGCCGGGTGCTGTTCCGCGGCATCCCCTTTGCCGCGCCGCCGACCGGGCCACGGCGCTGGCGTCCACCCGCGCCTGCGACGCCGTGGCGGGGCATCCGCGATGCCCAGTACTCCGCCCCTTCCTGCCCGCAGCTCGACGAGGGTTGGAACCGCGCCAATGCGGCGGGCGCAAGCGAGGACTGCCTTTATCTGGAGGTGGGGACGCCAAATCTATCTCCGGCCCGGCCGCTACCGGTCATGGTGTGGATCCACGGGGGCAGCAACCGTTCGGGCGGGGCGCCGGGCACGATCACCTCCTCGCTCGTCAACCGGGGCATCGTGCTAGTCTCGATCCAGTACCGGCTCGGTCCGCTCGGCTTCATGGCGCATCCCGCCCTGACCGCCGAATCGCCTGCCCGTGCCTCAGGCAATTACGGGCTGATGGATCAGCAGGCGGCGTTGCGCTGGGTCCGGCGCAACATCGACCGCTTCGGCGGCGACCCGGCCAATGTCACGATCTTCGGCGGCTCGGCGGGTGGGCAGGATGTCGGGCTGCAACAGCTATCGCCCGGCGCGAGGGGACTGTTCGACAAGGCGATCGAACAAAGCGGCACCGCCGGGTTCGGCTGGGCCTCACGCGATCTGCGGCAAAGCGAGGCGATCGGTGAGGAGATCGCGCGAGGCGCAGGCCTTTCGCGCGTCTCTGCCGCTACGCTTCGGACCATCGCGGTCGATCGGCTGCTGCAAGCCGCACGCGGCATCGCGACGCCCGCCGGGCTTCCCGATGCGGGGACGGTATGGCTGCAGACGACGGTCGACGGGCAGGTCATCACCGAGCCGCCGGTCCAGACTCTGGCGCGCGGCGGTGGACAGCGCGTGCCGCTGATCATCGGGTCCAACACGCGGGAAATCGACTTCTTTCACGATCCGGGGGACGCGCGACGGGGGCTGGCCGATGCATTGGGCCGCCATGCTCCGTCCGGCGAAGACTTCGCCACCGCCGGAGAAAGGCTGACACTGGCGACCGATCTGGTCTTCACCTGCCCCGCGACGCTGGTCGCCGATCTTCGGCGGCGGGCGGGGGTTCCGGTCTGGCGCTACGACTTCGGTTATGCCCCGCCGGGCGGCGCAGCGGCCACCCACAGTTCGGAGCTTCGCTACATCTTCAGTCGGCCAGGCGAGAATGGCGTGCTGCCCGACGCCCCGGCGCTACAGGCCTATTGGGTCCGGTTCGCGCAGACGGGCGATCCAAACGGGGGCGGGCTCGCCGCCTGGCCGCGATGGGACGGCAAGCTGGCGGGCCTGTCCTTTGGCGAAAGCGGAACGACGACGATAATCCGTAATCCATCGGTGTGTATCAATGCCCGTTTTCCCTGAGGTGATGCGTCGGCTCGGTCACGCCGCGGTGACCACCATGCTGGTCGCCGCTGCCCCTCTGCCGCCGGTCGACGGGACGATGACGATCCGCGGTCGCTTCCTCTACACGGCGGCCGGGGAGCGGGTGGTCCTGCGCGGCGTCAACGAGATGTTCTCAATTTCGACCGATCCCACCGGCGTGCGCACGATGCCCGAGATCGCCCGGACCGGCGCCAATGCCGTCCGCATCTTCACCCTGCCCGACTATCCAGCGGAAAGGCTCGATTCGATCCTGGCCCATGCAGTGGCGAACGGGCTTATCCCGATCGTCGAATGTCATGCGGCAACCGGCAAATGGGACAGACTGGGCGTCTGCGTCGACTATTGGACACGATCAGATATCGCTACCGTCTTGCGCAGGCACCGCCGCTGGGCGCTGGTCAACATCGCCAACGAGGCAGGCGAGACCGTACCCCGCGATCGTTTCGTCGCGGGCTATCTCGACGCGATCGCGCGTATCCGCGCCGCAGGGGTGGACACGCCGCTGATTATTGACGGGACAGACTGGGGCAAGGAATATGCGATGCTGTTGGACAACTGGCCCGTCTTCCAGCGCGCCGACCCACGCCATGCGATCATGGTTTCGGCGCACAGTTATTGGGTAGGAACCGAGGAGGAGCGAAAGGCCCCGTACCGCGCCATCATTGCCAAGGTAACGCAAGGCCATATCCCCTTTTTGCTTGGCGAGGGGCCGACCGGGACCGGCTGGGATTGCAAGCCTTCCCCCTATCGATGGGCGATGACCGCGCTGCAAAAGGCTCAGATCGGTTGGCTGGCTTGGTCCTGGGGGCTGGTGCCCAATGGCGATTGTCGCGAGGCAAACAGCTACGACATCACTTACGGGGGGCGTTTTGGGCAATGGAAATCCCCCTATAGCCACCAGTTGATGGTCCGACATCCCGCTAGTGTGCGTAGATCGTCGCGACGGCCTTGTTCGATCGCCAAGGCCGGGTCAAACTGTATCGCGGCCTCGTCGTGAACTTCAGGCTCAACCCGATACGCAGTTGGGCAACAAGCGGATAACCGATTTTAAGTTCTCTCTTAAATATCCGCGCCAATATAAGAACGGTCAGCCGAGACCCAATCTCCGCCGTTCGCATGTGCCTTCTCGCCTCCCGAAAGCTGCCGCTCGTTCATATAAGCGAACCGGCTGCTTCAGCGAGCCCGATCGGCCACCCGGAACGGCGGAGATGGGTGGAAGGCAGCCGGTGTCCCGGCGCAAAGTGTGCTATGACTGCGATCCAGCTACTGAGTGAGATGCGCAATGCCACTAAAGGATCTCAGCGGTTCACCCCCACCCACTGTCCAAGAGCGAATGGCGATCAAGGAAATGTGGAAGCGCTATGGACCGTCATTACCAAATTGGTTGACGTCGAGAAAAGATGACGGGGGCGAAATGGCACCCTTACCTTCCGGTCCGAAACCCACCCCTATGGTTGGCGGCGCGGAAGTGACGTCTGAATAGCCATTCTCAAGTCGCCCAGTCATACTAACGGAATATGCGCGTTGGCGAGAACCGAGATGTCCGTGTTTGGGGCGGAAGCGGAACGGCTACACGCTACGTCGAAAGCAGAGAATGCACACCGGTATCGGCGACAGCGCGACGACCGCGAAGCCGAGCAACTCGTCAAGACGCCACTGGTCATTGGCGCCTGCCCACGCGAGCGTGAACCACACTCCCGCTGCTACCATGCCGGTATAGCATGACGTGCTCCCCGTTTTCAGGCCGCTGATAAGTTAGCTTCGGTGTCCTCATGCCCGTGGCGTGGGCGGTTGGTAAACTCGGCGGGTGCCATGCCGCCAAGGCTGCTGTGCGGACGCACGGTTTTGTAGTCGGTCCGCCATGCGTCGATGATCCGTCTCGCCGCAGCCAGCGAAGGAAACAAGTGCTCGTTCAGGCACTCGTCGCGCAAGCGACCATTGAACGATTCTACGAAGCCGTTCTGTTGCGGCTTGCCCGGAGCAATGTAGTGCCACTCGACGCCCGTGTCCTGGCACCATGTCAGAACGGCATGACTAGTCAGTTCGGTGCCGTTGTCGCTGACCACCATGCACGGCAGCCCGCGACGCTCCGCGATGGCACTCAGTTCGCGGACGACACGCCGACCTGACAACGAAGTGTCGACGATACAGGCCAGGCACTCCCGGCTGTAATCGTCGATAACGTTGAGGACGCGGAAACGCCGGCCGCAGGCCAATGCATCCGACACGAAGTCGAGCGACCAGCGCTGGTTGAGTTTTTGCGGGATCGCCATCGGCGCCCGCGTGCCCAGCGCCCGTTTCCGGCCGCCACGTTTGCGCACCGTCAGCCGCTCCTCGCGATACAGCCGGTACACCTTCTTCAGGTTCATGCCCTTGCCTTCGCGCCTGAGCAGGATTGCCAACCGGCGATAGCCGAACCGGCGACGCTCGCTGGCGATCTCGCGTATCCGCTCGCGCACAGCATCGTCCTTCCCGCGAAGCGGCTCATATTGCCATGCCGACCGGTTGACCCCGATCAGCCTGCAGGCGCGACGCTCGGAGAAGCCGTGGTCGGTCATCAGCTTCTCCACCGCAGCGTAGCGATCCGCAGACCCGGTCAGTTTTTTCCCAGCAGATCCTTCAGCGCCGACACGTCCAGCATCGACTCCGCCAGCAGCTTCTTCAGCCGTCGGTTCTCGTCCTCCAGCGTCCGCAACCGTGCCGCTTCCGACACGGTCATCCCGCCGTATTTCGACTTCCAGTTGTAGAACGTCGCATCGCTGATGCCGTGCTTCCGGCACAGCTCAGCGGTCTTTACGCCAGCCTCGTGCTCACGAAGTACGCCTATGATCTGATCCTCGGTAAAACGGCCTCGCCGCATCGCTCGTCTCCATATGACGAACTAACTTACCAATGGCATGATTCCCGGGGAGCACGTCAAGCAGACCGCAGCTATCCGGGCCGTGATGTCAGCCCTACCTGTCATCTCCTTTGGATAGCATACGCGTGAACGCCCGCAACTGGGTGGAAGTGGCCACCCTGCCCCAGCGTAACGAGGACCCACACTCCGACGCTCGGGCCCCGACCCGGCTTCCCAAATTCCGCCGTTCGTTCACCGGCCAGGCGCGTGATGCTGTTCATGGGCAACGACGGCTTTACCAATCTCTCAGCCGACGGGCTGAAGCTGTTCGACGCCGCGATCGACTGAGCCATCGGATCGATGAAGGCGTGTTTCCGACGAACACGCGGGAAAAGCATCCCTTAATCCATACAGCGGACGACCGTGGAATCCGGACAGCCGAGGTAATGTTTCTCCACCCTCCCTGTCCGAATATCACGGCAGGTCCGCTTCTATAATCGAGGGGCATCGTCATCTCGCCCGCCCCCCCCAACCACCCAGGAACCTGCCGGCAATAGCCATCATACGCCGGCTGAGATCAGGGTGATCCGGGCCGATGCCGTCAGTGGCGCATCGCAACGACGCCTGAAGCGCCGGACAGCTGTGCGGACGCATCGAACTTATGGATCCAGCCATAGCGTTCGGGGAAGTGGTGCATGGCGCGATGCCGGGTCGCGTCAGGCAGACTGGCATCGGTATGGAGCGCGCGATTGGCGTCCCATGAGCTGCGCTGGATGAGGCGGGTGCGCAGCGCGCGCTCCTTCTGATAGGCGGCAAAGCGTGCGTCGCGGTTGGATGACGTCAGTCCGTCGAGCATGGTCGCCAGCGTGATGGCATCCTCGATCGTCGTATTCGCGCCCTGCCCGTGATGCGGCAGCATCGCATGGACGGCATCGCCGATCAGCACGACCGGCCCGCGATGCCAGTGGCGAAGCGGCGGCGCGACAAACAGGCCCCAGCGACGCTCCACATCGCCCGCCGCGACCATTTGCCGGACGGCCGGATGCCAGTCGGCGAAGGCCGCCACCGCTTCCCCCGGTTCGATCGGCACCGTCCCGCCGCTACCGGACCAGGCGGTGGGCCCCTCCACCACCGCGAAGAAGTTGACGTGCCCGCCATCGCTGCCGATCGCATAATGCAGCAGATGGGCATCCTGGCCGATCCAGAACTGAATCGCCTGGGGATCGGGCAAAGCGTTCAGTCGCTCGACCGGCACGATGCCGCGAAACGCGCTGGTCCCGGAATAGCGTAGCGGCTGTCCGCCGACCCATTGCCGGGTGATGGAGCGAACACCGTCGGCGCCCACGACGATATCGGCCTCGACAGGGTCGCGTCCGACGAAGTGAAGCGCCACCCGTTCGCCCACCGTCTCGATCCGTTCCAGCCGATGCGCCAGATGAATATGCTCCGCCCCGACCGCGCGGCCCAGCGTCGTCTGCAGATCGGCGCGGTGGATGCCCAGATAGGGCGCGCCGAACCGATCGCGATAGGCACCGCCCTTGCGCACCGCATGGGCCGCAAGGCGATCACCGGACAGCCCGTCGCGGTAGATCAGCTCGGTCGGCTCGACGCCCGTCCGCTCCAGCTGGTCGATCAGGCCCAGCCTTTGCAGCTCACGGGTGGCATTGGCCGACAGGGCGACCGCCGCGCCGATCTCGCTCAGCTCCGCCGCCTGTTCGTACAGCGTCGCCTCGATCCCCCGCGCCCGCAGCGCCAGCGCGAGGGTCAATCCGCCGATACCGGCGCCGATGATCGCGATCTTCATGGATAGCCTCCGTAATCCTTACGCGGCCGTCGCCGTCTGGCGATACTCGGCCGGGGCATCGGCGAAATCGGCGATCGCCTCGGCCAGCCGTTCGGGCATCGAGTAATAGGGCGCATGGCTGGCCGGGAGCGACACGACCGCGACCGGACCGGGAAACTCCTTCTGCATCTGACGCTGCACGGCGATCGGAATCCCGACATCGTCCAGCGCCTCGATATAGAGGCGTGGGATCTCCAGCGCGCGGCCCTCCATCGGATTGGGCGTGCCGAAGGGCACGGTCGTCTGGGTCTGGATGAACTGCTCGGCAGGCGGCATTCCCTCGCCGGGATAATCGCCCATGAAGACTTCGCGGAACCGTTCCAGCCGCGAGAAATCCGCCTGTAGCCCGCGTCCCTCGTCGACCGGCTGGATCAGGTCCAGCGCGTGCGGCGTGCCCCGGTTGGGCTCGCCGGGCAGGACGAAGGTTTCCGGCGTAACACCGGGCGCGGTGAGGAACGCGGTCAGGTAGATCAGCCCGGCCACCTTGTCGGGATGGTGCTGCGCCAGCCACGAGATGGATGCTCCGCCCATGCTGTGCCCCAGAAGGATCGACTGCCCCTCGGCCCGCGCCAGGATGTCTGCGACGGGGCGGGTATAATGCTCCATGTCGACGACCGACAAATGGCCGCCATCGCCGGGCGTATGGCCGGTCAGGTCGGGCGCATGGACGCGGTAGCCGCGCGCTTGGAGAAGCGGGACGACCGCGTCATAGCAGGCGCCGCGATTCCAGGCGCCATGGATCAGGATGATATCGGTGACGGTCATGACATGTCTTCCTGTTCGAGCCGGGGGGATCAGAAGCGATATTGCAGGCCGACCTGCGCGATGAGGGGATTGAGCTGGACGCGCGCCGTACCCGGCACGAAGCCGTTCGGCGTGCCAAGCCGGAAGCGGGCGTTGGTGCTGGTCCAGACCTTACTGGCCGCGCCGAACACACCGATCCGCTCGTTGAGCGGCACATCGATGCCGCCCGTGATGGCAGGACCAACGGTATTGCTGGTGCGAAAATCCTTCAGCACGCCGTCTTCGGTCTTGAAGATGATCGTCCAGTTCAGGCCGCCGCCGATATAAGGCCGCACCCCGCCCGGACGCCCGAAATGATAACGTACGCTGTAGAGGCCAGGACCATAGGTCACCTTACCCAGCGTGCCCGCGCCCGCCAGCGTTCCCGATGCGGTCAGCGTGCTGGTCGGCGGCACGCCGACGGTCGCCGCGACCGACACGTTGGGGGTCAGGAAATAGCCGATATCGAGGCTGACGCCGTTGTTGTTCGACGCGGTGGCGTTGGCACCCGGCAGCGGCTCCCCGGCAATCTTCACATCGGCCTTTTCGTCGAACATGACACGCGCCGCGCCGAGCCGGACATAGAATCGCCGCTCCTTGCCGTCCGGCGACTGCTGGGCCTGCGCCACGCTCGGCAGCATCAGGCACAATCCCGCAACACCGGCGAGCACCCCGCCCTTTCGCAAGGCTCGCATATATCCATATGGTATTGAAGCCATTTTCCGCTTCCTCTCCATCTGCCGTCGCTATCTGTCGTGCGACTTGTCCCGAAGCGATTTCGCTTTCGTGGGGGCAGAATGTCGGGAGGTGCATCATGCGTCCAACACCAACTCCATATGACGGCCATACCTAAAAGGTTGGCCGGATCACGCCTCTTCGCCGCCCCCGGTCATGCGCAGGATCGCGTCGGGGATGGGATAATCCCAGGCACCGTAGCGCTCGCGGATCACCGCCGCCATGGCGACCAGTTCGGGCGAGCGGTCGTCCTTGCGAAAGCTCATGATGATCGGCGATGCGATCGGTTCGACCAGCGGGCGATAGCGGACGCCGTCGACCCGCGACCGGCGAACCAAGGCCGGGACGATGCAGACCCCCTCCCCGGCCGCGACCAGCCCGATCGCGATCTGCAACTCGCTGACCTCGTGCGCGATCACTGGGGTCACGCCAATATCGCGGAAATGGCCGACGACCTGATCGGCATAGCTGGGTCGCGGGGCGTTGGGATACAGGATCAGCGGGTCGGTCGCCAGCGACGCCAGGGACACCCCGCCCCCCGCCGTCAGCGGGTGCGTGGCCGGAAGCGCGACGATCAATGGCTCCTCGCGCAGCACCACCCGCGCCACGGCGTCATCCTCGAACCGGATACGCCCGAAGCCGACATCGATCCGTCCGTCCTTCAGCGCAGCGATCTGCGAAAGCGTGCCGCCCTCGATCAGCGACAGGTCGACCGACGGCATCGCCGCCCGATAGGCCCGAATGATCGCGGGGAGGCGCGAATAGATGGTGGAGGCGACGAAGCCGATCGCGAAGCGCCGCTGCTGCGACACCACGGCTTTCGCGATCATCGCATCCATATCGGCCATACGCGCCAGGATGCTGATCGCCTGATCATAGACGAGATGGCCGATCGGCGTCAGCCGCAGCGGCTTGGCGGAGCGATCGATCAGGGTCGCGCCGACCCGTTCCTCGATCTGCTGGATCTGGCGGCTGAGCGGCGGTTGTGCGATGTGGAGACGCTCGGCGGCGCGGGTGAAATTGCCTTCCTGCGCAACGGTCACGAAATAGCGCAGCTGCCGTATGTCCATCCTGTCATCCTCTCCAAAGCCGGCGGGTCGGTGGCAGCCGTGTGTTATTCATGGTCCGCCAGCAGCGCTTCGGGCACGCCATAGCCCCACTCGGTATATTTGCGGGCGATGATCCGCAGAACGGCGCGCAACTCGGGCGAGGCATCGCCGACCCGGTGGCTCATGATGATCGGCGAATGCGCGGGTTCGACGAGATCGAGATAGCGCACATCCTCGGTCCGCGCCTTGCGTACCGACTCCGGGATCACCGCCACCCCCTCTTCGGCAGCAACCAGACCGATCGCGATCTGCAACTCGCGCGCCTCGACGATCTGGTTCGGGCTCAGGCCATTATCGTGGAACAGCGACAGGACCTGATCGGCATAGCTGGGACGCGATGCACTGGGATAGAGAACCAGCTTTTCGCGCGCCAGGGCCGACAGGGATACCGGCGCGCCGTCCTGCCCCAGATGGCTTCCCATCGGGACCGCCGCGACGAGCGACTCCCGCCGGAGCACGGTGCGCCGCACCGCCGGATCGTCGAAGCGGATGCGGCCGAAACCGATATCGATCCGCCCCTCCTTCAACGCCGCGATCTGGTCCAGCGTCGGGCTTTCGACCAGTGTCAGTTCGACATCGGGCATCTCGGCCCGGAACTCGCGGATCAGCGCGGGCAGGCGCGCATAGATGGTCGAGGCGACGAACCCCATGGTGAACCGTCGCCGATCGGTCGCGATCGCGGCATCCATCATCGTCCGCATGTCATCCACGCGCCGCAGCACCTGCACCGCCTGATCGTGGAACAGCTGCCCCATCGGGGTCAGCGCGAGCGGTCGGCTCGTCCGGTCGATCAGGGACGCGCCGACCTCCGCCTCTAGTTGCTGGATCGACCGGCTGAGCGGCGGCTGTGCCATATGCAACCGTTCGGCCGCGCGGTTAAAATTCCGCTCGGCGGCGACGGTGACGAAGTAACGAAGCTGACGCAGGTCCATAGGATCATACTCTCCAAGTATCACCAGAAGACCATAATGATCTTTGCGCGTCCAGATCGCCAAGCCTAGTTTCCGGGGAAATTCGGATAAAACTGGATAGGAAGAGGTTATGGCCACGATCGTCGAGATCGATACCTATATCGTCGACATACCGACGATCCGGCCGCACGTGCTCGCGATGGCCACTATGCATCACCAGTCGATCGTGCTGGTCCGGCTGCGCGACTCCGACGGCATCGAGGGGATCGGCGAAGGCACGACCATCGGCGGCCTCAGCTATGGCGAGGAAAGCCCGGAGGGCATCAAGCTCGCCATCGACACCTATATCGCCCCCGTCCTCGAAACCTGCGACCCATCGCAGGTCGGGGCCGCGATGGCCAAGATCGGCAAGAGCGTCTTCGGCAATCACCTCGCCAAATGCGCGGTCGAAACCGCCCTGCTGGACCTGGCTGGCAAGCGGCTGGGCGTGCCCGTCTCCACGCTGATCGGCGGCGGCGCGATCCGCGACCGGTTGCCGGTCGCCTGGACACTGGCAAGCGGCGATACCGCGCGCGACATCGAGGAGGCCGAACGGGTCCTGGCCGAGCGGCGGCACAACATCTTCAAGCTCAAGATCGGCAAGCGCGACGTGCGCGCCGATGTCGCCCATGTCGCCGCGATCAAGCGCGCGGTCGGCGACCGGGGCAGCGTGCGCGTTGACGTCAACCAGAACTGGAGCGAGGCGCAGGCCGATCTCGGCATGAAGCTGCTGGAGGAGGCGGGCGTCGATCTGGTCGAACAGCCGGTCGCGCGGCACGATCATGCCGCCATGGCCCGGCTGTCCGCCAAACATGTCGTCCCGTTGATGGCGGACGAGGCACTGCACGGGCCCGCCGACGCCTTCGCCATTGCGGCGTGCGGCGGGGCGCGGGTCTTCGCGGTCAAGATCGCCCAGTCCGGCGGCCTGCTCCCGGCCCATGCCGTGGCCACGATCGCGCAGGCGGGTGGCGTCGGGCTCTATGGAGGCACGATGCTGGAGGGCGGCGTTGGCACCGCGGCGTCGGCGCATGTCTTCGCTACCCTGCCCTCTCTGGCCTGGGGGACCGAGTTGTTCGGCCCACTCCTGCTGACCGAAGACATATTGGCCGAGCCTCTGCGCTATGCCGATTTCCACCTGAGCGTGCCGACCGGCCCCGGCCTGGGCATCGCGCTGGACGAGGACCGCGTCGCGTTCCACCGACGCGACCGTCGCTCCCCTACCCTTCATATCGTCGCGGGAAGAGGCTGAACCATGTTGTTTCACGTCGAAATGGATGTCGATATTCCGCTCGGCTTCGATGCCGAGGAAGCGGCACGGCTCAAGGCCGCCGAGAAGGCCCGTTTCCAGGAGCTGCAACGCGCGGGCACCTGGCGCCACATCTGGCGGGTGGTCGGCCAATACGCCAATGTCAGCATCTTCGATGTCGGCTCCAATGCCGAGTTGCACGACATCCTGATGAGCCTGCCGCTCTACCCCTTCATGACGATCCGCGTGACGGCGCTGTGCCGCCACCCCTCGTCCCTACACGACGACGACCGCTGACGATCGGAACCGCACGACCGCCGACGAGCGGCCGGACAGACAGAATATAGGAGAGTGTGATGGATATCAGCTTCGTGAAAACCCCCGCCATCCAGGATCTGCTCGATCGCGTCGCGGGCACGGCCTCCGACAAGGGCGATCCGCGCGTCAAGGCGATCCTGCGCGACCTGGTGGAATCGCTGATGGTGCTGATCGTCAAGCACGACATCGACGAGAACGAAGTCTGGGGCGCGGTCAACTTCCTCCAGAACGGCGCGGGCGAGTTCGGGCTGCTGATGCCGGGCGTCGGCCTCGAACATTTCCTCGACCTCTATATGGACGCCAAGGACGCCGAGGCGGGCAAGACCGGCGGCACGCCCCGCACCATCGAGGGGCCGCTCTATGTCGAGGGCGCGCCGCTAGTCGACAATGACGCCAACCTGACCGACGATCCCGACGATACCGACACGCTCTACATGGCCGGACGGGTCACGGGACCGGACGGCGAGCCGGTCGCGAACGCCATCCTCCATGTCTGGCACGCCAATTCCAAGGGCTTCTACTCGCATTTCGACCCCACCGGCGAGCAGACGCCGTTCAACAACCGCCGCCGCATCCGGCTGGGCGACGATGGGCGCTATGCGTTCCATTCCAAGATGCCCAACGGCTATAGCGTGCCGCCCGGCGGTGCCTCCGACCGGTTGATGCAGGTGCTCGGCCGCCACGGCAACCGCCCGGCCCATGTCCATTTCTTCATCGAGGCGCCCGGCTATCGCCAGCTGACGACGCAGATCAATTTCGGCGATGACCCCTTTGCCGCCGACGACTTCGCGTTCGGCACCCGCGAGGGGCTGCTGCCGGTGCCGAACCGCCAGGGCGACACCGCGCACATCGCCTTCGATTTCCAGCTCCAGCGCGCCGACGATGCCGAGGAGGAAGCCTTCTCGCACCGCGCCCGTCTGGCCGTCGCCTGATCCCCGGAAGGATATTGTCATGACCGACCTTCGCGAACGCCTTGCCACCGCTGTCGTCGACGATCCCGCCACCGGAGCCTTCCGGTGCCGCCGCGACGTGTTCACCGACCCCGCGCTGTTCGAGCTGGAGATGCAGCACATCTTCGAGGGCAACTGGGTCTATCTGGCGCATGAGAGCCAGATCCCGGAGAATAACGACTATCTCACCACCCATATCGGTCGCCAGCCGATCATCATCACCCGTGACAAGACCGGGACGTTGAACGCCGTCATCAACGCCTGCGCGCATCGTGGCGCGATGCTGTGCCGTCGCAAGCATGGCAACAAGGGCAGCTTTACCTGCCAGTTCCATGGCTGGACCTTCAGCAATGCGGGCAAGCTGCTGAAGGTCAAGGACGGCAAGACCGGCGATTATCCCGCCGGGTTCAACACCGAGGGGTCGCACGACCTGACCCGCGTCGCCCGGTTCGAGAATTATCGCGGATTCTTGTTCGGCAGCCTGAACGCCGACGTGCCGCCGCTCGAGGACTGGCTCGGCTCGACCCGCATGGTCATCGACCAGATGGTCGACCAGGCACCCGACGGGCTGGAGGTGCTGCGCGGCAGTTCGACCTATGTCTATGACGGCAACTGGAAGCTGCAGATCGAAAACGGTGCCGACGGCTATCATGTCAGTGCGGTCCACTGGAATTATGCGGCGACCGCCAACCGCCGCGCGGAGGACTCGATCAAGGCGGTCGATGTCGATGGCTGGTCCAAGAGCGTCGGCGGCGTCTATGCGTTCGACCACGGCCATATCCTGCTCTGGACGAAGCTGCTCAACCCCGAGGTTCGCCCGATCTATGCGCATCGCGAGGCGCTGGCGGCGCGGGTCGGCGAGGAGCGCGCGGAATTCATCGTCGGGCAGACCCGCAATCTGTGCCTCTATCCCAATGTCTATCTGATGGACCAGTTCTCGACCCAAATCCGCGTCGTCCGCCCGATCTCGGTCGATCGCACCGAAGTGACCATCTATTGCTTCGCGCCGAAGGGCGAGAGCGACGCCGACCGCGCCTTGCGCATCCGGCAATATGAGGATTTCTTCAACGTCAGCGGCATGGGCACGCCCGACGATCTGGAAGAATTCCGCTCCTGCCAGAAGGCCTATGAGGGCGCGGGCGAACTGTGGAACGACCTGAGCCGCGGGGCGACGCGTTGGATCGCCGGACCGGACGGAAACGCGCGCGCCATGGGCATCGAACCGCTGCTCAGCGGCGAGCGTAGCGAGGACGAGGGGCTGTTCGTCCGCCAGCATGAATATTGGGCGCAGTCGCTGATCGCCGCGATCGACCGCGACGGCGGCGGGAATGGTGGTGCCACGCTGCGCCCGGTCGACCGGCTGGAGGTAGCGGCATGAGCCTGACCTACGACCGGCTCCTCGCCTTCCTCTACCGCGAGGCACGGCTGCTCGACGATCGGCAATGGGACGAGTGGCTGGAATGCTACGCCCCGCACGCGGTCTTCTGGATGCCCGCCTGGGACGATGACGACATGCTGGTGGAGGACCCGCAGCGCGAGATTTCGCTCATCTACTATCCCGATCGCACCGGGCTGGAGGACCGCGTCTTCCGGATCAAGACCGAGCGATCGGGGGCGAGCATGCCCGAGCCGCGCACCAACCACACCGTCTCGAACGTCGAGATCCTCGGCGAGGCGGACGGGCAGATGCAGGTGCGGTTCAACTGGCACACGCTCAGCCACCGCTACAACGAGACGCTGAGCTTCTTCGGCACGTCCTTCTACACGATCGACACGACCGGCGCGCAGCCGCTCATCACCAACAAGAAGGTCGTCCTGAAGAACGACTATATCCGCCAGGTGATCGACGTTTATCACGTCTGATGCCCGGCGGCCGGAGAGGATATCATGGGCTACCGTATCGCATTGAACTTTGAGGATGGCGCGACGCGCTTCATCACCTGCGCCCCGGGTGAGACGGTGCTGGACGCCGCGTTCCGCCAGAGGATCAACCTGCCGATGGACTGTTCCGACGGCGTGTGCGGCACCTGCAAATGCCGCTGCGAACAGGGCGCCTATGATCTCGGCGACGACTATATCGACGAGGCGCTGACCGCCGACGAGGCGGAGGAAGGGCTGGTCCTGACCTGCCAGATGCGCGTCTCGTCCGATTGCGTCGTCGCGGTGCCCGTCCCCTCCTCCGCCTGCAAGGTGAAGCCCGCCGTGCATGAGGGCGCGGTGGCGGCGGTGGACCTGGTGTCTGACAGCACGATCCTCCTCACCCTGCGGCTGGACGATCCGGCTGTGCTCGGCTTCCTGCCCGGCCAATATGTGAATCTGGCGGTGCCGGGCACGGACCAGCACCGCGCCTATTCCTTCAGTTCCAAACCCGGCGCGGCGGAGGCCAGCTTCCTGATTCGCAACATGCCCGGTGGCCTGATGAGCGGATGGCTGACATCCATGGCCAAGCCCGGCGCGCGCATGAGCTTCGTCGGCCCCCAGGGCAGCTTCTTCCTGCGGGCGGTGGAGCGGCCGACGATCCTGCTGGCGGGTGGCACCGGCTTGGCCCCGATCCTGTCGATGCTGGAGGTGCTGGCCGATACGGGCACGGACCAGCCGCTCCACTTGATCTACGGCGTGACCCGAGACGGCGACATGGTCGAGGTCCCCCGGATCGAGGCGCTGGCAGGCCGCCTCCCCTCGCTGAGCTGGACCGCGTGCGTCGCCGATCCCGAGAGCGCGCATCCGCTGAAAGGCTATGTCACCGATCATCTGACCGATACGCATCTGAACGCGGGCGATTGCGATATCTATCTGTGTGGGCCGCCGCCCATGGTCGAGGCGGTGCGGGGCTTCCTGCGCGACAAGGGCGTCGAGCCCCGGCATTTCCACTATGAAAAATTCGTGCCGAGCGAAGCGCCGGTTGCGGTGGCGGCATGACATTCGCCGGGCGCTTTCGCGACAAGGTGATGGTGGTGACCGGGGCCGCCCAGGGCATCGGCCGCGGCGTGGCGCTGCGCGCCGCGGCCGAGGGTGCCGCCGTCCTGCTGGTCGACCGCGCCGACTTCGTTTCCGACGTGGCGCGGGAAGCGGGCGAGCGGGCGGCGTTTTTCGTGTGCGACCTCGAAACCCATAACGGAGCGGCCGCCGCGATGGCAGCGGCGGTGACCGCCTTTGGCCGCGTCGACATTCTGGTCAACAATGTCGGCGGCGCGATCCGCATGCGTCCTTTCGCGGCCTTCGAGCCGGAGCAGATCGAGGCGGAAATCCGCCGTTCGCTGATGCCGACGTTGTGGGGCTGTCACGCCGTCCTGCCGATCATGCTGGGCCAGGGCGGCGGCACGATCGTCAACGTGTCGTCCAACGCGACGCGCGGCATCCGGCGCGTTCCCTATTCGGCGGCGAAGGGCGGGATCAACGCCCTCACCCAAGCCCTCGCGATGGAATATGGCGAGGCGGGCATCCGCGTCGTCGCGACCGCGCCCGGCGGCACGCAGGCGCCGCCGCGCATCGTGCCGCGCAACCCGAATGGCGACGACACCCGCGAACAGGCCTGGATGGCCGAGGCGGTGGAGCAGGTCACCAGCTCCACCTTCCTGGGGCGCTATGCCACGCTGGACGAGCAGATCGCGCCGATCCTCTTCCTGGCCTCGGACGAGGCTTCCTACATCACCGGCTCGGTCCTGCCCGTGGCCGGTGGCGATCTGGGCTGACTGGAGCGATATGAAGAGCAAGATTTACCCCTCGCCCGCCGCCGCGCTGGACGGGCTGTTGTTCGACGGCATGACGATCATGTCGGGCGGGTTCGGCCTGTCGGGCAATCCCGAAAGCCTGATCCCGGAAATCCGCGCGAGCGGGGTGAAGGGGCTGACCGTCATCTCCAACAATGCCGGCGCGGACGGGTTCGGGCTGTGGATGCTGCTGGAGAGCCGTCAGGTCGCCAAGATGATTTCATCCTATGTCGGCGAGAACAAGCTGTTCGAGCAGCAATATCTGTCTGGCGAGCTGGAGCTGGAACTCAACCCGCAAGGCACACTCGCCGAGCGCATCCGCGCAGGCGGCGCGGGCATCCCGGCCTTCTATACAAAGACCGGCGTCGGCACGGTCGTGGCCGAGGGCAAGCCGGTCGAGACGTTCGAGGGGCAGGATTATGTCCGCGAGACCTGGTTGCGCGCCGACCTGTCGATCATCAAGGCGTGGAAGGCCGATCCGGCGGGCAATCTGATGTTCCGCAAAACCGCGCGCAACTTCAACCCGAACATGGCGACCGCCGGCAAGGTCACGGTGGTCGAGGTGGAGGAGATCGTCGAGGCGGGCACGCTCGACCCCGACGCCATCCACACGCCGGGCATCTATGTCGATCGCATCGTGCTGAGCACGATCAACGAAAAGCGCATCGAGAAACTGACGACCCGCGCGCGGGAGGAAGTCGCATGAGCTGGACCCGTGACGAGATGGCGGCGCGCGCCGCCCGCGAGCTTCGGGACGGTTTCTACGTCAACCTCGGCATCGGCATCCCCACGCTGGTGGCCAACCATGTTCCCGCCGGGATCGACGTGACGCTGCAGTCCGAAAACGGCCTGCTGGGCATCGGCCCCTTTCCCTATGAGGGCGAGGCGGACCCGGACCTCATCAATGCGGGCAAGCAGACGGTGACGACGCTGCCAACCTCCAGCTTCTTCTCCAGCGCGGACAGCTTCGCGATGATCCGGGGCGGCCATATCGACATGGCGGTGCTGGGCGCGATGGAGGTCTCGGCGGGCGGCGACATCGCCAACTGGACGATCCCGGGCAAGATGGTGAAGGGCATGGGCGGCGCGATGGACCTGGTCGCGGGCGTCAAGCGCATCGTCGTGGTGATGGACCATGCCAGCAAGGCCGGCGGTCCGAAGATCCTGCCCGAATGCACGCTGCCGCTGACCGGCAAGGCCTGTGTCGACCTGATCGTCACCGACTTGTGCGTTATGGCCTGCGACAAGCCGGGCCTGCGGCTGATCGAACTGGCCCCCGGCGTCACGCTGGACGAGGTCCGGGCGAAGACCGGGGCACCATTCGCGGCGGATATGCTGGAAGGCGTCGTCTGATGCCGTTCGTCACATCCGATGGGGCCGCCATCTATTGGAAGGTCGAGGGCGAAACCGACCGGCCGCGCCTCGTGCTGCTCAATTCGATCGGCACCGACATGGATCTGTGGAGCCCGGTCCTGCCGCTGCTCCGCGAACACGTCGCCTTGCTGAGGATCGACACGCGAGGGCACGGCGCGTCGGACGCGCCGCCGGGCGACTATAGCCTGGCCGGGCTGGCCCGTGACATCGCGGCAGTGATGGACGCGGCCGGATGGGACAAGGCCCAGGTCGCTGGCGTGTCGCTGGGCGGCATGATCGCGATGCAGATGGCGCTGGACATGCCGGAGCGGGTGACGGGCCTGATACCGATCTGCACCTCCGCCACGATGGACCGTGCCGCATGGACCACGCGCGTCGATACGGTGCGCCGCGACGGCATGGCGGGGATCGTTGATCTGGCCATGTCGCGTTTCCTCTCCCCCGCCTTCATCGCCGAGCGGCCCGGCCATGCGGCGACGATCCGTCACGGACTGCTCACCATGCGGGCCGAGGGCTATGCCGGATGCGCCGCAGCGATCCGCGACATGGCGCTGTCCGACCGGCTAGGCGGGATCGCCTGTCCGACGCTTGTTGTCTCGGGCGACCAGGACAGCTCGACGCCCTATGTCGGCCATGGCGAGCATCTGGTCTCGGCCATTCCCGGCGCGCGGCATATCGCCCTTCCCGCCGCCCATCTCGCGCCGCTCGAAGCGCCCGATGCGCTGGCCGACGCTATCCTGAACCATCGGAGCTGACCTCATGACCGCCGCTTTTATCTGCGACGCCGTTCGGACCCCGATCGGGCGGCTGAACGGCGCGCTGGCCGATATCCGCGCCGACGACCTCGCCGCCGTGCCGATCCGCGCCTTGGTCGAGCGTAACCCGGGCGTCGACTGGAGCGCGGTCGACGACAGCATCCTCGGCTGCGCCAACCAGGCGGGCGAGGACAATCGCAACGTTGCGCGCATGGCCGTATTGCTGGCGGGCCTGCCCGAGGCGGTGCCCGGAACGACGGTTAACCGACTGTGCGGATCGGGCCTCAACGCGGTCGGCTGCGCGGCGCAGGCGATCCGCTCGGGGGATGCCGAATTGGTCATCGCGGGCGGCGTCGAGAGCATGACCCGCGCGCCCTATGTCATGGGCAAGGCCGCCTCCGCCTTCGACCGCGCACAGAAGATCGAGGACACCACGCTCGGCTGGCGTTTCGTCAACCCGGCGATGAAGGCGGCCTACGGCGTCGACACGATGCCGCAGACGGGCGAGAATGTCGCCGATCAATGGCGCATCTCGCGCGAGGATCAGGACCGGTTCGCGCTGGCCAGCCAGCAAAAGGCCGCCGCCGCGATCGCCAGCGGGCGGATGGCAGCCGAGATCGTCCCCGTCACCATCCCCCAGAAAAAGGGCGAGCCGCGCGTCGTCACGCAGGACGAACATCCGCGCGCGACCAGCCTCGAGGTCCTCGCAAAGCTGAAGCCCGTCGTCCGCGCCGACGGCACCGTGACCGCGGGCAACGCCTCCGGCCTGAATGACGGGGCGGCCGCGATGATCGTCGCGTCCGAAGCGGCGGCGGGGCAACACGGCCTGACGCCCCGCGCACGCATTCTGGGCATGGCCGCCGCCGGGATCGCGCCGCGCATCATGGGCGCCGGACCGATCGAAGCGGCGCGCAAGCTGTGCTGCCTGACCGGCGTGGCGATCGACGATCTCGATGTGATCGAACTCAACGAAGCCTTTGCCAGCCAGGCGATCGCGACCCTGCGCGACCTGGGGCTGGCGCAGGACGACCCCCGCGTGAACCGCAACGGCGGGGCCATCGCGCTGGGGCATCCGCTGGGCATGTCGGGCGCGCGGATCGTCATGACCGCCGTCGAGGAACTGCACCGGACGCAAGGACGCTACGCGCTGGCCTTCATGTGCATCGGCGTGGGCCAGGGCATTGCCCTGATGATCGAACGGGTCTGACGCCCGAGACGGGCGGGGGCACGGCGTCCCCCGCCCGCTTTGCCATCAGGCGGGCAGCCGCAAAATGGGCTTGATCGTCACGCCGCTTTCGCTGTCGGCGACCGCCTGGTTGATATCGGCGAAATCATAGAATTTCACCAGCCGGTCGAAGGGGAAGCGCCCCTGGGCGTGGAGCGCGATCAGCTCGGGGATGAAGACCTGCGGCACGACATCGCCCTCCACGATGCCCATGATGCGCTTGCCCGGCACCATGACCATGTTCACGTCGAAGCTCGCTTCGGTGCCCAGCTTTGGCGCGCCGACGATGCCGCAGGTCCCCATGATGGTCAGCGCGTCGATCGCCTGGCGCAGAACCTCTGGCCGACCGCTGCTCTCCAGCGTGAAGTCCGCGCCGCCGCCGGTGATCTCGCGGATCGCTTCCACCGCATCGGTCTCCCGGCTGTTGACGACATGCGTGGCGCCCAGTTCCTTCGCGAGGTCGAGCCGACTGGGCGTCACGTCGACCGCGATGATCGTGGTCGCGCCCGCGACGCGCGCCGCCATGATCGCGCTGAGGCCGACCGCCCCCGAACCAAAGGCGGCAAAGCTGGCCCCCGACGGCACTTCCAACGCGCGCAATACGGCTCCTGCCCCGGTCTGGATACCGCAACCGAGCGGCCCGAGCAGTTCCAGCGGCGCGTCCTTGGCGACCTTCACGATGTTGCGCTCGTGCGCCATCGCGAAACTGCCAAAGGAGGACTGGCCGAAGAAGTGATCGTGCAGCGCCCCGCCATGGGCATCGCACGTGGCCGTCGAGCCGTCCTTGCGGCCACCGCCGAAGTTCAGCGCGAAGAAATCGCCGCAATGCGCCGGGTGACCGGTCAGGCACGGACCGCAGACGCCGCACGACGCGAAGCTGAGCACGACATGGTCGCCCGGCTCGACGGCGGTCACGCCCGGCCCCACCGCCTCGACCACGCCCGCACCTTCATGGCCGAGGACGGCGGGCAGCGGGACGGGGTAATATTGGTCGCGCACGATGATGTCGGTGTGGCACACCCCCACCGCCACGATCCGCACGAGCACCTCGCCCCCTTGCGGTGACGCAATTTTCGCTTCCTCGATCGCAAAGGGTGCACCCTGGTCGCGAACCACGGCGGTGGTGATGCTGCGCATCTCGGTCATTATCGTCTCCTGCATCATGATATGTGGTTGGGTGGGCGGTCAGAAGGGATAGGCGGGCGCGGCGCCCTTCACCGTCACCCACTGCCAATGGGTGAACTCCTCCCAATTGGCCGGGCCGCCGATCGCGGAGCCGTTACCGGAAGCGCCCACCCCGCCGAAGGGATTGACCACCTCGTCGTTCACCGTCTGATCGTTGATGTGGAGCAGGCCCGCGCGCAGCCGTTCGCCCAGCGCCATGGCTCGGCCGACATCCTTCGAGATCACCGCCGCCGACAGACCATATTCGGTGTCGTTGGCGAGCGCGACCGCCTCGTCGTCCGTGTCAAACGGCACCAGCACCGCGACGGGGCCGAAAATCTCCTCCTCGAACGCCGCCATGCCCGGCTTTACCCCTTCCAGCACGGTCGGGGCGAGGCATAGTCCCTCGGCCTTGCCGCCCGCCAGAAGGCGCGCCCCGGCGGCGACGCTGCGTTCGACGATATCGATCGCATGGTCGAGTTGCGGCTGGCTGATCAGCGGGCCGATCGCGACCGTGCCCGACATCGGATCGCCCACCGGCAGCGCCTTCGCCTTCTCGGCCAGTCGGGTAGCAAAGGCGTCGAAGATCGCACGGTGCACCAGGATGCGGCCCGCCGTCATGCAGATCTGCCCCTGATGCAGCCATGCCCCCCAGGCGGCGTTGCGCGTCGCGAGGTCGAGATCGGCATCGTCCAACACGATCAGCGTGTTCTTGCCACCCAGTTCCAGCGAGACCTTCTTGAGGTGACGGCTCGCTGCCTCGCCGACCTTTCGGCCCGCGCCGGTCGAGCCGGTGAACTGGATCATCGCGACATTCGGGTCCGCGCAGAGTGCCGCGCCCGCCTCGCCGCCGCCGGGCAGCACCGACAGCACGCCTGCGGGCAGCCCGGCCAGCTCGAACAGACGCGCGATCACCAGCCCGCCGCAGATCGCCGTGCGCGGGTCGGGCTTGAGCATCACCGCATTGCCCACCGCCAGCGCGGGCGCCACCGCGCGCATCGCCAGATAGAGCGGAAAGTTGAACGGCGCGATCACCCCGACCACGCCGAGCGGACGACGGCGCGCCAGGCTCAGCCGCCCCGGCTCGCTGGGCAGGACGAGCCCCTGCGCCTGATGCGGCATCGCCGCCGCCAGCTCGATCGCCTTGATCGTGATCGCCAGCTCGAACTCCGCCTTGGCGCGCACCGAACCGCTTTCCCGCATGGTCCAGGTCACGATCTCCTCGGCATGCGCCCGCGCCAGCGCCGCTGCCTGGACGAAGATGCCCGCCCGGACATCCGCCGTCGCTGCGGCCCAGCCCTGCTGCGCGGCGCGAGCGGCCGTCGCCGTTTTGGTGACCGTCGCGGCATCGACCGAGGCGGCCCGCGCCAGAACTGCACCACCGGTCGCCGGTTCGAGGACGTCATAGCCTTGGCCGCCCTCGATCCAGTGTCCGTCGAAGAACCGGCCGTCGAGATGCGCGGCGTCGAGCAGGGATGTCATTTCGCTCTCCATCATGATCGTTCAAATATTAGATGGCGCGGTACCGAGGGCCCTCGCGCCTTTGGTCAGGCATGAACGGTAGCATGGATCAAGTGGGCCATGCGCTGGTGGCGCCCACAGCTGTCGGAGCCCTCCACCAGACCCGCCGAACATCCCCGGCGCGGCCGGCATACCGAATGCCGTCGGAATGGCATGATACCCATCATCCGCTTCCTCTCCATGGTATGTCGCATTCTGTTGTTGCGACTGGTCCGAAGCTCTCGCTTTTGTGGAGGCAAGCATGTCGGCGCCGGTGCTTTCCGTCCAACACCAACTTTATATCCTGTCGATACCTGCAAGGTTGTTGGGTGTATTTATTCCTGCCCGGTGAACAACGCGCGGGTAATGGAGAAGGCCCTTAATCTTGTCCTCGCCGTCCGACACGCTATGTTATCCCTCTCAACCGCGTTGGTACAGCAAGCAGGTACAGCGTGGCTGATCGTCAGACGCAAAAAGCTCGCAAATCCGCGCTTTTTGTTATTGTGACATCCCTCCCGTAGGGGTCACCATTGTCAAGGCAAAAGCGGCAGAAATCTGCGCTTTTTGCGGACATGGTGCGATTAGCGACATCATCTCGTCCCCCAAAATAATCTGGCTGTGATGGTTCGAATGAGCTGCCCTGGGTCGAAGGTTATCGATTCGGATATGCCATTGCGTCTCGCATCCGAGTGTGGTTCCGGGCGCCATAACGGCCGCCACGCTTCAAGCGTGAGCCGCTTTTTCCGATCGATGAAAGCTCGAAGCGCGCTCGAAAGCAGGCTGATCCTGACCAAGCTATTTCGCTTAGCGCTGCATCCGGGTTAGCATCTCCGTCTCCAGTACAATCTTGATCGATGCTCCTTGCTTCCGCATCTCTTCAGCGCGGCGATATTCGGCATGACCTGACACAAAGCGGCCAAAGGGTTGGTCGTCACTGATGACGAGCATCGTTGTGGTGGTGCCGACCCCTGACATGATCCGCGCCCCGGCTTCCGCCAGACATCGTGCCAGTTTTCCATCTCGAGCAGCGCCCAGTAGGGCCACCCGCTCACCTTTCAGGGGACCATCCGCAGCTGCCTTGGGGGCCGGGCCGCGCCGGGCGCGTGCGGGTGCGAGCCATCCGGAAAGGCCCATACCGGTATGCTCGATTGCGCGCACGATCACGATGCCAGCGGCGCGGGCGTCACTGAGTGCATCGTGATGTTTGTGCCGAATGCCCAGGAACTTGCTCAGCACGTTCAGCCGATGGCTGGGCAGTTCGGGCCAGGCACGCTTGGCAACGCGAACGCTATCGAGCCACGTCGTCCCGATTACATCACGCTGATGAATCGCGCAGGCGGCACCAAGCGCGCCCTTGTCGAAGAAGGAATGCGCAACCGTGATCCGGCCTGCCAGATGAGCATTGATGGTAGAGTGTACGTCGCCGAAGGTCGGTGCTCCGACGACATGATCACTGGTGATCCCGTGGATGCGGGTGTTGAACGATGAGAAATGGTCCAGTGGATCGATCAGTGTTTCATACGCGAATGTCTCGATCCCGTTCTTGAAGCCGACAATGCCGATCTGGCAGATGCTGCTGACGCGTGAGCAAGCCGTCTCTACGTCGACGACAACGAAGTCTGGATCAGTCTCATTCAGCGAAGACGTGGGCAACGGCCTCAGGGGCGCGCTGCCAGACTGCGGAAGGTAATAGACCAGCGCGGCCGCTCGAGAGCGACGATGCTGTGCTCCCATTCATGACGGGCCGGCCCACTCAGATGATAGGCCGCACGCGGCTCCAATGGTGCGGCGGCTCTTTCGAATCTGCCAGCTCGCCGGCGGCGAAACCGCATGATCGCGGGCTCGCCAAGTGAAAGCCCAAGGACGTGACCATAGATCGGTCGATCACGATGCCATCCGATCCCCGCCCCCGGGTCATAGCGGATCAGCAGCACCTGGATCAGGTCTTCGGGGTCCAACTGCCCGAAAACCGCCACTCGCTCCCGGAATGGACGCAGCCAGTCGGGGATCGGAGGCGCCTCGATTGGACGTCCCACCTCAAAATCATAACTCCAGCCAAATGACGTCGTCAGACGCTTGCCCGTCCATCCCTGGAAACGGAACGGCGTCAGATCGGCCGCGTCGATGCGCGCGATCAGCATCTGCTCTTCGGCTTGGTCGATCAGGTCAGGCTGCATGCGAAGGCCGGGCAAGATCGGGGTATCGAACAAATCGGAGGTCATGCTGCCGCCTCTGCAAAGATTGCCAGTTCAGGGGCCGTGGTGGCTTGGGCGTCAGCAAAATTCGACACCGTCACGCCGACCAGCCGAACACCCTTCTGGGTCGGCAACACCGATCGGATCAATTCGAGGGCGGCGCGGTGCAGCGCATCGCGCGTCGCCACGACCATGGGCTGACTGCGCCTGCGCGTGATCTGGTGGAAGTCGCCATATTTGACCTTCACCGTCACGGTTCGTCCAAATGCCTGTCGGCTCTCACACCATCGCCAGACGTCATCCGCCATTTGCAAGACGCCCGCTTCGATCTCCGCCGCTTCGACCAGGTCACGGTCGAACGTCGTCTCTGATCCGGATGACTTGCGGACCCGGTTGGGATTGACCGGCCGGTCATCTTCTCCGCGCGCAATCGAATAGTACCAATGAGCCGAGCTGCCGAAATGCGCTTGCAGGAACTCCAGCGGCTTGGCCCTCAGGTCTGCACCCGTCTCGATACCGAGACCCTTCATTTTCCTGGCAGTGACCGGCCCCACTCCGTGGAACCGGTCGACCGGCAGCGTCTCAACCCATGCGGCGCCCATCTCCGGCGTCACCGCGAACTGCCCATTGGGCTTACGGTGATCGGACGCGAGTTTGGCCAGGAACTTGTTGTACGAGATGCCAGCCGACGCCGTCAGCCCGGTCTCTGCCAGGATGTCGGCACGGATCGCCTTGGCGGTTCGCCAGGCCGTCTCGAGTCCCTGCTTGTCAGCAGTCACGTCGAGATAGGCCTCGTCGAGCGACAGCGGCTGGATCAGGTCCGTGTAGCGGCCAAAGACCGCGTGGATCTGGCGGGAGACCTCGCGGTAAACCTCGAACCGCGGCCGCACGAAGAGAAGGTCCGGACAACGGCGCAGCGCCGTTACCGACGGCAGGGCCGACCGCACGCCGAACTTGCGCGCTTCATAGCTCGCCGCTGCGACCACGCCCCGCGCCGCTGCAGAGCCGACCGCGACCGGGCGCCCCCGGAGATTGGGATCATCGCGCTGCTCAACCGACGCGAAAAAGGCGTCCATATCGACGTGAATGATCTTGCGCGTGACCATGCCGCGGAGCTTATCGCATTCGGAACGAATTGGGAACATATGCTGTCTCGATAAGCGAGACTGACACGCAACTGTCTCGCGATGGCTCGGAAATTCCGCTGGCTCGTTTAGGGCGCCATGAAGACGATCCGCTTGCCAGACGGCACCACTATCCCCGCGCTTGGCCAAGGCACCTGGATGATGGCTGAGGATCGGCGAGTCCGATCAGAAGAAATCGCCGCCCTGCGCGGAGGTATCGATCTCGGTCTGACGCTGATCGATACGGCCGAAATGTACGCTGATGGCGAGTCCGAACGACTCGTCGGAGCGGCGATTCAAGGCAAGCGGGATCAGGTCTTTCTTGTCAGCAAGGCCTATCCGCAGAATGCGTCGCACGATCGCTTGCCCCGCGCCTGCGAGGCTAGTCTCACGCGGCTCGGCACCGACCGGCTCGACCTCTACCTACTGCATTGGCGAGGCAATGTGCCCCTGGGCGAGACCGTGGAGGCGATGGAGCGACTGGTCGACGCCGGCAAGATCCTGCGCTGGGGGGTCAGCAATCTCGACACTGACGATATGGAGGAGCTGGTCGCCAGTGGCGGCGCGGCGTGCGCGACCGACCAGATCCTCTACAATCTGACGCGGCGCGGTCCCGAGCACGACTTGCTGCCCTGGCTTGCCGAACATGCGATCCCGACGATGGCGTACAGCCCCGTCGAGCAGGGCCGCCTCGTCGGCCATGCCGGGTTATGCTCCCTTGCAGACGAACTCGGTGCGACACCCGCCCAGCTAGCGTTGGCTTGGCTGTTGGCGCGCGACAACGTCATCGCCATTCCGAAGGCTGGCCGAGTTGCGCATGTGCGCGACAATCGGGCTGCGGCTGACCTGACCCTCAATGCAAGCGTCCTTGATCGTCTGGACAAGCTGTTCCCCCGACCCAAGGGCCGCGTGCCCTTGGAGATGCTCTAGGCGAAGCGGTAAACACCGCTCGCTTCGGCCGCGACGAAGCATTCGGGTGCGATACTCGCGGCACGCAGTGCCGTCGCCAGCTCCTCAACGGGCGCATCGCGTGCTTCATCGGTCAGCTGAAATGTGCCCCAGTGAATACCCAGCGCTCGCCCTGCCCCTACACCGTTGAAAATCCTTACGGCGTCGGCCGGGTCGACATGCTGTGCGGCCATGAACCACCTCGGCGCATAGGCACCGATCGGGATGAGGGCGATGTCCGGCGCACCAAGCCGCTCGCGAACCTCGCCGAAGATGCGTCCGTCGCCATAGCCCGTGTCGCCAACGAACCAGATCGCCCCGGCGGGCGTGTCCAGATAATGCCCGCTCCACAGCGTCATGCGTGTGTCGCTCGGCCAGCGGTTCGACCAGTGGTTGGCCGGGGTCAGCGTTGTCGCGATGCTCCCGACGAGGTCGAGCCGGTCCCACCAGTCGCCGGTCATACACCGCGCTGCCGGGACCGCCGCCCGGACGATCGCATCGTTGCCGAGCGGCATCGCCATCAGCGGATCGTGCGCGGCGTGAAGGCGCCGCAGCGTGTCGACATCGAGATGGTCGTAATGGCCGTGGCTCAGCAGCACGACATCGATCGGGGGCAGGTCGTCGAATGCTATCCCCGGTGCGGTCACCCGCTTCTGCCCGACGCGGCGGAATGGACTAGCACGCTCCGACCAGACCGGATCGGTGAGGATGTTCACCCCTGCCGCCTGGATCAGCAGCGAAGCATGGCCGACCATCGTCAAGCACAGGCCATCGACGCGCGCCTCGGGCCTGGCGGGCGTCACCGGCACCGACTTCGGCCATTTGGCAGCAGCCCCCGCCAGCTTCCAGCGCAGGATGGCGCGCAAGCCTCGATCGGTACTGGGCTGCCCCGGATTGAAGAAGCGCGTACCGTCGAAGTGATCGCTCGGCGGACCGTCATAATAGCGGTTGCGGGCCATGGTCAGGCGATGCTCATCAGCTGCGAGGGATAGGCGGTCAGTAAGCTAAGCGCCTCCTCCACCGGGGCAGTCAGCCAGCGTTCCTGATCTTCGGCCAGGAGGATGACCGGCATCGCCTTGGGATGCTTGGGCGCAACCAGCGGATTGGGCTCGGTCGTGCAGAATGCATAGACCCGGTCATGATCCTGGTCGACCTTCCAAAGCCCGGCGAAACACGGCGCTGGCTGATCCTCGACGGTGAACCACCAGTTGGTGTCGCCGGGGCCCTGGCGATCACCAGCGGCCTTGGGTTCGGCAAAGCGGGTGAACGGCACCAGGCAGCGATGCTCCGCCTTCAGCAGCCACGGCTTCCACATATTGCTCTGCATATTCCGGGCGTTCGTCCACCAGTCGTAGAGAAAGGGCAGTTCCCCGTCGCGCGCCGGGCGCTTGCGCGGTTTGCGGGTCGGGAAGCCCCAACGCATTGTGCTGAGCACCCGCCGGCCCTCCTCGACACGAACGACATAGCCGGGTTTGCCGGGCGCCGCGTAATCCTTCTCGACCTCCAGCGTGTTGCTCGCATCGTCGACTGCAGCAAGCGCGTCGAAATAGGTCCGCGGATCGACCTTGATATTGTAAAGATTACACATTCGCTTGTTCGATCACGACCGGTAGCGCGAGACAAGCTTCTTCCACGTCGCGGCATCCGGATAGGGCAGAGCAGCGCCAGTGGGCTGATCCCGCCCGATCACCACATGGGGACGCTGGGTGTGTCCCTCCGCTTGGCATGCCGAGCAGCATAGCCGCCGCCCCACCAACCCCAGCGTGCCGTCCCATCCTCGCCGGTGAAACAGCCACCAGAGCGCAACGGCGTCCAAAACGCGGACGTGACCGCATTTCGGACAGTTGAGACGCAGCGTGCGCTTGTGCAGGGCACACTCCTCCAAAGTGCGCAGACGCCGCCCGATATGATTGTGATCGGCCCCTGCCCGGCTGTCTTGGCTACCCCTTTTGCGGCCCTCTTCTGCCACGGCCCTGTCCCGTTCCGATTATCGATCCGCTTCCGCAACGCCTTGACCCGCCAGCGGAATCAACGGAACATATAGCGAACATGCGAGTCGCAGCAATGATGTCTTCTACCGCCCCACCCCTAGAAACATTGGCCTGCCTGCGGGGCGCCATAGGCGCTGTAGGCGGCGGTGAGGGTGCGGTCCTGCCTTTCGGCATCAAGGCGGTAGACACGCGATTGACGGGCGGCGGCCTGGCGCTCGGCGGTCTGCACGAGACGTCTTCGGCCACACCGACCCTTACAGATGATGCAGCTGCCACGCTGTTCGCGGTCGGGATTGCCGCGCGCGCAGCAGCGCTGAGCGGCCGCCGGGTGCTCTGGGCGCTCACCCGGTTCGACCTCTATGCGCCGGGTCTCGAACAGGCCGGGCTCAGCCCTGCAACGCTGTTCTTCGCTGAGGTACGTGAGGACAAGGACGTTCTGGCCGTCATGGAGGATGGCTTGCGTCATGGCGGGCTTGCAGCGGTCGTCGGCGAGGTAAAGCGCGCCGACATGGTTGCGACCCGGCGACTGCAGCTGGCGGCCATGACGGGAAATACCCCTGCCCTGCTTTCGCGCCGCTGGCGCCGACAGGGCACCTGCCCGCTGACCGAGCTGTCGGCGGCGATGACACGGTGGCGGATCGCCTGTGCGCCCTCCACGCCGCTTCCCGCTCCAGGGGTCGGCCGCGCGCGCTGGATGGTCGAGCTGGCGCGCCAGCGCGGTGGCCCGGGCTTCACGATGGACTTGGAGGCATGCGATGACACGGGTCGCCTCGCTCTACCTGCCGCATCTCGCGATCGAGCGACTGCGACGGCTGGAGCGGCCGCGCGCGCTGCCTGAGCCAAGGCCTGCGCTCATGCTTCCTATCGACGATGACCCTGGTGCCTGCTCGGTGCCACGGGGCGGCGGCTGGCGTCCCGGTGCGCGCTGGGCGCAGCAAGGCGCGGCGCGTGGGGCGATGGAGGAGCAGGTGGCGGCACTGCCGCTGCACCAGCGACCGCCGATGCGCGAACTGGGTCGCCGGTCCGAGGCGGCGGACCATCCGTTCAAACACTCCAGCGCACCGGGCCAGCACAAGGCAGTATCAGGGCCAGCACCTGCGTTGAACCTCGTGCCGATGGTATTGGCCGAGCAGATCGGACAGCGACAGGTCATCGCCGCCGCTTGCCCGGCGGCGATGACGCTCGGACTGACCCCGGGCATGGCGGTGACGCAGGCGCGGGCGCTGATCCCGGATCTCGACATCCGCCCCGCCGACCGGGCGGCAGATATGGCGTTGCTGGCGGATCTGGCGCTGCATGCCGTGCGCCATTGGACACCGACCGCCGCGGTCAGCGGATCGGACGGGCTGTGGCTGGACCTGAGCGGCGTCGCGCATCTGCACGGGGGCGAGACCCGCTTCTGCCAACGACTGGTCGGGTTGTGCCGACGCTTCGGCCTGACCGCACGGGTCACGGTCGCCTCCACGCCGGGCGCAGCTCATGCGCTCGCCCGTTTCGGTCGCGATGCCATCCTGCTGGTTCCCGGCGGACAAGAGGCACAGGCGCTGGCTCCCTTACCTCCTGCCGCACTCCGCCTGACCCCGGAGGCAACAGCGGCGGCGAACCGGTTTGGGCTCGACCGGATCGCCGATCTCCTGCCGCTGCCACGCGGGCCGCTCGCCCGGCGGCTAGGCATGGCGAGTGTCCGCCGCCTCGACGAGGCACTGGGGCGTGTCCCCGAACCGATCGTGCCGGTCGTGCCCGAGGAGACGCCGGTCGCAAAGCGCCGGCTGCTCGAGCCGATCGGCACCGCCGAGGCGATCGAGCAGGTGATCGCCGACCTGCTCGCCGACATGATGCTGCTGTTGCAGGCGCGCGGGCGCGGTGTGCGCACATTGGTGCTGCTGCTTGACCGGATCGACGGCAGCGAGCAGCGGCTCGCGATCGGCACCGCGCGCGCGACCCGCGATGTCGTGCATCTCGCCCGCCTCTTCCACCTGTGCATCGAGCGGATCGATCCGGGTGACGGGATCGAGACGATGCGCCTCGCCGCGACGCGGACCGATCCGCTGGGTGCTACCGCGGTAGCCGGCGACCTGACCGGCGAGGCGGCGGTGCCCGACGTCGCGACGCTTGTCGACCAGATCGCCGGCCGGGTGGGCGAGGCGGCGCTGTTCACCGCCGCGCCAGTCGAGAGCGACGTGCCCGAACGCGCGGTACGCCGCGCGCCGCCGCTCGCCGCGCCGACTGGCTGGCCGGCCTGGCGCCGGCCGGTACGGCTGCTCAGCCGGCCCGAGCCGCTGACCGGCGTGCTCGCCCTCCTCCCCGACGCACCGCCGCGCCGCTTCACCTGGCGCGGGCAGGTCCATGCGGTGGTGGCCGGAGATGGTCCGGAGCGCATCCATGGCGAATGGTGGCGGCGCGACGGCGAGGTCTGGGCGGTGCGCGACTATTTTCGGGTCGAGGACGACACCGGCGCGCGCTTCTGGCTGTTCCGCCGCGGCGACGGCATCGATGCCGCGACCGGCGATCTGAGCTGGTATCTCCACGGGCTGTTCGGCTGATGGCTGCCGAGACGACCAGCTATGTCGAGCTTCAGGTGACGAGCCATTTCTCGTTCCTGCGCGGTGCCTCCAGCCCCGACGAATTCTTCGCCGCCGCCGCGCTGCAGGGCCATAGCGCGCTCGGCATCGTCGACCGCGGCAGCGTCGCCGGACTGGTGCGCGCCTGGGAGGCACAGAAGGCCACGGCCGTGCGGATGATCGCCGGCGCGCGGGTCGATCTCGATGACGGCCGCGCGGTGCTGCTCTACCCGACCGACAAGCGCGCCTGGTCACGGCTGACCCGGCTGCTGACGCTCGGCAAATCGCGTGCCGGTAAGGGGGGCTGTACGCTATGCTGGTCGGACGTCGTGGCGTGGAGCGAGGGGCTGATCGCCATCCTGCTCCCGGACGATGCGGGTGCGATGACCGCGGCGCATCTCGCCGCGCTGCGCACGACCTTCGGCACGCGCGGCTATTGCGGTCTCGCCTTCCGCCGCCGACCCGATGATGCGCTACGCCTGCACGACCTTGCCGCGCTGGCCGGGGAGGCAGGTGTCCGCGCGGTGGCGCTCGGCGACATCCTCTATCATGCTCCCGAGGCGCGGCTGTTGCAGGACGTCGTCACCGCGATCCGCGAGAAGTGCACGGTCGACACGCTCGGCTATCGGCGCGAGCGCCATGCCGACCGGCACCTCAAATCCCCGGCCGAGATGGAGCGGCGCTTCGCCGCCTTCCCCGATGCGATCGCCGCCACCGCCGCGATCGCGCGCGCCTGCACCTTCGACCTTGGCGAATTGAGCTACCAATATCCGCACGAGCGGGTGGTCGAGGGGCTGACTGCGCAGGGGGCACTCGAACAGCTGACCGAGACGGCGGCGGCGCGGATGTTCCCCGATGGCCTGCCGCAAGCCTATCGCGACCAGATCGGGCACGAGCTCAAGCTGATCGGCGAACTTGGCTATGCACCGTACTTCCTGACCGTGAACAGTATCGTCGCGGAGAGCCGACGCCGCGGCATCCTCTGCCAGGGCCGCGGCTCGGCGGCGAACAGCTGCGTCTGTTTCGTGCTGGGCATCACCAGCATCGACCCCATCAAGCACGAACTACTCTTCGAGCGCTTCGTCTCGGGTGAACGCCGCGAGCCGCCCGATATCGACGTCGACTTCGAGCATGAGCGGCGCGAGGAGATCATCCAGTGGATCTATGACACCTATGGCCGCAACCATGCCGCGCTCACCGCCGTCGTCACCCGCTATCGCGCCCGCGGCGCGGTGCGCGAGGTCGGCAAGGCGCTCGGCCTGCCCGAGGACTTGACCAAGGCGCTTGCCGGCCTCGTCTGGGGCTGGAGCCAGGAGGGCGTCGGCGAGAAGCAGGTCACGCAGCTCGGCCTCAACATGGATGACCGGCGGCTGCGCCTCGCGCTCGAATTGTCGCGCCAGTTGATCGGCGTCCCACGGCATTTGTCGCAGCATCCCGGCGGCTTCGTTCTCACCCATGATCGGCTCGACGATCTCGTCCCCATCGAGCCGGCCGCGATGGTCGACCGGCAGGTGATCGAATGGGACAAAGACGATATCGACGCGCTGAAGTTCATGAAGGTCGACGTGCTCGGCCTCGGCATGCTTGGATGCATGAACCGCGCTTTCAATTTGTTGAAGGAGGCCAAGGGCGTGGCGGTCGGCATGGCCGACCTGCAGGACGACGACCCGGACGTCTATGCGATGATCCAGAAGGCCGACACACTCGGCACCTTCCAGATCGAGTCCCGCGCGCAGATGAGCATGCTGCCGCGCATGAAGCCGGCGCGTTTCTACGACCTTGTCATCGAGGTGGCGATCGTGCGGCCGGGACCGATCCAGGGCGACATGGTTCACCCGTACCTCCGTCGCCGCGAGGGACGCGAGAAGCCCGACTATCCGCGTCCCGAACTGCGCGCCGTGCTGGAGAAGACGTTGGGGGTGCCCCTGTTTCAGGAGCAGGCGATGAAAGTCGCGATCGTCGGCGCGGGCTTCACCGCGGTCGAGGCCGACCAGCTCCGCCGCGCCATGGCGACCTTCAAGTTCACCGGCGGCGTCAGCCATTTCTACGACAAGCTGGTCGAGGGGATGGTGTCGCGCGGCTACCCCCGCGACTTCGCCGAGCGGACCTTCAAGCAGATCGAGGGCTTCGGCTCCTACGGTTTTCCCGAGAGCCACGCCGCCAGCTTCGCCAAGATCGCCTATGCCAGCTGCTGGATGAAGCATCATCATCCCGACGTCTTCTGCGCGGCGCTGCTCAACGCCCAGCCGATGGGCTTTTACGCACCGGCACAGGTCGTCCGCGACGCGCGCGAACACGGCGTCGAGGTGCGGCCGGCCTGCATAAACGCCAGCCGCTGGGACTGCACGCTGGAGCCGACACGCGGCCGCTACCTCGCGGTGCGGCTCGGCCTGCGCCAGGTACGCGGGCTCGCCAATGCGCATGGCGCGGCGATCGTCGCGGCGCGCGGGGACGCGCCTTTCCATTCGGTGGAAGAGGTCTGGCGGCGTGCGGGCGTCCCACGCGCCGCGATCGAGCGACTGGCCGAAGCGGATGCCTTCCATGCGCTGGGCGAGGATCGCCGTCAGGGGTTATGGAAGGTGAAGGGCTTGGGCGAGGCCCCCCTCCCCCTGTTCGCCGCCGCCGATGCGCGCGAAGCCTCGTTCAGCCCGGAGGGGCTGGAGCCGGACGTCTCGCTCCGCCCGCTGACCGAGGGCCGAGAGGTAGTGGAGGATTACCGCGCGCTGCAATTGTCGCTGCGCGCCCACCCCCTAGCCTTCCTGCGGCAGGATCTCACCCGCCGCGGCATCGTCCGCTGCGCCGACCTCGCCCACATCAAGGACGGCCGCCACGTCGAGGTCGCCGGGATCATCCTCGTCCGTCAGAAGCCCGGCAGCGCCAAGGGCGTGCTGTTCATCACGATCGAGGACGAGACCGGCATCGCCAATGGCATCCTCTGGCCCGACCGGTTCGAGGCGCAGCGCCGCACCGTCATGTCGGCGGCGATGATTGGGATGAAGGGCCGGGTGCAGCGGGAAGGACTGGTGATCCATGTCATCTGCGACCGAATCATCGACCATGGCGGGCTGCTCGCCCAGGTCGGACAGATGGACTTCCCCCATGCGACCGGCCGGGGAGACGGTGCGCGCCATGCCGGGTCGCCCGACCGGGGCGATGCCGGCTGGCGACCGGGCCCGCGCGACAGCTACTGGCCACCGCACGCCAATGGCCAAGACCCCGAACAGGTGGTGCGGATCAAGTCGCGCGACTTTCATTGATCGGCCATGTCGCGCCATCAGCGGATCATCATAGACTTGTCGCTTCACATCCTGCGCGGAGCCGCCGCGCGGTCGGGCAAGGGAAAGGTCGACACCATCGAGGTGCGGCTCGCGCTGCGCTGCCTGATCGCGCATTGCCCGGAGCGCTGGCCGCTCGACATGTTCTGGAACTCCGCCGGAACCGATCACGACATTGGACGCGCCCAGGGCTGCACGGCAGCGCTGAATGGTATCATCCGGCAACTGGAGGCAGATCCAAGATAGCCTTGCTGTCGCCGGGCGGGACTTCACCGCAAGGCGAAAAGATCCATATTTGCGTCGCCCCAAGCCTTCAGCGCCGCGATGATCGGCGACAGGGATCGACCACGATCGGACAGGCTGTATTCGACACGCGGCGGCACCTGGGCGAAGACCTCGCGCTCGATCAAGCCGTCGGCCTCCAGTTCGCGCAGCTGGTTGGTCAGCATACGCGGCGTCACATCACCAGCGCGGCGGCGCAGTTCGTTGAAGCGCGTGGTTCCGTCCTGCAAATGGTAGAGGATCACCGCCTTCCACTTGCCGTCGATCAGGCTCACCGCTGCCTCGACGGCACAACCCGGGGTACAATCGAGGCGGGAGTGACGGGCTTTCGCCATCGGAGCGGTATCCTTTTCGACACTATGAGCGTTTTTTGTGCCTACGACAAAAGCTGACACCGTCTCTATCTCGCGTGCGTCAGCAGAAGGAGCAAGACCCATGCGCGCCATAGCCTATCGCCAGCCGGGGCCAATCGATCGAGCCGATGCCCTGATCGACGTAGAACTGCCA